>QHWY01000332.1:1406-5961 GCA_003223875.1 Acidobacteriota bacterium | reverse complement strand
CTGCCCGCAGGTCCCGCCAGCGTCAACGTGGTCGCCGGCGGCGTCCGGTCCGCAGTGTAGACAAGTACGCTGCCGCCATCTGTCCCTGCATAGAGCGTGGCCGGCGTCTGCGGGTCGATGGCTAGGGCGATCACATTGGGGTTGGTTAGGCCGGTGTTGATGGCGTTCCAGCTCCCCCCGCCATTGGTGCTCTTAAATACGCCACTATTCCCTGTTCCCGCATAGAGCGTGGCCGGCGTCTGGGGATCGATGGCCAGAGCCTGCACAGGAGAAAAGTATGTTATGCACGAAAACCCGCAGGCAACACCTGACGGCAGGCCGGTGTTGACGGCGCTCCAGCTGCCCCCGCCATTGGTGCTCTTGAATACGCCCGCTGTCCCCACGTAAAGCGTGGCCGGCGTCTGCGGGTCGATGGCTAAGGCCCGCACCCTGGAAGCCGTCAGGCCGGTGTTCACGGCGCCCCAACTCCCCCCGGCATTGGCGCTCTTGAATACGCCGCCGCCAGCTGTCCCCGCATAGAGGGTGGCCGGCGTCTGCGGGTCGATGGCCAGGGCCAATACAAACAGGTTGGGCAGGCCGGTGTTGGCGGCGCTCCAACTGCCACCGCCAGTGGTGCTCTTGAATACGCCGCCATAGGTCGTCACCGCGTAGAGCGTGGCCGGCGTCTGCGGGTCGATCGCCAGGGCCACTACAGAGAGGTTGGACAGGCCGGTGTTGACGGCGGTCCAGCTGCCACCGCCATTGGTGCTCTTGAATATGCCCCTATATGTCCCCGCATAGAGGGTGGCCGGCGTCTGGGGATCGATGGCCAGAACCGACACATAAGAACTGTTGGGCAAGCCCGTGTTGACGGCGCTCCAACTCGCCCCACCGTTAGTGCTCTTAAATACACCGCCACCTGCGGCCGCATAGAGCACGCCCGGCGTCATGGGGTCAATAGCAAGCGCCGCGATCGCTCCACCTTCCGGGCCAATACTCGTCCAGGAATTGATTCCGCCCTCGGCAGTCATCCTGCTCGTCACGAGCAAGGCGCCGAGAAGAATCCCCAGGCTCACAAAACGCCATTCCTTACGCCGCATATTTGCCCTCCCTGACCAGAATGATTTTTCCAGATGTCCGGGCGTTAGCAGGCCTCATTCCAATGCAGGTTATGAAGCGAACGCATTCCTGGGGTTTATCTCAGATAGTGGTAAGTTTTTGCCGACGTGGAACCATCGGGGCAAAAAGATGCAGTCCGGTTCATGGGTGTGATCAGCGATGCACAATTTCCGGGGGAACTCCGCCGATTCGGCCGGGACCTTGGCCGACGTGGCGGCAACTGGCCACGCCGCCGTGATTGCTGCGACACCCTACATCACGCCCATCATTGCGAAGGCGAGAGCGAGCACCATGTGCTCGGCGATCGCGCCCACCCGATACTCGTCGCGAGATGAGTCACAGGCGCGGGAACCTTATTGGACTTGGTTTGGAAACGGATATCTGCGGTGAGTCTACGGCCTTGGATCTAAGAGCGGAGACGGGGATCGAACCCGCGACGTTCCGCTTGATGGGATGAAAGCGCTGCAACATTTTTTACGTCATCCTTAATTATTGATGATTCCGACAAGATCATGTCGGCACTCCACATAGGTAACTTCGGTAACGAGTCGCTCGTTTCCGCAACGGACATGATCATTGATGGAGCGTCCACCATCATCGTCGTGCCGTACATAGCGATTTCCATTCCGCACACAATCATTGATGGAACCCCGGCGATTATGTTTGCTTCGCCAACAATTATTTCCATCATGGAAACAATGATTGGTGCTATGGAAATAATTATTTCCGACAGATCTTATCCATTTTTTAAATCAGCGAGTTAGCCGGATACCCGATTTCAACGATTATTTCCGGACTGGAAACGATTATTTCCGGGCCGCAAACGATCATTTGCAGGACATAAACGATTATTGGCGTCTTCCAAACAATTATTTCCACAACGGAAACGATCATTTCTAAACGCATCTCGGTTATGGATGGTCCGGACACGATTATCTCTGGACCGGACTCGATTATGGATACGAGCGACGCAATTATTTCCGGTCTGGAAACGATCGTCTCCACGGCGGAAATCGTTTTCCCCAAGGGGGATACGATCATTTCCGCCTTCCACACGAGTTTCTTGGCGGCAGCAATAAGTATCTCGGCCGCAGAGAAAACGGTCGGCGCGGTGCCGGCGGGTCTGTTCCTAAACCATCAACCACTAAACATTCGCCTGGCTTTCGACCTGATGGCGGCTGCCAAGCAGTTGGAGACTGCACACGAGTCCAGCCTCGTTCCTCGCGATCTGAAGCCAGCGAACATCAAATTGACGGCCGATGGGCGCGTCAAGGTTCTTGATGATCGCCAAATTATGGCCACAAAAAAGGCACAAAAAGACACAAGGAAACCTTTTTGTGATTTTGTGCCCCTTTGTTGCTATTCCCTCTCCACCGAACACGGCTCTCAACAAGAAATAGAACCGGTCTAAACAACCTTCCTGATCGCCAGATAGAGCGCCGCACAGATTCCCAAATCGAGCAACAGTCCGGCATCAACCTGGAACATGTCATGGGCGAATACATTCGGCAGATGCGGAGCAAGGAGAAAGTAAGCCAGGTTTCCTAGTAATACCGCCAGCAGCATTTTCATCCAATTTCGTATGGTCACGGAAAACAGCGCACACGCCGTAGCTTCAGATAAGGCTCCACGTAAAATGTAGGGCCAACAATAACAACTTCGCAAGAGTTGGACCTTCCAAGTTGACGCGCAAAAATGTCCCGATGTAGATTGAGTTGTAGACTGAAACCGAAGGCGTGAGACATGTTGAAGAAGTTTCCCGGCCAAGAAGCTTGGACTCCGGAACGAATCCGGCAGCTCCGAGGGAAGCGAACACAGGAACAATTCGCCACGCTCATCCGAGTGCCCAAGAATACCGTTTGGCGATGGGAAGCCGGTTACTCGCGGCCGGATGCGGAGAGGGCCAGAAGGCTTGCCGCACTCGCCAAGAGAGAGAAATTTCTTCGAGACTGGAGACTCGCTGGTTCAGCCGTACTTCTCGGCGACATCGAAGAAGGATCCAAAATTCTGGCGAAGCAATTCAAATTGCGAATGCCCCGAAGTCGAAACGCCTGACGGCAACGACAATGCCGCTCTATGTGACGGATACTCATCCGTTGGTGTGGTATTCCACAGAAAAAGCAGTTACCGCTTATCACCAAGGACGAGGTGATCACTCGTTCGAAAATTGTGGATATAACTTGGTGAGTGAATAGGCTCGGCTCGGGTGGCTGTGGCGGCGGTCTATGAAAGCCGGCGATGCCCCAATTCGAGATCGCCCGGCGGTCCGCGAAGCGCAAGCGCGAAGGCGCGCAGCCTCAACGATAGACCGCCGCTACAGACTCAGAACATATATTTCAGCGCGACTTGGATCTCGCGCATGTTGGTGCGTGTGCTATTGATCCTGCCGAAAGTTTGCGAAGTTATGCTTATATCGGGATTTCCCCAGTTCGGATGGTTCGGAAAGTTGAAGGCCTCTAACCGGAATTGGAGCGCGTGATTCTCGACGATCCGGAACTCCTTATGGGCCGAGAAATCCAACTGAATGCTCCCGGGTGTGATCACCGTGTTCCGCCCCGCCGTACCGAAGGTCCCATAAGGTTGAAGTGCGAAGGCGGCGGTGTTGAACCAACGGTCAGGATTTCGTACGCCCCGGGGGAGGACCGAGTACTGGCCTGTCGCATTCGGCCGGTCGTAGCCAATGCCTGTGTTGGACTGGTCCTTGTTGTCAATGACAGTCGCGGGGAAACCGCTCTGGACGCTGAAAATGGATCCAAGTTGCCAGCCTCCGATGATGGCATCGCCGATGCCGCCACCGCTGAGAAACCGCCGCCCTTTACCGATCGGCAGGTCGTAGAGCACCGAAGTTACAGCCCGATGATCCTGGTTGAAGCTCGATAATCCGCGCTCGCCGCGAAGGTTATAGCTGCTTTGAGGAAACAGCACATCCGTGTCGTGAACACGGATGGCGCTGCCGTAGTCGATCGATTTTGACCAGGTGTATCCAAACATATAAGTCAGACCCTTCGAGAACCGGCGCTGCAACTTCGCGCTCAAGGCGTTGTAGTTTGCCTTGCCGCTCCCGTCGACCTCCTGGAATCGGCCCAGCTCCGGATAGGGTGAGCGAAGCGCCACGGGTAATGTCGTATCTGCCGTGGGGTATGCCTCGTTGAAGGCGCGCAGCGATTCGAGCCTCCGGCTCACGGAACCGAGATAACCGATCTCGAGCGCCGTGTCGCCGCCCAGTTCGCGCTGCACATTGAGCAGGTATTGGATGGAGTAAGGCGTGCGCCGGTTGTAGACGTTGGCCAGGCCGTAGGGCTGCGGGATCAGAACGGTTGTGCCGCCCAAGCCGCGGAATGGAGCATTCCACGTCAAGTCGATATTGCCGGGCGTCGCGATGTCTCGGCGGCGGCCTGCAAGGTTGCGGGCCATGTCAAAGCGCGGGTTGCCCGTATCTTGAGCATAGAACATGCCT
>QHWY01000332.1:0-1158 GCA_003223875.1 Acidobacteriota bacterium | reverse complement strand
TCCCGCCCAGGTCGAGGAATGGCGGCGTGTACTCGTATCTGAGTCCGTAGTTGACTGAGACTTTCGGGTGGATCTTCCACGTGTCGTCGATGTAGTAGGCCTGGCTCGTTGCACGGAACCTGGTTTCCGCAAGTGTTACGGATCCCTGGGACTGCGTTTCGTAGCCGAGCAAGAAGTCGGCGAATCCGTACCCTGTACCGGCAGCTCCAACATTCGAAGTTGCCACCGTCTGGAAATTGAACGAGCCGCGGGGAAACTGATTACCCAACTGATTGTACTGATCCCAGCGCAATTCGCCACCAAAGCGGAACGAATGGTTGCCCCTGGTCCAACTGAAATTATCAATGACCTGGTAGACGCGGTTTCCGTTCTCGTATGGACCATTAGAATTGTCACCGAATGTGGTGCCCGTGCCCCCGGCTGCAATTACAAAGCCCGTGATGGTGATCTGTGGAGTTCCCCAGGCAACCCCCGGCATCTGCGATATTCCGGGAAGCTTCAGCTCCGACATGACGTCACGGGTATTGGCAAAGATTCCCGACTTCAGGTTGTAGAAGGAGTTGAAGCCGAACCGGAATTCATTGACCTTTGAAGTCGAAAGCACCCGCGTATTCGATGCCATCGTCTGGTGTGCATGCGTCTGCACTTGGCTTCCATTAAAGAAAAACGGCGTCGCCTCGCTTTCACCGCTCCAACTGTATCGGCCGAACCAACTGGACTTTGACGACTCTGTGAAGTCGATACGTTGAATGAACTGGTCCTTGTCGGCCTTGCGGTTTAGCGTCGCCTCGTAGTTGTAAGGAACCAAATTCGGATTGAGATTCGGCACCGGGTAAAACTCGAGAAGCTGGTTCGAAACCGAATTGATCCGGTTACTCGGGATCAGATTGCCGGCAAATGGATCCCGAATGAAAGCCCCCGGTCTACTCGGATCAGGCCGCGTCGTGGCAGGGTCATATATCCTCGTATTCGTCTGGGAAAGAATTTCGGAGAAGTCCCCCCCGCGCATCTTCTTGGAAGGCACGCTATAGAGCGTCCGGGTCGTCCGGCGTTCGTTGAATCCCTCGAAGTTCGACATGAAGAAGAGCCGATCGGTGCCCTTATAGAGTCCGGGTATAGTTACGGGGCCTCCCACAGCGAAACCATACTGATTCCATT
>QHWY01000160.1 GCA_003223875.1 Acidobacteriota bacterium | reverse complement strand
GCCAAGTCTGGTCGCCAAAGACATGTCTAAGAAACATCAGCACTGGAACAACTCGTGAAAAATATTCGTGTGCCGATAACGACCCTTTACTTTGAGTTTGGAGATCGACGATTTCCCTGCACGCCAATAAAAATATCGAAGAATTTTGTTTCTTGAAGGATGCAAACTGCGACAGACCGCCTATGGTAACGATCTCCGAAAACCCGGTTGGAGGACGATTCAAATGGAGGCCGAAATCGTCATTTCCGGTTTGAGGGAACTGACGTGATACTGATGGTCGGATCGGTCGAAGCCGCATACGGTCGAAACCAATCCATCAGTCACATGTCTGGCGGCGAGTATCTCACGTTCTCCCGAAGTGACTCCCCAGACAAAGACGAACGGCGAGCGTTCGAACAGACGTCCAACAAATTCTGGTGGAATCGTCCGATCTTGCAGTATTGCTCCAAGAGAGCCCGCGCTGACCATGAGACAGGGCAAAATCTCACGACCAGAAAGAATTTTATCGAGCTCATTCGCCAGGTCGAGACGGACCATTCTCCACTGCACGCCCCAAAACTCAGTCAAGCGGGCAAGGTGCAGATCTTCAGGAGTTTCTTCCTTGTAAAGGAGAATTGTCGCCTGAGGAAACATTTTAGGATTCTCTGTGTTCTGGTGACGTCTTGCGGTTGGTTTCGAGAGGACGCAAGCCGCTCATGAACTCTTCGTAGCTGGTTTCGTCTGTGAAAGGTACGGTCGCTCTTGCGATTGGTTTGGCCTTTTCTCCACCATAGAGAGTGGATGGAGGAATGTCGTTTGTTACCAACGATGCAACTGCTAGGACGGATCCTTCTCCTATGGTGAGTGTCTTACCAGGGGAGGCGGCGATCACGCAGTTCGTCCCAACGAAAGCCTTTTTGCCGAAAACTATTGTGCCAGGTCCCGAGTATGCGCGATTACGGTCGTGCGCAGGCCGATCTGCACCTCATCATGAATTTCAATACATTCCGGGTATTCATTCTCCAGGTACACATCGTCACCAATGTAAACCTTCCCGTGAATCTTTACACCTCGTAGACGATGTAGAAAGGGGCGGAGCGAGGATGCCCCAGGTAGCGAGCGTGCCAACTGGTGCAGCAGTCGATTGCAGACTCTTCTGGCGAAAGACTTTTGGCGTATCTGATTTCTGTCCGTAGCCACTGCCTTCCGCTGCAAGCTGCACGTGTCCCATGGAATCCCGGGCGGGAATGTCGCTTGGTGTGGAATCGATTGTGACCCTCTCCTGATCGATGCCGAACGCAGATTCGAAGGCCTTCTGTACTTTCGGGACTAAGTCTTCCATGATAATCCCTCCCTCTTCTGACTCAGAAAGCGTTCTTCCGCCTAGCCGCTCTAAAGCTTTTATGAGCTACATCCCTCCGCAGTTTTGGTGTGCACAGTTCTGCGTTCAACCTCGGCGGTCACGCATTCAGCCTTAGGGAGAGTCCGAATGGGCGGGCGCGCCGCAGTGGGAAACTCTCTTTTCTCTCCGACGTGTAAGGGCATTCATGAGCTCCGATACAACCGTAGGGAAGGTTCTTAGAAAGATCCTCACGTCCAGACCCAGGGAGAGCCCGCGCACGTATGCGACGTCGAGGCGCATCATTTCCCTGAATGTCGTCTTGTTTTTTCCACTGACTTGCCAGAGCCCCGTCATTCCGGGCAAGGTATCGCTACGCATTCGTTGCCAGGGGCGGTACTGAGATACTTCGAATGCAAGGCTCGGCCGTGGTCCGATGAGACTCATGTCCCCACGAAGGACGTTGATCAGCTGCGGCAGTTCATCGAGGCAACATGCACGAATGAAATTGCCCAGTGGAATGATGCGAGGGTCCCCTTTCGTATCGAGCTTGGTTAACGGCACATCGTCCGTCATCAGCGTCTTGAGGTGCTGCCGGTGGACGTCAGTATCAACACCAATTCTCATGGTGCGAAACTTCCAAATCGTGAAAGACCTACCCTGACACCCGACTCTTTTCTGCCTCAGGAGAGGGGAGCCAGGCGAAACCAGCATGATTGTCATGGCCGCGGCCGCCCACAGCGGTGATAAGATGACGAGCGCAGCCCCGGCAAGCACAATGTCCATGGCTCGTTTCCAGGTCGGGAGCCTGCGCTGGAACAGCATTTCTGGAGGCTCGGTACAGACTCTGGGGGCGGAACTGTTTTTTACGCCTCTATCAGCGTCGGAGCCCGATCCAGAGGCTGTAGGCTCTTCGGGTAGCCAGGGTCCCGGATATGTATAAATTGTAAAAACGGGTAACGATGTGATCGACGTTCTGCAGATCCTATCCACCAGTTTCCGCGCCCCGGTCGAAGATGTGTACGGCAGAATGAGACCAATTCGCCATTCGTCGAACCATCCGATTTCATCGATGATACGAATCCGGTTGGCGATTTTGTTGATCAAATCTTCGGCGGGTCCAGCACTCTGTAGGCCGTCTCCGTGAAGCAGCACAACCGAAAACTGGTGCTCGGTCCGGTCGGCGCGCGCCCGTTCCTGGGCAAGAACCCTGTGAAATTCTTCACTGGAGAGCGCGCCCCTAGCGGCTCGCCTTTCGATGGTGTGGGTGCCCGTATTTTGCTGGGCGCTCATTTCGACATAGCTTCCGCGCATAGGGTCTCGTAATAACGGACGACGCGTGCCGGATTGCCGACGACGACTGCATTGTCGGGCACATCCTTTGTGACAACACTTCCAGCTCCGATCATGGCGTTCTCGCCGATCGTGACATTGCACAGGATCACACTTCCGCTGCCGATCGATGCTCCTCTTTTAATAAGTGTCGGTTGGATACTCCAATCCGCCTCGGTCTGAAGCTGACCGTTCTGATTGGTTGCCCGGGGATGGCGATCATTTATGAAAACGACGTGGTGTCCGACGAAGACCCCATCCTCTAACGTCACTCCTTCACAGATGAAAGTGTGACTCGAGACTTTACAGTCCGCCCCGATCTTTGCGCCTTTCTGTATTTCGACGAATGCTCCAATCTTGCTGCGATCTCCAATCGAACAACCGTACAGATTGACAAAGTTGTAAATCTTCACGTCCTTCCCGAATTTCACGTCCGGCGCTATGCACTGAGTTTCTGAAATTTCCATTCGTTCAGGTCCTCCTTCGCTTCCTTGATAGAGCTTGCCTTCTTGATCGATCGCTCCGCTGTTTCGAGCAGTTCCACCACTCGCAGTCCTGCATAGCCATCCGTGATTGGTTTTTCACCGGTTTCGATGCAATGGATAAAATGTCTGCAGGCGGTCTCCAGAGCTTCGGTCTGATCGACCTTCGGGACCAAAAGGTCTCCTGTCCGGTACTGCACCAGTGCTTTGTACCGTTCACGGTCCTCCAGGATTTCAACGCCCTTGTCGAAGATCTTGACCTGGTTGTCTGAATCCAGATGGTCGTAAATCACCATCCTTCGGCTGCCACCGATCAACGTCCGCCGCAACTTTACCGGAGACAACCAGTTCAAATGGAAGTGGGCAAGCACACCGCCTTCGAGTTCTACAGTGACGTAAGCGATGCTTTCTTGTTTCCATCCGTTCCACCGGACCGGCGAGCTTCCCTGCGCGGATACATGGATCGGCTTCTTATCCAACAAATATGTCAGGAGGGAGAAATCATGAGGCGCGAGATCCCAAAGGACATTCACGTCGGGTTGAAACAAGCCGAGGTTGAGTCGCACGGAGTCGTAGTAATAGATCTCTCCGAGTTCCCCGGAGTCGATGATGTCTCGCAGTTTCCTAACCGCGCCGGAATAGATGAAAGTGTGATCGACCATCAACACTCGTCCCATTTCTTGCGCCAGATGAATTAATTCTCTGGCGTCGGCGACGGTGGTGGTCATGGGTTTCTCAATCAGGACGTGTTTGCCCTGAGTGACACAGGCCTTGGCCAATTCAAAGTGAGTCGAAATGGGTGTCGCTATAACGATGGCGTCGATATGGTCGGATTCCACCAATTCGCGAGCCGATGTCGTGACTTTCATTCCCGGGTTGAGGCACTTCACAGCTTCGAGCCGGTCGGGCCTTTTGTCGGCAACTGCCACAACTTGGCATCCTGCTACTTTGAGCATGTTCCGGATCAGGTTTGGTCCCCAATATCCGCAACCGATGACACCTATTTTGATCATATAACCTCCATGTAATCGCTCAGCAGTTTGGCTACGTACTCCACTTGGCGCTCCTCCATGTCGGGGAACATCGGCAGGGACAGGATTGTCGCTGCATATTGCTCTGCGACCGGACACGCATGCACATTGAAACGCGCGAAAGCCGGTGTGCAGGGAATCGGCGCAGGATAATGGATTCCGGTTTGTACCCCGCGCTCCTGCAAGTATCGTTGCAGATCACTTCGGTTGCCCTTCTCAAGGCGAACCACATACAGGTGGTAGACGCTCTCCACTCCGCCCGGCACGAAGGGCGTAACAATGGCCGGAATGGAGGCAAGCAATTCGTTGTAGGTCTCGGCGTGCCGTCGTCTCATTTCATTGCGTCGCTCGAGGTACCGCAATTTCCGATGCAGTACTGCTGCTTGAAGGCTATCCAGCCGGCTGTTGTAGCCAATGGAATGATGTTCGTATTTCTTGAGCCCGCCATGATCGCGCAGTCTTCGCACCGCTGTTGCGGTATCGTCATCGTTGGTTACCACGGCGCCGGCGTCGCCGCATGCACCAAGGTTCTTGGCTGGATAAAAGCTAAAGCAGGCAACATCACCTATCGAGCCTGCTCTTTGGCCACGGTACCGGGCGCCGTGTGCCTGTGCCGAATCTTCGATGACCTTAAGACCATGTCGCCTCGCTATGGCGAGGACCGCATCCATATCGGCGGGTTGCCCGTAAAGATGGACAGGTATGATGGCTCTGGTTTGCCGTGTAAGATGACGCTCGATTTGACAAGCATCGATGTTGTAAGTCCTTGGATCGATATCCACAAAAACAGGTTTTGCACCAGAATGGACAATTGCCTCAGCAGTGGCAACAAAGGTGTTGGCCGGCACTATGACCTCATCATTGCGGCCGACTCCCAACGCTTTGAGGGCAAGTACTAGCGCATCGGTGCCGTTAGCCACACCAATCGCATGTTTTACCTCGCAAAATTCGGCAAATGATCGTTCAAACTGATCGACCTGAGGTCCTCCCACAAAAGCGGCGGTGTCCAACAAACCATCCCATATTTGTCTAAGCTCATCGCGAAGCCTCTGATGCTCGCTTACTAGATCCATGAACGGCACTGTCGGTGCCGTTCTATTAGGCGCTTCCTTGACAATCTGTTCTGCCACGTCCCTTGCTCTCCCTTCATCTGCTCTTTCGCCTACAGCTTCTTGTAAAGTTTCTCGGGTATCGGAAAGGTCCTCTTATTAAGTACAGCTCCCAACAACGGAATGCCCCCGGCATGAAGCGTTTCTTTGGCTCTCAAGGCCGCATCTCGTCTAGTGTCATTGGCCCCCAAGATCATGACCAGACCGTCTGCCACTCCGCCCAGTAGCGCGGCATCGGCGTGGGAATTGATTGGAGGAGCATCGATCAGGATGTAACTGAACTCATTTCGCAATTCCGGTACTCGCGACCGAAGACGCTCAAAACTTTGCGAATCCGCCCTCTCCGCGCTCAAGGACAGCAACCAGAGGTTGGGTCCACCGGGCCGGCCGGCGGTTTGACGAACAGGGGCGGAAAGGAACTCTTCATTAACGATGATCGAGGAGGTTTCGATTTCGAAATGACGGCGCAAGGACGGCGACCGGAGGTCGGCGTCGACCAAGCAAACCCAACCATCGACATGGGCGGCCAACATATCCGCAGTGCGGGCGCATACCCAGGTGCACCCGCTTCCATGCTCAACGCCGGAAAAAACCACAACCTGCGGTTTCGAGCGGCCCGAGAAAAAGACTTGCCGCACCAACCTGATGGTCTCTTCACGAGTCTGTTCGTTGAGGTTCAGTGTCTGTCCGCTCGTCCGGGCGCGAACGTCTCCCGAGGCGAATCCATTGAAGGCTTGTTCGTCGCTATTCCCTTGCCTTGGGATTTCGAAATTACGAATCGCCATGGCATCCGCCAGCTTTGAAAACATACGTTCCATCAATTCTTCGGCAATGACGCCAGCACGTGGGTGTTCAGAAAGACCTCGACTTCTTGCGGCGTCCGGAAAGTACTATCCAAATAATCTGCTGTATAGCCCAACCCAAGGCTGACCAAGCAAGCCAGCAAACCTCCAAGCGCGAGATTCAGCGCGCGATGCGGGCTCGAAGGTAACGCCGGCACTGTGGGTTCTTCAGCGATCGACACGTTAACAATCCGCCGTTGATCCAGGGCGTCCTGTATTCGTGCTTCTTCTTGTTTGCGCGAATAAAGCAAAAAATTGTCTTCAGCCAGTTTGGCCGAACGCAGCAGGTCCTGCTGGATCATTTCGGTTTGATTCAGTTGTTGTGCCTGACTGCGATACCCGTCGACGACCCGAGCGGATGCGGCCTCTTCCGCACGCAGCGCTGTCAGTTCCGTTCGCTCCTTGGCCAGTTCTCCCTTAATCCACTCGTGTGTCGTGTTGCGATCGGTCGTTTCCTCGTGCAACGGGTTGTTCTCCTCCTTTACCAGAGCTTCACGAGCCTGCGCGATCTGAACCTCGATGTCCTTCACGAGCCGGTAATCCGGGGTGAACTTATTCAGTAACTCGGAGCGTTTCATTTCCAGATCCAAAACGTTGGACTTGAGATGCTGCATCAAGACCGGATTGTCCAACTTTCGCACCTGCGTCGTGAGCCGCTCCGGCGTTACCGCCTCCAGTTGTTCCAACGTACGGATCCGCTGCTCAGTTTCCGCTACCCTTGCGCGAGTTTTCTGCAGGTCACCTTCGAAATCGGCGAGCTTTCGAATGCTGATTTCCTTTTCCATTGATGCAGCGACGACTCCGTTCTCGCGGCCGAATCCGTCCAACTGTCGCTGGGCCTGGAGGAGTCTTTGCCGATATTGCTCGGTCTGATTCTGAAAGAAGTCCAGAGCGCCAGGGACACGATGAACGGCGACATGTTTTTCGAGATACAAGTGCGACAGAGTCTGCAGTACCCTCGCCGATAGTTGTGGATCGGTCGATTCGTAAGTGACAAGAATCAATTTCGTCTTCCTTAAAGGCTCTACATTGAGACTCTTCGCCAGGGTTCGTACCGCCCGCACAGTCCGTAACTGACTGGGCGGAACCTGTTCTCCCGGATGCCCTTCGATTACCTCCGACACGGAGCTGAGAAAAGATTGCTTGACCTGCGTATCGAGGCCAGACGCAGCCACCACTTTCTCCAGCAGATCGCGGCTCTTGAGCAACTCCACTTCGGAATTCAGGTCTTCTTCCGTGAGAGATGGAGTGGACAATGGGGTATTAGGATCCAGGTTTACTACTGGGTCGGCCCGCTCGCGCTTCACCAAGATCTTCACTTGTGCTTCATATCGGGCCGGTATCATCCAGGTCACAAGAATCACACCAGCCAAGACCACCAGGAATGAAACGATCATTAGGCGTCCATGCCGGAAGCAGGGGGCCACCCAATCCCGGAGGCTGTGCGACGGCAGTCGTGCCGCATTGATCAGTTCAAGGCTTTGTTCTTCCATTAATCTCCGAATAGCCATCAATAATTCAAAGGGTTGAAGAACATTCCCAGAGTCGGAACAGGAATAAAGCGGTCGAGTTTCGACCATCTGCTCTTGGGTACGAAAACCATGTCCCCTGGACGCAAATGGGGATCCTCGTTCAAGTTCCGGCTGCGTAACATGTGCTTGAGATCAAGTTCTTTGACCTCCACCCAATCGTCAGAAACGCGGCGGAACAGCAGGACTTGAGAACTCTTGGACTGGGGTTTGAAGTCTCCGGCCATCGCTACGGCCTGAAGAATGGTCGTGTCGCCGCGCAGATCGTATTTGCCGGGTCGAGTGACTTCCCCTCCAACGATGAAGTACGGCTTTTCAAAATCCTTCAACTCGACCGTGACCGCAGGGGCTCGGAGAATTTTGCTGTATGCAGTACGCACCGCTTCGACGACTTCAGGCACCGTCTTGTCTGAAATATGGACATCTCCGATCCCACGAAGATTGATGTAACCGTCGGGTTGCACTGTAATCGTTTGATTGAACTCGGGTGTGAAAGAGAAGTTCAAATCCAGAACATCACCGGCGCGCACGCGGTACCGAGGGAACCGCGTCTGTAACGTGGGTGCTGAGCCAGTTTCGGCGCGCTGCGACTCAGGCTCGATCGATACTCTCGTGCCACTTTGTTGTCGGCCAAGCGCTGTATTGAATGCCAGGAGTGTGAAAATACCTGGCGCGATCCAAAACGACATTTTCATCTTCGCTCGCCCTTACTTTGTGATTTCGTGCCTGACCGAACTGGCGTAGCACGCAACGCGCCAGCAGCCGTAATCAGGGGAATTCACTGATGCAACGAGTCTTTGTGGACGGTCTCGCCGCGATTTGAACTGCGAACAGTTATGCCAAATATGAATGGACATGACACAAGCGTTTATGAATCCCGATTCACAGCTTGAGGAACAAGACCTTTGTTGAGAATCGCTTTGTGGCGCTGCGGTATTTCAAAGACAGATGGAAGGCGTGTTGCTTCCACCACCGGTCGTGGCAAAGGAAGATGAGTTGTGAGCGGCATCTTCGGATATATCGGGCGGAGACATCCCTCCGAGGTGCTCCTGCGCGGACTGCGCGAGGTCCAACATAAGGGCTACGACGCGTGCGGCATCGCCATTGTCAGCTGCGGAGAAACGAAGATTGTTCGCGCGGTCGGTGGCGTTTCACTCCTGGAAACGAAACTGAAACAGGCCGAACTGATTGTTAAGGAACTGGCTTGGGGGATCGGCGAGACGCTATGGGTCACCCGCGCCCGACCAAGCGAGCGAAATGCCCCGCCGCACCAGGACTGCACCGGACAGTTCATCGTTGTCCAAAATGGGATCGTCGAAAACCTTCCCGAATTGAAAGGCCGATTAGCCTCAGAAGGACACCATTTCCAGACAGAGGCAGACACGGAAGTACTAGCTCACCTGATCGAATCCCGTTTCAAAGGGGATCTTTTCAAGGCGGTGCAGGCCATACTTCAAGAGATCAAGGGCTCATTCGCGATTCTCGCCATCTGCACCGCGGGCAGTTCGCAGCTTGTCGCCGCGCAGTTGGGCTCACCTCTGATGATAGGAATCGGACAAAACGAAAACTTCATCGCTTCGGACGTGCTCGCTCTGTTGCCCTTTACGTCGCAGATCATTCCGCTGAGCGAGGGTGAAAGCGCCACCATTTCCAATCAATCGGTCAAATTGATCGCTTTCGACGGGAGCCCAGTCCTTCGAGATGCGGAACACATCGCTTGGTCTGCAGATTCAGCCGGCTTGAAAGGTTACCGGCATTACATGTCCAAGGAGATCTTCGAGCAACCCGACGTAATTCGCGACACTCTTCGCGGCCGGGCGGATATAACCAAGGGAGTGACACTTGAATATGAAATCGGACCCGCCGAAATATTTAGATCGATGAAACATGTGGTCATCGTCGGTTGCGGGAGCTCACGACATGCGGCGCTCGTAGGAGAGTTCTTCATCGAAGGCTTCGCCCGCCTTCACGTGGATGTGGATTATGCTTCAGAGTTCCGATACCGCGACCCTCTGTTGGGCCCGGATACCTTGGTCGTTGGTGTCACGCAGTCCGGGGAAACAGCCGACACACTCGCAGCAATGCAGCGGGCTCGCGATAAAGGTGCCTTTGTACTTTCGATCTGCAACGTCCCCGGAAGTACGGCTGCTCGAACGGCGGACTCCGCGATCTACACCCGTGCCGGTCCGGAAATTGCCGTGCCTTCAACGAAAACATTCACCACGGAACTGGTTGTTTTTTATCTGCTTGGACTTTTCCTCGCCAGCGCTCGAGCCGCTATGAATCAGGATGATATTCGTGGGCGCCTGCGCCTCCTAAATCGTGTTCCCGAACAGCTCGAACGCGTTCTCGACAAGTGCTCTGCCGTCGAAGCAGTCGCTGGACGATTGTGTGAGGATTATCCTCACGTTCTCTACCTCGGACGGGGAATCAACTTTCCCATTGCCCTTGAAGGTGCTCTAAAGCTGAAACAGGTTTCTTATCTGTCCGCGGAAGCTTACCCCTCCGCTGAGATCAAGCACGGTCCGATCGCCTTAGTAGATAAAAGGACACCGGTCGTTCTGCTGGCTCCGCGTGACACTGTCTACGCAAAAACGCTGGCGGACCTGGAAGAGGTGAAAGCGCGCGATGGTTTGGTATTCGCGATGGCCGCTGAGGGAGACCGGGAGATCACGGGAAGGACCGACTACGTCGTACAAATACCCGAGGCAGATCCGTTCTCGAATCCTTTTCTCACAGTGGTCCCGCTCCAATTGTTTGCCTATTATGCGGCGGTGCTGCATGGCATTGATGCCGATAGGCCGCGAAACCTGGCCAAGGGTGTGATTGTGGAATGATGGTCAATGGTGGCCGTCCCCCAGCCGACACCAGCGCGAGACGGAGTTGCCCATTGATGTGGTAGTTCAAGGACCATGCGGAATTCAACTCCCGATTTTACCGACCGGGAAAAATTTCCTAGACGTTTTATGCATAGCTTTGGATCACGACAACACATACGTGAGCAGTTACAGATCCTGCGCCACTTAGGAGAGCAGATCTCTTGGAAGTGCGCTTGCTTGGACCACTTCGTCGAAGTCGTACGAGTCTTACTACAGCGACCGACTTGGTCTAAGGATGAACCAACGAAGGATTTGGATCGTTGGCGACGATACCGGCATCGCCGCCAGGTTATCAGAGCCGGCCAGCGCTCTCGGCTATGTCGTCGAAAAGAAGGTAGAGCGTACCGTGAGAATCGATCCCGAAGCCATGCCTGCTTTGATTGTCCTAAGTGTTTTCACGTTAGGTATGGCTGGGCTCAACCTCTTGGTCACAACGAAGCGACTGAGCCGGCCCCTCCCGGTGGTCATTGTCGCCGCCCAGCATCAGACGCGTGTTGTGGTTGAGGCACTTAAGCTCGGGGCGGCCGATGCCGTCGTCGCGCCCGTCGATCCGAAACATCTTTTAGCGACGATTACATCTCTTCTACGAAGAGAACAACAGACAGCGAACCCTTCACTAAAACCGAAGATCTCTCATCGAGCTGAACTCGATACTCAGGCATTCAACTCTCAGAGCCCCAAAATGGCGCAAGTCTGGAACATTGCAAAAATGGTTGCGCAAACCGATGTTCCAGTCCTGATCCTGGGAGAATCTGGTGTCGGCAAGGAAGTGGTTGCGCGCTTCATTCATCGTCATTCGCGGCGCGTCGGCCAACCGCTTGTAAAAGTCAACTGCGCTGCGCTTCCGCGTGATCTTTTAGAGTCGGAGCTGTTCGGGTACGAGCGCGGGGCCTTCACTGGCGCTGTCGGCGAAAAGCCCGGAAAATTTGAGCTGGCGAACCAAGGAAGCATCGTCTTGGACGAGATCGGAGAAATGCCCAGAGATCTTCAGGCAAAGCTGCTTCACGTTCTGGAAGACGGAGAGTTTTGCAGGCTCGGTGGGAAACGATCGCTCAAAGTCGACGTACGCATCCTCGCGCTGACGAATCGTAAACTAGAGGAGGCGGTGCCACGAGGTCAATTTCGCGATGATCTGTATTTCCGATTGAACGTGGTCACGCTCAGCATCCCACCGCTCCGCGAACGAAAAGAAGATATCCCTTTCCTGTGTGATTACTTCGCGAAGAAACATCGTGACGCGTTAGGAAGCGCTATCGATGAACTTCCATCGGGGCTAATGGATAAGTTCATGCGCTACGACTGGCCTGGTAATGTGCGCCAGCTCGAAAACGCAATAAAGCGGCATCTCATCCTGCCCGAACAGGACATGGAATTGATCGATATGTCTTCAGCAGTGGAAGCCAGGGAATCGCTCGAAGTCAGCGCGGCCGCTTCTGGTCCGGTGTTTGCTGTATCAGATGGCGCTAAGCCCGCAGCCCACTTGCCTGCCGAAAACGATTTCATTTGCCTTAAATCGGTCATCGCTAAACTGACCGAGGAAACCGAACGCCAGATGGTATTGCATGTTCTCGGCCAGACAAACTGGAACCGTAGACTCGCGGCGCAACGGTTGAACATTTGCTACAAGGGACTTTTGAATAAGCTCAAGAGTTGGCAAATCGAAGCTCGTCGCAATGCAGCGGCTTGAACCCGGATGAATCTCAGAGGATGCTCTCCTGGCGCGCTCGGCCGGTTACCTACCCTCTGGGTTTTTCTTCATGATTGATCGGGGCGAAATGACTCCGCAGAAACAGTTAGAGCAGACATTCGATCGAATGTGGGACGACATTCGGGGCGCGAAGCTCTATGCCGGCCAGCCTCGCAGTGAGGCATCGACGCAGAGTGTATCCCTCGCGCGACGCGCTCTGCACCTGGCGACCGAATCGCAAAGCGATCGGCTTTTGCTTCAGGCATGGGGAATGCTTGCGTACAGCCTGACTGCCAACGAGCAGTACGGAGAAGCGATTCCGTACTACAAGAACGCCATAGAAAAACTGGAATCCATGGGTGAGCAAGAGCAGGCGGCGCGCCAGCGTATCGGCTACGTAGCAGCGCTCACCCACGCTGGGCGGCACCTGGACGCTCTGGATGTGGCAGAGGTTGCTGATAAGTGGTTCACGAAAACAGGTGACGAACATGCCCGCGCGCGTCTTTTCACGAATCTAGGCATTCTTTACCGCCGTCTCGACGATTACACGAATGCCGCAAAATATTACCGGAAAGCCGCAAATATCTTCGAAGCGATGAATGATAGACAGGCTCTAGCGCAGACTTGTCTGAATCTCGCCAACTGTTTTTCCAACATCGACCGATTCGAAGAATCCAACAAACTGTATGAACGTTCTGAAAAGCTGAGCGACGCGCTGGGACTGGCAGACCTGTCCGCGCAGGCCAGTTATAATCGCGCCTACCTCAGCTTTCTGCGCGGCCGTTACAGCGAGGCACTGCAGGCCTTCAGCCGTCTTCGCGACCGGTTCGAAATTTCTGGAAGCCAGCGCCACGGCGCCTTGTGCGACCTGGACCAAGCAGAAATCTACCTGCAGCTTAATCTTGCCGAAGACGCATCAATACTGGCTAGGCGGGCGAGCGCCTATTTTCGGGATCTCAATCTGCCTTATGAGCGGGCCAAAGCAACAACCTTCTACGGTGTGGCGCTCATGCAACTGCGGCGTTTTAGTGAGGCGCTCGATGCTTTCAGCTCTGCACTGAAACTCTTTGAGAAAGAAGGTAACCTGTACTGGGTTGGCCTCCTGGATCTCTATCGCGCTGAATTGTATTTTTCTCTCGGACGCCATTTGGACGCTCGGACTCTGGCGCGGCAGGCCAAACAGACCTTTGAACAACTGGCTATCCCATCAAAGCGAATTGCGAGTCTCGTTCTTTCGGGCCGTATTGCGTATGTGTTGAACGATTTGGTGGGCGCTGAAGTCACAACTGCGGAAATACACGAGCTCATCCGAAAAACCACGTTGCCGCTTGTGCTGTTCCCCTATTATCTCCTGCGTGCAGAGATTGCCGAGCGGATGGGGAAATGGGACGAGGCACAGCTCCATTATGAAATAGCGGCCCAAGAACTGGAGCGTCATCAAACGCATCTGCATCATGACGATCTCAGAGTGACATTTTTGGAAGGCCGACAGCACGCGCATGAAGCTCTCGTCCGTCTTTCTCTGGACAGAAGGGGACCCGAGGAAGGACTTTCAGCTGCGTACGAATGGTGTGAAAGGGCGAGATCTCGGGGCCTGGTGGAGCTTCTAGCCCACCATGCGCCTTCTGCTCTGAGACAACCCGAACACGTACTTCTCGCGAAAGTCCGTAAGCTGCGTGAAGAACTGAATGTAGAATATGCGCGTTCAAAGCCCGAAGCGCGCCAGATTTCTTTGCTCCCGAGCTATCATGGCATCGCCCTGAAGGAGCGGGAATTGGCGCGGACCCTGCGCGAAGTCTCACGAGTGAACCCGGAATGCGGCTCTCTGCAGCAGGTTTCCACGGTCACAATTAACTCGGTTCGCGAAGTCCTTCCTGCCCGAACCACAGTTGTTGAATATTTCACTAGTGGCGACGAAGTGCTCGCGTTCGTCGTATCTCGGGACAATGCAAAAGTGTTTCGCCGCCTTTGTCAGGCAAGCTGTGTCTCGAACCTGCAAGACCACCTCCGCTTTCAATTCGAGCAAGTGATGCTGGATCGCGACTGCTTGGCCGTTCATTCGCGCCAATTTCTGGAGTCGACACGCGACCGCTTAACCGAGCTCTATCGCAGCCTGGTGGCGCCATTGATTGGCGAAATCCGAACACCACATATCGCCATCGTCCCGCACTCCAATTTGCATTTCCTGCCTTTCCACGCGTTCCATGATGGAGAGAGGTACTTAATAGACAACTATGAGATCTCTTACGCACCGAGCGCCTCAGTCCTAAAGTATTGCCTCGAGAAACCAGGCGTTCAGGGGAAGTCTCCTCTGCTTGTCGGAATTGCTGATGAAAACGCGCCACTGATCCGGGAAGAGATATCCCGCCTCAGCCGCCTCTTCCCCGATGCGCGAATCCTCCGCGATGCGACAGCCACCCGCGCCGCGTTTGCGGAAAACTCTACGGCATGTTCGTTTATACATATCGGGACGCACACAATTTTCCGCCAAGACAACCCGATGTTTTCGAGTTTCAAACTGGCGGACGGGTGGTGCACTGCATTAGATCTTTTTTCGATGACGTGTCAAACGAATCTCGTTACGCTCAGCGGGTGCCAATCCGGCATGGGTGCAGTGACCCGCAGTGACGATCTGATGGGTCTTATGCGCGGCTTTCTGTATGCCGGCGCACGGTCGCTGCTGCTGAGTTTGTGGAACGTGCATGATGAATCGACCGCGGCCTTAATGGTGCAGTTTTACCAGGAATGGCAAAAGGGCGCCACACGATCGGCGGCTTTCCGGTCAGCTCTGCTGGCGACTCGTCAGGAACATCCAAATCCATTCTACTGGGCGCCGTTCTTTCTGGTCGGAAACCCATAGCGGAGCGAAAGAGCCATTTCTTACCGGGCTGCCCGGCCATATTTTGACCGGGTGGTAATCCACTTCCCACGATAAGCCACTGAAAATAGTCATGCTTCAAATGGCCATATGCATGCTGGGGGGACGGACAATGTGATTGCCGGAGAATCACACGTGCCGCAGAACGGTGAGGACAACGAGAAATTTGGAGTTTATAAAAGCCTTTGTTGCGGTGCCGAGATCGTCATCAAGGCAGGCACGATATTTCCTGACTGCCCGAATCATCCGAAACTCACAACGATTTGGAAACCGCTTCTGGACGACAGGATTGGGAGCCTTCCAGAAGAACATGAATCAGAATCTGATCCAGCGGCGTAGTTATGGTCACAGCGCACATTGAAAATCGCCGTTTAGTGGATATGGCGACTGGACGGCTAAGATTGGAGGAATGGGAACACGAACATCTTCGTGAATGCAACATGTGCCAAAGCGTTCTGCACGTCTTCGTAAACCACCCCGCCGTTAGCTCAGCCGAAAATTCTGAATTGCCGGCTGACGCTGCGTAGTTGGCACTTCGAAAAATAGGCAAGTGGTTTTCCCTGGCTAGCCGAAGCCAACCGGCATACGATTTTTCACAAGCAGGACCCGGGCAATCCGACGGAAGGGACCGGCTGAAGGCATGGATTATGCAACGTTTCAAAACAAACGATGCGGTTTTCATCCTTCCCAAGTTCGCCCACTTGTACCCTGGTCATTCGGCCGTTGTCCTCAGCGTCAGCGCCAATCGATTCCGGCCAATGTTCAATGAATACACGGTGGAATTTGCAAATGCTGCGCCCGCCAAGCTTTTTGAATTCCAAATCATCGAAGATGCGCCCAATTACAAGACGCTCATCGCAGATCTCATTTTTGACAGTCAGCAACGGGAGACCGCGGTTCAAACGCGCGGTCATGCTTCCGGTAGGCAACTGATCCTTCAAACATCGCCATTCGACCTGGACATGATAATCACAACCGCAAAATCGCGTGCGTCCATCATGGGTCAGGTCCTCGAAAGACGCACGAAGAACCTTTTGAAAAACGTTGAGGTCCGCTTGATGAAAGAGGGTATGCCGATACACACGACCACAGCAGATAGTCACGGCATCTTCAAATTCGGCGATGTAGCGTGTGGAGCGTTGAACATCTTGGTCGTAATTCCTCAATCCTTATCGCGAATTTTAGGCGCGCTTTCGATCTAATCGCACTTCTCGCCGTGCGGCGCGGTCAGCGGGTAGAAATACCCATGCGGACCGCGGTGATCTTCGGCTTACGGACCTTCTCGTCTCTTAAGGATTGAGTGGGTTGGAAATAGTTTGACGAACCAGGACGCGAATCATCTCCAAGCATTCGTCGCAGGTTTTCAAGTGCTCAACTGCGGCTTGTTCGAGGACGGCGTCCATCGTGACGATCTCGTACAACTTGCGATTGTCGATATGATCGGACTTCATGTCGTTTGCCCCTCCTGGCTTATCGAAAAAATACCTGAGCATTTAGAACCTCCGCAAGTCAACGGTGCAGCGAAGGGGCCGAAATGGTATGTGTAAGGAATCCGTTCGGAGGGATGTCTCCATCGTGGAAGTGTTCCAGGTTTCTAACGGAACTGCTTACTTTACGTCGTTCGAGATGTTGTCGATTAGCTGGAATTCAAACAGATCGGCCGTCGAGCCATCCGGAAATCGGATGGTGTACTCGTTAAACGTTGTGCGAAAGGGGTCTGGTTTGAAACGAATAACAACGCCTGTATGGCTGGGATACAAGTGGGCAAACTGCGCAAGTATTACGACGTTTTCATCGACTTTGTATCGTTGCATGAAGAGGCACTAGCGCGTAAGTGCATCCGTGCGGCGATTGACCCGACCAATAGTAGCAGATCGTATGAAGGATCTCACCTGTCCTGTCATGGCCTCTCTTGATTTATGCATTGAGATTAGGCGGCGGGTTCGCCTCGATCCCGCGGTGGCACTACATCGATTGATGCAGCGCTTCCAGGTTGGTGATCGAGTGGTGAGCCTCCCCCGGTTTGCCCATCTATTTCAAAGCGATTCGGGCGTCATAATCGAGGTCACTGGATCCTTTACGGCCCTTGTTCAACGAGTACAAACTCGAATTTCCCGACAACTTGACGGCAAATCTGTTCGAGTTTCAATTGCTGGAAGCGTCCAGTTGACGGAGCAGCAAACACACAATTTGCTGGCAAAGTTCACATTCATGAAGGTGCTGGCGTTCCCACTGCGCGAGTTCGATCGTGCCTTCTGTAAAATTCTGGAGACGCTGATTTTCGATGTGATTCATATAAGCCAACCTGGAGGCTGTCTGCCTCTGTATAGATATCGGTCTGGAACGCGGATTCCTTTAACGTCTAAAAAAGGCTGGCGACTGGCGGGGCGTTTTTCCGCTATGACAAACCATTTTTACTCGTGGGAAGATCGAGTCATTCTGTTGTTCTGAAGGCGAGAATCGTAGTTCCTGCGTGTGAAATGGCGGCGTCAATGAGCAAATTGGCGTTTCCAGAGTCCGTGTGCTTCAACGGACGATGAGACTATCGCATTGGTGGCGTCGCCAGTGTGGCGAATCATCCTTGATCCAGACTTCTGTGATCCTGCCGTCAACGATGTGGGTAATCTTGCAAAAAGAATTAGGCGAACGCATGAACTCGATCACCACTTTTTGAAGTCCGCTATACACTGCTGCGCACCGACGCTGTGAATGCAATTCCCAACGCCACGGGTTCTTATTTAAGCCGGTTATGAGCAGGAAATTTCTGGCCGATGCGAGGTCACGTTTTACCTTTTAATTGGGGGCAGAATGTTGCCACTGCGCCGGATGGAATTCTTACCGATCTTGGATTTTCAGTAAGTTCGCTGATTGGGTGAATCTTGGTAGCGAAGATGCAAGTTGACAAGGCGCCAGGGACGGGGCAGGAAGGTTGGGCCCCAAATGAAAGAGAGAAACCCGCATATTCCTTTGGAAGTCATCC
This sequence comes from Acidobacteriota bacterium, assembly GCA_003223875.1. GTDB lineage: Bacteria > Acidobacteriota > Terriglobia > 20CM-2-55-15 > 20CM-2-55-15 > 20CM-2-55-15. The sequence goes on along the minus strand of QHWY01000160.1, from coordinate 150 downwards.
GCCAGGTCGTCGAGGGAAAGCTGCGGCTTTTGCCGGATCAGCTTCGCCACTTTCACGATTGCGACCTATGTTCCACGACATGGTGGGAGCTCAAGCGCGAAGCCAAGCGCCAAAAGGGCAACGACGCGAAAAAAAAGTCCGCCTAGATTC
>QHWY01000159.1 GCA_003223875.1 Acidobacteriota bacterium | reverse complement strand
CTACCAACTTGTATCGCTCTCTCACGTTCTGAACACACGTTGAAGCCGGCGGAAATGTTGCAAGCACTAAAACGACGAATTGACGAGGGCGGGCGCCTTTTTGTCGAAGTACCGCATTTCGACATGGGCAAATGGAATTGGATTTACCAGTTTGAGATGCCACACGCCTGGTATTTCTCCGGGCAGAGTTGCGTACATTGGTTCAGAGTTGTGGCTTCCGAATCTTGGCCGGCGAAATTCCGTACCACCAACGCGTGATCTGCGGATGACCGTCTGAATGCGAATTGCCTTTCTTATACCTTATTTCTATCCGGCTCGCCCGGAGAAATCCCGTCTTAAATCCTCCGCGCGCGGCATGAGGCCCGTATGGCTCCCGGCAGGTTGGTAACATGTCGGCGGAGTATCATGTTTAAGGAAACCCTCCGAATCTTCCACCGAAACCCGGTCACCTCGACTATTACATTAATATTGATCGTAATGGCTTCGCTGGGTCAGGTTGTCAGTCTCGGCAGCTTATACCCCATTTTGCAATTGCTTACAGCGGGCAATGATGGCGTGCGGACAGCGAATGGGAGCATTTTCGGCAAGATGCTCGCATACATCGGTTGGGAAGTCACCTTAGGCAATTTGCTACTGCTATTTTTACTCCTTGGAATCTCTTACTCCATTTTGAACCTGGCAGCCGAAGCGTATCACGGTTTGCACTTACGGAAGGTGGAAGTCGCACTCCGAACGGAGCTATTTGAAGCTGTTGTTTCATCGAATTGGGAATACGCGAGCAGACTGCGGCACGGCGAAATCATCAACATCATTTTCCGCGAAGTGCGAGAGTACGAGTTGACCGTAAAATTTGCGTTTTACACAGCGGGTTCTTTTCTCCAGTTCTTGTTCTTGATTTCTTACGCGGCTTACTTGAACTGGCAGCTTACCGTCTTCGGGATGTGTGTAACCGGAGCGGGCACGCTCGCCCTGATTCCGATTCTGAGATATACAAACACTCTCAGCAAAGAGACTCCCCAAATCGCCAATCAGATGTCGAACTGGCTGATTGCCGGACTGCGAGCGCTTAAGACGGCCAAAGCGCTTTCACTGGAGCGATTCCTGATTCGGACGGTTCAACCGTCATTCCGGCGATTTGCTTCTAATTATTTTCAACTGAACGTGCTGGTTACCAGCCAATACGCGGTAATGGAGTTGGTGGCATTTGTGGCGATCTCGTCCATGATATACGTGGGCTTGATTGTGTTGCGAATTCCCCATGCGGAGCTCTTTATCATTCTCGTCCTATTATTCCGGGCTCTGCCTCAAGTACGTTGGGGCGTGGATAACTACCATCGCGCACTGACGTCTTTTCCGTCATTGCAGCTCGTGCGGCGATATCTTGCTCAGTCGCAAGCTGCCCGCGCGAAAGAAGGTCATTTACCGATCAGTCCCAAATGGCAAACGATTGTCTTTCAGAATGTCACGTTCAGATTCAATGAGCCGCGGGCCGCGGACCCCATCCTGGAACACTTTAACGCTCAAATCCACCGGGGCGAGTTTTGCGCGGTTCTCGGCCCGTCGGGGAGTGGAAAGACGACGCTGCTCGACCTGTTATTAGGGCTGTTGCGTCCGGAATCGGGCGAGATACTGGTAGACGACGTGTCCTTGCGTGACGCCGATCCCGGCTCCTGGCATTCGCAACTGGCCTATCTTGGTCAGGAATCGTTCATTATGGCCGGCACGTTGCGTTCCAATCTGCTATGGGGAAGTGACATCGCGCATGGCGACGATGAACTTCTTGCGGCCTTGAAGGCTGTCCGGCTCGATACGCTTGTGGAGGATGAAACCAAATTGCTCGAACGCGACGTGAGCGAGAACGGGAGCAATTTATCCGGCGGAGAAAAACAGCGTCTGGCTCTGGCCCGACTCTTTTTGCGGCAGCCGGCGTTGATCGTCTTGGATGAACCCACGACGGGATTAGATGTGGAAACCGAGCGGTTCATCTTTTCCGCGATTCAGCGATTCTCCACAAATGTGACTTTGGTGGTTGTCACCCACCGTGAAGAACTTACTCGAGGTGCGGACCAGATTATTCGCTTCTCGACTCAGGGGGCAATTGAATCGAAAGCGCACCTGGCCAGCGCGGAGGTGCAGTGAAACCGGGACTCGTCGTATTTGACTTTGACGGCGTTCTGACCGACAACCGCGTTCTGGTTTTCGACAATGGACAGGAAGCTGTATTCTGCAATCGTTCCGACGGCATGGCCATTGGAGCCCTTCGCGGTGCAGGAATTCCCGTCATCATTATGTCCACGGAAACGAATTCCGTGGTCTCGGCCCGTGCCCGAAAACTTCAGATTGAAGCAGTCCAAGCCGTAAATGACAAAAGCGCCGCGCTCGAAACATTTTGCAAAGAACGCGGAATTCCTCTGGACAACGTGATATATGTCGGCAACGATCTGAACGACATGGATGCCATGCTCAAGGTAGGTCATAGCGTTTGTCCGGCGGATGCGCATCCCCAAATTAAGGCGATCAGCCGAACGGTACTGAAAACCGCCGGTGGATATGGCGTCGCGCGGGAGCTTATCGAAGAAGTGCTGGGTATCGCCGCCTGGACGGTTGCAGCCGGCAAGTAATGTAGTCACGGGCTTCAGCCCGCGGAAAGAGACACATGCCAAAAACTTACATCATCGCTGAAATCGGTATCAATCATAACGGCGATTTGAACATTGCCAAGAAGTTGATCGACCTGGCTGTTAAATGCGGGTGTGACGCGGTCAAATTTCAGAAAAGAACGATCGAGGTGGTCTATTCCAAAGCCGTACTCGATAGCCCGCGGGAGAGTCCATGGGGAACGAGGACCCGTCAGCAGAAAGAAGCACTTGAATTTGGATTGGCCCAATACCAGGAGATTGACCGCTACTGCAGGGACCGCCGTATCGACTGGTTTGCATCAGCCTGGGACATTGAGAGCCAAAACTTCCTTCGCCAGTTCAATCTGAAACATAACAAAGTCGCGTCGGCGATGATTACGAATCATCCGTTTGTGAATCATGTCGCGGCCGAGAAAAAGCACACTTTCGTGTCCACAGGCATGTGCACGTTGGAGCAACTTGACGAAACCGTCGGCATTTTTAAAAAGCATAATTGCCCGTTCACTCTGATGCATGCGGTTTCTGTTTATCCGTGCAAGGAAGAAGACTTGAATTTGGCTTGCATTCCAGGCTTGAAGAAACGCTATGGCGTACCCGTCGGCTACAGCGGGCATGAGGTCAGCCCGATACCTTCTATTATCGCTGCGAGCTTGGGAGCCGTTGCCGTCGAACGGCATATAACATTGGATCGCGCGATGTACGGTTCAGATCAAGCCGCTTCCCTGGAAGTACGTGGATTAGAGACGTTAGTTAACGGAATTCGCTCTTATGAAACCTGTTTGGGAACAGGCGAGAAGGTATTCGGTGAAGCCGAACGAGCTGTTGCAAAAAAGATGAGGTATTGGGAATAATCATGCTGGTTCCTTCCACGGTATGCTTTAGTGCAGCAGGATTGGGTTTCGAGTTGGGTCGATAGTCCAGATCCTAGAGTGGCAGCACATGCTTGAGCAGGACCGAACGGAACCGCGCTCCGTGGGAAACTATCGAGTCGAATATTGGTCGTCTGAGCCTGAAATCGGGTCGACTGCTTACTTCGACTATTGGAACAATGAACAGATCGAGAAGCTGAAGCCTTGGCACATCTTGGAGTCCGGTTTCGCAGGTTTGGAGCAGCATTTAAAAAAAACCGGTCTCGTCCGTCAATTAGAACAGTGTTTGGATCGAGCGGCACAACTCGGCCACGCCGTCCATGGGGTAGGTGCGGATTTAGCCTGCGGCGTCTTGTGGACGACTTCCCTCATGCTGAAGCGAATTGGATCTATAAGCAAGATATACGGCGTGGAGTACTCCACGCACCGACTGCTGGAGATCGGCCCCACCGTTCTCCGTCATTATGGTGTCGAAGCCGATAAGGTCGTCCTTTGTTTAGGAACCTTTTACAAACTCCGCCTGCCGGATGAGTCCGTCGATTTCGTCATTCTCGCCGAAGCCTTCCACCACGCAGATGAACCCGGACGGCTTCTTGCGGAGATTCGACGTGTGCTGAAGCCGTCAGGGGTTGTCCTTGTTATCGGGGAGCACCGAATTCCTAATGCAGCTGTTCTCTATGGAAGAAATTTCGTGAAACGCATCGGGTCGCGAATTCTTCCTAAGATGGCGCAACGTTGGTTCTTCGGTACAATGAGCAACTCAGTTTCGTTGTTCCCTTCGCTCGAAGAACTGCTCAGGCCTGATCCCATTATGGGGGATCACTACTACTTGCTTCGCCACTATAAACAAATGTTTTCAACTCACGGATTTGGTCATCACCGCATCCGGACACGGGGATGTCCTTTTCAGGGCTTCGTACTTCTGCCGCAAACCTCCACCGCCAAATGATTTCACGCAAACCGCGAATCCCTCTATCAATCGGTCTCAGGCGGTGATTTTCGCTCGAGAACGTTGACGCAGGCGACACGCTCGTACCGATAATTAATGTACCGGCCTGCCGGATCCGTTTGGTTGCATGCCACGACAGCCAAGCCGGAATTCTCTAACGTACGTCTCACACTTTCGGCAAATGTACGATTGCTCGCTTCCACTTCAATCATCAAACTTTGAATCAAGCGCAATGTCTCCGTGGCGCCGGCAAGCACATCTTCTTCTGCGCCATCCACATCGATCTTCAAATATGTTGGCTGAGGAAATCGCAAAAAACCGATCAGGTCATCCAGCTTGAATGACAATTGGGAGTGCTGCCCATTGTTGCCGAGACCGTGCAACGCCGCCCCCGGTTGCCATGATGAATAGTTGAATGGGTAGGAGCCGTTCGTACGACGTAAGGCCGCGCAGACTGGCGTGATGCGATCCTGAAGCCGGTTGATCCAGATATTGCGGCAGAGCGATGCGTACGTCGGTGCGGATGGTTCAATTGCAAGAATATGCGCTTGTGGATAAAGCTGCGCTGCTATTAAAGAATATGCCCCAATGTTGGCTCCCACATCGACAAAGACTACATCCTTGGGCATATCCAACAGCCATTGCACCGTATCGGGTTCCTTGGCTGCGGATCGCGACCGGATGTAGTATTCCTCACTCGAATGCGCGGTGAGCCTTATGCCGCCGAAGTCCATCGGCACGGCTAAAGGTTGCTCCAGGAACGCGAGACGTAGGCGTTCAGGACAGAGCCGTACAGCGGAACGAAGGGCATCCCATAATTGTGCTTTCATTGGAGCCGATCCTGGCTTTCACCAGAGGCAATTCGATTTTCGTCGCAATCGCTTTCTTCCCATTCTGACATCATGTTTGAGATCCTGTGTCACAATATTTTGTTTTTGGGGAAGGAGCGAATTGACCACGGTTTGTATCATTCCTGCGCGGATGGGTTCGACCCGGTGTCCGGGTAAGCCATTGGCGCCGATCTGTGGCCGGCCAATGATCGAGCACGTGTACCGCCGCTGCCGGCTGAATCGATCGCTGGACGCCACCTACGTGGCGACTTGCGATCGGGAGATCGCTCAGGCAACCGAAGCTTTCGGCGGCGGCGTTATCATGACGTCGAGTTCGCATGAAAGAGCCAGCGATCGAGTCGCTGAAGCCGCGGAACGAACTAATGCCGATGTGATCGTCATGGTGCAGGGCGACGAGCCCATGATTCATCCCGAAATGATCGATCGCGCCGTTGATCCGCTTCGCAAGGATCTGACGATTGTCTGCACAAACCTCGCCGCTCCGATTCGCTCAATGAAGGAGATGATGGACCCGAACACCATCAAAGTTGTTACCGCAAAAAATGGTGACGCGCTTTATTTTTCCCGCCAGCCGATTCCCTCGCGCACATCCAACGGTCTCAAGCAAGTCTGCGTGATTCCATTTCGCCGCAACTTCCTGTTTCAGTATAAGACGCTTGAGCCAACACACCTGGAGATTGCTGAATCGGTCGATATGTTGCGAATTTTGGAACATGGATTCAAGGTCCGTATGGTGATAACGGATTATGAAACTCACTCCGTGGACACGCCCGCCGACCTGGCCTTGGTCGAGCGTCTGCTCGAAGCCGATCCCCTGACCAAATCGTACGGTGTCTCATGACGTGGAAAGTATTGATTTCCGCGCCATACGCAATGCCCGTGATCGATAGATATAGGGAATCGCTCCGGGGTGCGGGTTGCGAGATCATCGTTCCAAAGGTCAACGAACGTTTGGAAGAGCACGAACTCCTGCCGATAGTGGGCGATATCGATGGAATCATATGCGGTGACGATCGCATTACCGCACGTGTGATCGAAGCCGCGACCCGCCTCAAGGTTATATCGAAGTGGGGAACCGGCATTGATTCCATCGATGTCGAAGCAGCCGCGCGGCGGAATATCAAAGTCTGCAACACCCCCAATGCATTCAGTGAGCCCGTAGCCGATACCGTGTTTGCCTATATACTGCTGTTTGCCCGGCAGGTTGCCCGTATGAACGCCGATCTTCGGGCAAACCGATGGCAGAAACCGCAGCTCTTTTCCCTGCGTGAGAAGACACTCGGAGTCGTCGGTGTCGGGAACTGCGGAAAAGCGGTCGTACGCCGGGCCGTCGGGTTCGGCATGCGTGTTTTGGGGAGTGACATCGTGGAAATATCGCCGGAATTCTTGTCCCGTACGGGTATCGAAATGGTCTCATTCCCCGCTCTTTTGAAACAGGCGGATTTCGTTACGGTTCACACGACTCTCAATCCCGCATCGTTCCATCTCTTTAATGACTTGGCATTTCAACAAATGAAGCCGGGGGCTCATCTCATCAACACGTCCCGAGGCCCTGTAGTCGACGAAGCGGCGCTGGTTCGAGCGCTCGAGTCAGGAAAAATCGCAGGCGCCGCTCTCGATGTTTTCGAGGTTGAGCCGCTGCCTTTCGACAGCCGGCTCCGGCAACTCGACAACTGCTGGCTTTCGCCGCACAATGCCAACAGCAGCCCGCACGACGCCGACCGCGTACATGAGAACACCATTAAAAATCTCATTAATGAACTTAAGCGGCGCGCGAATGCCTGAAACGTCGATCATCATCCGCACGTATAACGAAGAGAGACACCTGCCTGAGCTGTTCCGGTGTTTTGCCGAGCAGGAGTATCGCAGCTTTGAAACCGTCGTTGTCGATTCCGGTTCGATCGACAGGACGCGAGATATTGCATCGGCGTATGCGGATCGCCTGATCTCCATCCGCAAACATGACTTCAGTTTCGGCTATTCCTTGAATGAAGGAATCCGAAACAGCACGGGCCGCTTCATCGCGATAATCTCGGCCCATGCAATGCCCGGCAACACTTCATGGTTGGCAAATCTGGTTCAGCCGCTGCGGGATCCCGCCACCGCGATGGTGTACGGACGGCAACAGGGTGTTACTCAATCGAAGTTTGGCGAATTCCGCGACTTCACTCGGACCTTTGGTCTAAAAAGAGAAGTTCTGAAGCCGCCGAAATTCCTCGCGAATAACGCAAATTCGGCGATTCGCCGAGACCTCTGGGATCAATACGCTTTTGACGAAACACTTCCTGGTCTCGAGGACGTCGACTGGGCAAAGCACTGGATGGAACAAGGCTACATGGTAGTCTACGAACCTTCGGCAAGTATTTACCATATTCATGAAGAATCCTGGAGCCAGGTCCGTCATCGGTACTACAGGGAGGGGCAAGCCGCGCGCTGGATCGGCATTACCCGGCGGCGTGATCTGCCGCGCGAGCTTTTCCGGGAAGCTGCCTACTTGTTTGGAGATTTGGTTCAAAGCATCAAGCAAGGCGTCCTCCCTCAAAAGGCGGCCGAGATCATACGATTTCGCTACGAAAAAACCGCAGGCCTCGTTAGTGGAATTTGGGATGGCTCGTTAATGGAAAATCCGCGGCTACGGGAGCAACTTCTGTTTGATAAGCCGTATAAAGCCATCACGATCCAGGCACCGCGAGAAGCGATGATTCAAAGTTTCGGGGTCCCCGAGCTGAAACCAGGCGAAGTCCTGGTGCGAGTGGCCTACGCTGGTGTCTGCGCCACGGATCTCGAGATTTTTGAGGGCCGGCTCGGTTACTACAAAACCGGAATCGCCAAATATCCCATCGTTCCCGGGCATGAATTCTCAGGCGTCATCGTGGCGACCGGCGCTCGAGTCACAGAATTCGCAGAAAACGACTCCGTTGTTGTGGAGTGCATCCAGGGCTGCGGCGAATGTGATGCCTGCCGCAATGGAGATGCGATCGGTTGCTCATGGCGCTCGGAAGTCGGTGTGATTGGGCGCAATGGCGGCTACGCGGAGTACATGATTACCCCCGCGCGGTTTGTTCATCGGTTGCCGGCTTCGCTGACGCTGAAGCATGCGATTCTGTGCGAGCCTCTTGCCGTCGTGCTGAAAGGTCTCCGCCGTCTAGGCTGGAATTCGTCCAATCGAATTTTGGTCCGTCCCGCGGTGGTCGGCGGCGGACCAATTGGTCATTTGGCAGCTCTTGCGATTGCCCACCGCGGTGGGGATATTTCAGTTTTCGATCGAAATCCCCAGCGATTGTCCTACCTCGCGCGGAGAGGAATCTCTGTCGAAGAGGACCTTCAGAAGATTGCCCATTTTGACACGATCATCGAAGCAACAGGTGATGCAGAAGCGTTGGATGCGGTTCTTCACCGGTCGAAACCCGGCGCGACTATCCTTTTGTTAGGTCTACCATATGCAAAACGGGACTTTAGCTTCGAATCGATCGTCAGCTACGACAAGACCATTATCGGATCCGTTGGGAGCACATCAGCCGATTTCGATGAAGCTCTTCGGGTACTGCCCGATATTGACGCGAGCGCTTTCTTCGAATGCATTTTTCCATTCGAAGAGTTTCATCAGGCGTGGGACATCGCGCGTTCCGGCAAGCACCTGAAAGTCGTTCTGGAGATTAATGGCTGAGGAGCGTCCGCGCCGGTTGTGGGTTTGTTGGAAACAACCGAAGGCAATACCCGAGGCCGGCGACTTGATCCTAACCTTTTTACTGCCTTCGGCCGAGCACAGCCTACATCTTCGATATTCCGGCCGGGTTCTGTTCGCCCGTGAAGCGTCTTTGAGAGTCCGTAAGCAAGCGCGCGATGCTTATCTCCGTGCTGCCGCACGCTGCGCCGCCGTTCCTGTGGCGAACGGCAAAACGTTGCGGCAGTTACTGACGGTGACCGGGCAATCCAGCCGATGGTGGTATCACCCGGTTTCTTTTAAGGATTGTGAATCGGATCCGACCTTTGACCGGATCATTGCCCTGTTCACCATCGCCAAAATCGCGGATGAGCATAGTATCCGTGACCTGGTTCTCGTCGGCGCGCCGCACGACCTTACCGCTGTCTTGAGACAAAGATTCCGTGTGCGACCTGTTTCGGCGCGTCCGAGTGGCATGGCTTTCCGATGCGTGCGGTCCCTCGCTTCACGCGTGGCGTTCAGCTTAAAAACGCTATATCAGTATTGGCTCGCACGAAAATGTCAGGAGACGAAAAAACGCGACATTATCTTTTCAGGCTTCTGGAACTTGAGTGTCGACACCGATTCGAAAACTGACACGCTTGTCGACCGGTATTTTTGCGACTTGCCGAAAATCATCCAATCCCGGGGCAATCTCTCCGTTGTTTGGCTTGCGTGGCTTGATAGCTACCGGGTTCCACGGCAGCCATTACCCGTTTCGATCCTCCAATCGGAACTGGAGCTGAAAGATCTGCTGCAATCAGTATTCGATTTCACGCCACTCGTCAGTTTGATGCGCGTTTGGGGCCAAGGCAAATTTAGGCTCGCCTTCAACGCAGGTATCTTCAATCTCCTGCCGCTCTTCAAGCGCAATTTACTAGCCGGGTTTCTTGACTACAGCATTCCCTACTCTGAACTGGTCGCGACCGCGACCGAGCGTGCTTGCCGGCGGCTTCAGCCTTCTATGACGTTCAGTTTTCTCGAGCATTTTCCATATGCGCGTGCACATTACGAAGGAGTGAAACGGGCGGGACTCAAAACTGTGAACTATACGATTCAGCACGCAAGCTACTGCTCGGAAAAAACTTTTCTGTTCCTCGATCCGGAACTCGAATTGAAGGGCAATCCGGACGGCTGCGCCGTGCCTCACCCGCACATGGTCCTGACAATGGGCACGTTTGCGCGGGAATTGTTTCTGGAGTGTGGTTATGATCCTTGTCAAGTGATCGTCACCGGCTCGCCGCGTTATGATCAGATCAAGCCGGGTGATCTGTTGACCGACAGTTCCGTTGCCGATGTCAAAAAGATATCGTTGTTGCTGGTTGGAGGTCTGGCGATCGAGCCGGATCTTGAAATGATCGAAGCGGCCTGCGAAGTACTAAAACTCATACCGGAATTGTGTGTTTCTTTTCGCAAGCATCCCCTGAGCCCTATCAGGCAAGAGCGTGTGCCCATGACGCACGGCGGTCTCGAGGAAGACTTGGAGAGTGCAGATATCATCTTGTTCACGTACTCAACTGTTGCGGAAGAGGCGTTCGTGCGCGGACGGCCCGTCTGGCAATGGCTGCCGCAAGGGTTCAATGCTTCTGCCGTTGCGGAAATTGTATCGATTCCGCGTTTTGGATCCGTGGAGTCGCTCCGTGATGCCATCGTTTCATATCGTTCAAATCCTGGGAAATACATCCCGGACGAATCTACACGCAATCTCGTCCTTTCAAGTCTCTTTTACCGGACCGACGGCCAGGCGGCGCTCCGAATTGCGGACATGATATGCCGGCCATCTCCGTAGTTTGTCCCACGTTTAATTCGGAGCCCTTCGTAATCCGCACGCTCGAAAGCGTCATCCGGCAGACTTGCCCGCCCGAGGAGATCATCGTTTCTGACGACGGCTCCACGGATGGTACGGTTCCAGTGGTCGAAGAATTCCTGAACCGGCATCCTCGTATCCGGCACACCGTGATCCGCAATATTCATCGGGGTGCCGGCGCGGCCCGCAATGCGGCCGTCGAAGGAAGCAGGTGCGAGTGGATTGCGTTCCTTGATTCCGATGATCTGTGGAAGCCTGAAAAACTCGAAGTAGTTTCGCAGCATATCGAAGGTCATGCCGAATTCAACATCTTCTGTCATGCCGAAGAACAGGTCACGCAGCAGGGCGGCCATCACATGATTGACTACGCGAAATGGTATGACCCAAGCAAGGCGTTGCCGGGGCAGATATATTACCGGTCTTTCTTTTCACCCTCAGCGGTGACCTGCCGGCGAACGCTTCTGTTCGAGGGCGGCCTCTTCGACGAGACGATCCTGTCGGGCATTGAGGACTTCGATTTGTGGCAGCGGATCGCGCCTTTTGCCCGGCCGTATTTCATCCGCGAGCCATTGGGTTACTATTTTGACCGTACCGGTAATCTGTCCTTTGGAGGGTATTGGAACAAGTGGAAAGATAGCGTCCGTCTGGCCGTCCGTTACGGTAGTCGTGTTACACCGTTAGGCATGGCGTATCACATTTCGAAGATCACCTTATTTCACGCCTTTCATGGGCTCCGGCATCGTCTCCTATCCCAATGACGTTACCTGAACCGCCATCACCCACAATTCGACAGCTTGCACGCGCAGTGTTCCCGACCGCCAGCGCCGGCCGTGACCGTCCAATCTATTGGTATGCAACCGCCAGCGAAGCATTGGCCGCGGCAATTCAGGCGCTCGGCAGGACGGTTGTTTGGTTTCCTGCATACTTCTGCAACGAAGCTTTGCGATATGTGCGGCGCCTTCCCATCGATTTGCGGTTTTATGATGTTCGACCAGACCTAACGATCGACTGGGAAATACTGGAGCGGGAGATCGGAAATTTTCGACACTCCAGTTTGCTCGTGCTCGTCCATTATTTTGGTTGTCCCAACCACACAGAAACTGCAAGAGATTTCTGCAACAGCCATTCAATCGTCCTAATAGAAGATGCGGCGCACGCCATCATGCAAACACCCGGAATCGGCTGTGCCAGCGCTGTCTTATTTAGTCCCCGGAAGCTGTTCGCTGTTCCTCGCGGAGGACAGCTTCTAATGGATGAGCATCTTGCAGGTGGCCTTCCTGGGCCGACAGCAAGCAACTCGTCAGACATTTGGGGCTGGGCTGCGCGGCGTCTGATCCAAAGGGCACTGAGCAAAGCTGGTGTACCGTGGCATTTCTTACCCACTTATCGGCATCCGCCTGTTTCCGGATCGGCTATTCCCACGGGCAATGGTTTTCATGCGTGCGTGCCCTATATTCAGCGTTTGGTTTCCGTCGCTGAACGAGAGATTCCCGCGGTGATTGCGGCACGTCGCGGGCATTACCTTCAACTGCGGAAATGGTGCGATCAGCAGCAGGAATTCCAGCCAATATTCACGGACCTGCCTTCCGGCGTGTGCCCTTACGTATTTGCGGGTCTTGTCAAAACGAACGTAGAACACTGGGTCGACATTTTGCGGTCAAAAGGTATCCCGGCGAGCCGCTGGCCGGATCTTCCGCCGGAAGTGCACGACTCGTCCCGGTTTCCTTGGAGCTTGGCTCTCGCCGGACGTACGGTCTTGTTGCCAGTCCACCAGAGCCTGACCGAAGATCAGGTCGAAAGGATGGGAGAGCTGTTGGCCTCCATAGGCGCTCTCACCAGGAAATGAATACCGCTCTCTACTACCGTTTGGGCGCGCCGTGGCTGCGGGTGCACCGAGTGTTGCGGGGCTTTACGCCGCCTCAAAGAGGCTTCCACATTTTGACTTTTCATGATGTTTTCCAGGGTGAGCAGGAGTCGTTCGCTAGGCTTATCGACCACGTCATCGAGCATCACGGGATTTTGCGGCCTGAGGATGTCGAGAAGATCGCAACTGGAACGGCCGAACTCCCTCCTGGTGCGGGTCGTGTTCCGTGCCTGATTACATTCGACGACGGCTATGTTTCGGATGCGACCGTCGCCGCCAAGGTTTTGAATAAGCGGGGCATTAAGGCCGTGTATTTCGTTTGTCCGGCGCTGATGGATATTCCGAAAGAACGGCAGAATGCCGTCATTTTTGAACGAATTTATGAGAAACAGGCCATACCGTCCCACAGGGTTTTCATGTCGTGGGACGATCTTGCGCGTTTGCGAGATGCGGGCCATACGATCGGTTCGCATACCATGTCTCATCAAAGGTTATCGGCTATTTCCGAAGCTGAGCGCACACGTGAAATCGTGGAATCGGCCGCAGTCCTTCAGCAACGTCTTGCCGTCAAGCCGCGATGGTTCGCTTACCCGTTTGGCGATATCCACAGCATCAATGCGGAATCGTACGCCATCATTCGATCCGCCTACGAATTCTGCTGCACTGGTCTTCGGGGATTAAATACGACGCCTGTGTCCAGGTTCGCTCTGTTGCGGCAACCCATCGATCCATCATCTCCGTTCGACTACCAGCGCCTGTCGCTGTGTGGCGGTCTGGATTTCATGTATGCGCGGGCCGTAAAGCGCCTGATGTTGTGGACCAAATGAAAATTGTTCCCGGGCCATTTTCCCAGCCTGAATGGAATTCGGTGGTTGAAACGTTTGCGGATCTTAGTTTGCTGCAGACGTGGGAATACGCGGAAGCATCATCGCGAACAAGAGGGTTAGAGATATCACGTCTGTTCTTTGAAGTCGATGGCAACATCGTTGGAGCTGCTCAGGCATTTGTGCGGCCGATGCCCTTCATCAAGGGTGGTGCTGCCGTCATCAACCGCGGCCCACTCTGGCGACAAAACTCGGCGGACCGGTCAAGATTAGCCGCGATACTTGCCGCCCTGCGTGCCTACTGGGTCGAGCGGCAAGGCATGTACTTGCGAGTTTCGCCCGCAATCCCGTCAGGTGAAATACCAGACTCGCTGTTTCATGAAGCCGGATACCAGTCTGCTGAATTCGGCCGTCCTTGGGTTTCAGCTCGGCTCGATTTGTCCAAAGCGACCGGTACATTACGAAGATCATTACGAAACAATTGGGCCGCAGCTTTAAAGAAAGCCGAAACCGCAGGCATTACCATCGCTTGCGGTTTCGAGGAGGAACTGTTCGATGAGATTCGGAATGGATTGGAAGAAATGCGGAAACACAAAGCATTTGATTCGACAGTGACACCTGCGTTTTTGGCAGCGTTTCAAGCTAGTGCTGACCAGAGGCACAAGCTTTGGAGTCTTACGGCTGAATACAAGGGCCGCTCCCTGGGCGGAATTGCTATGGCTCGTTACGGCTCGGTCTGTGAATATCTGGTGGCCGCCGTGAATGACGAAGGCAAGCGTCTCAATGCCGGTCAACTTTTGCTGTGGTCTGCGGCGTTAAATGCCAAAGAACGAGGCTATCGCTGGCTCGATTTGGGCGGCATGGACCCCAACGGCACGCCCAAAGGAATTCTCTATTTCAAAGCCGGCCTAAATCCCAAACCCTACAGTTATGCCGCCGACTTCGAGGCGTATTTGCCAGGATTTATCAATAAGGCAATTCGCTGGAAGGTCGAACGGGCTCTCTTTTCATGATGGTCATAAACCGGTCCGAAGAAGAAGAAGGTAGCGAAGGCTTCCTCGGTCTGGACTATGCATTAATCGGCAAGCGGGACGAGGCCGAAGCATTACGAAAGTCAGCCAAGTTTCCGAACCATCTTGTCCTCATCTGTGCCGGTCTCGGAGACAAAGATTGCGTCTTTGAAGCACTCAATCCGATGGCCGACATCAGGGATCCTCGCGTCCATTACTATATCGTTTATCCTGAGCTCGCATTGATTCGGGGAGACTCGCGATTGGATACGTTGAAGAAGAAAATCGGTTTGTAGAAAACCGATCGCGAGAAGTTATTTCCTCCTTTGGAGTGGGCTTTCCCCGGTGAGGGAAAGCCCACTCCTGATTTGGGTTAGGTTTTCCCTGATGAGGAAGGGCCCATTCCTCATTTGGGTTTGGCTTTCCCCGATGAGGAATAGCTCATTTCTCATTTGGGGCAGGCTTTTCCCAATGAGGAATAGCTCATTTCTCATTTGGGGCAGGCTTTTCCCAATGAGGAATAGTCTGTCCCTCATTTGGGTTAGCCTTTCCCTAATCTGGAATAGACCATTCCTCATTGGGGGTGGGCTTTCCCTAATCAGGAACAGTCCATTCCTCATTTGGGGCGGGCTTTCCCCGATGAGGAACAGTCTATTCCTCATTCGGGTTAGCCTTCCCCTAATCTGGAATAGACCATTCCTCATTTGCGGCGGCCTTTCCCTAATCAGGAACAGTCCATTCCTCATTTGGGTTTAGCTTCCCCGAATCAGGATAAGCCGGCCGACGGGCAGGCCCAGACCGGCGAAAAGGATGGTCCGAAGCATTTTGGGGGGGAAATATTCTGGGATGGCTGTCGCTAGGACAAGCCGACATCCCCGACGCCATCATCACATCGAGATCGTTAAGGTCGTTACCGAGTGATCCTTGCCGGCATACATCGCTTTTTGTAGCTTATGGGTTGTCATAGGAAAGATATTTCTGCACAATGCTGAAATCGCGATTAGTGACGGGACGATCCCGGAGGCCATGTCGCACCGAATGCAAAAGACGGATCTTAG
>QHWY01000100.1 GCA_003223875.1 Acidobacteriota bacterium | reverse complement strand
CGACGTGACGGGTACACGGAACTTGAGATCGTCGCGCATATACTTCCAGATTTCTTCGAGGACGGGCTCGGGCAGGCGCGCTCTCGAGTAATTACCCATCCGAAGGATCCCTACTTCTGTCCCGAGAAGTTTCCGATGCTCGGGCAAGGATGCCGTGTGGTCGTACACCAATCGCTTGAACCACTCGAAATCAGCGCCGACGGCGCCGGCGTCCATGCGCGGCACCGCGATCGTGTCGCCATGGCATTGCGCACAACCGGCAGTTTCAACCAGAAGTCTTTGACCGTATGGCGCATTGGCTGGCAGCGGCGTACGCCACGGTCCAGGGGTGGGTACTTTAGGCAAGCCGCTGAGGTACGTGTAAAAGTTCGCTAGGATCTGGTCGCTGATTTGGCTTTCGGGAAACGTGGGCATGATCCCCCATGGCTTTCGGACGGCCTGCTTGAATTGGTCGAAACTCAGTTGACGTCCCGCCAGGTCTGGTCCAAAAGCACCCTCGCCTTTCACACCGTGACAATACTGGCATCGGTTTTCGGCAACGCTTTCCCATCGAGCCTTACCGGCCTGAGCGTCGCCTTGAGCCCACACGACATTGGCCTGAAAAAGAGAAAACAGGAGAACCAGTACAATCGAAGCTATACGCATCTTGTGCCTCCTTCGGAAATTGAATTGTCATACTAAAAATGTCACAAAGCAATGTGTGGCTGATTCCTTTCAGAAAGCAGGCCGAGCGATTTATGCCTATCTACCACGTTCCCGAGATCTTCTATTAAACGGGAGAATCGGCTCCGCGGGTGCCCGTCGATTTCGCTGCAAAGAATATGGAAGATTTGGCAACCCAGTTGAGGGTGTAGATGATGAATCCCTTCCCCCTTGAGTGGCCGTCGAGCGAACGTTCCAGACTCTCAGATTCCGACCCAGTGGCATGAACCTAAACCGCCGGAATGCGGCAAAGAGCATTTCTCCTCGGTGGCCAAATGCGCAGCCGAAATCTGGCACGGAGAAACGCAGCTAACCAAGAACTATTTTTTGTTGCCTTGCAGGTGCTCGACGTCTTTGTTATTTTCTTCGCAGCTGTAGGTCATGATGCGATCGATTGATTTACCGCGCGTGAACGTGCGCGTGATCGACCACGGCTGGGTGAAAAAAACCGGATCGTCATAGGTGACCGTCCACTTCAACTGGTTGTCATCGATTTTCTGTAAGCGCTCGATCAGGTGCAATTGCGCGCTGTGCTCGTGGCCGACGGTATCGAGCCAACTGCGCTCATTAATTCCTACTGTGTCGATGACCAGTGTGTCGCCCTCCCAATGCCCGACCGAGTGGCCCATGAACTCCGGATACTCTCTGATGTCGGGAGGGTGTGGTTTGCCGTCCATGTATACCATTCGATAGATCGTTTGATATTCGAATAGGAATGCGATGACGTCTGGACCTTGCACGATTTGAAACGGCATCGGCGCTGTAAAAGCTCGAGAAGGACCGACCGGTAAACAAAGACCGGTCGGATCATTTTTTGTGTCGACCCTCTTCCACCGTTCCAGACCGTATGGAGTGTAGGGAGGCTCGTGTCCCAGCGCCTGGGCAAGATTCGGGGTGTATTGATTGTTCCAAAAACCGTTCAGGTCGGGTGGATGGAGTGTGGCGGTTTGCGCGAAAAACAAGGTCAATAATAATAAGGACTTCATTGAATTCCTGCGGCAGAGACACTTACGGCGGGATAATTCGTCATGAACGATCCCGCCGTCGAAAACCTATTCTGGGCGATTACGGTCTTGCAGCCGGTCCGCCGTCTTCGTTATTTCCAGCGAAGACCTTCTTGCCATCGGGCAGCAACCATACTCTGGCGTTGACGGTGTTCGATCCATCCTTTGCCAGGAAGCCTTCGATCGACAGCTGGTCGCCAGTCTTCAACGTATCTTTTCTCCAGCCTTGCCGGTACAGGCCGTTCGGCGCCCCGCCTTCGACGGCATAATTCACGGTCTTGCCGCTGGCGTCCGGGGCATCAAGGTAGACGTAGATGTGGGGATTCATCCACTCCACTTTCGTGACCTTGCCGGTGAACTTGATCGGTTTGTTGTTGTCGTATTCGGCAGCGAACGAATGATGCGCAAAAAGCGGGACTGTTGCGGCCAATACCACCACAACGCAGAGACCAGTGACACCTAACAGATACCTCATGTTTTTTCCCTCCGGGAAATCAGTTGCAGTTTAGAAATTGCATCTCGATTATTAAAGCACGGCTGCAATAAGTCAAGCGTTACGACGAATTGCCTGGCGAGTAAATCCCGGCGTATACTGCAGGCCGCCGGAACGAAATCATAATATCGAAGGGAGATCACATGAACTTTGGATCGAGGCGAACGATTCTTGGTTGTATCGCAATAGTCGTGGTGTGCCTGCTGGGCCCATCGACGACGATCACACGTGGACAGGCCGGGCAGGGCCCCCGACCACAAATGGCCGAAGAGGTCTTCAAGAATATCCCGGTTCTGAGGGGAATTCCTGTCGACGAGTTCATGGACACGATGGGCATGATTGCGGCGGCACTGGGTCTGAACTGCCTGGATTGCCATACGTCGGATGCCGACAAAAGCTGGGACCGTTTTGCCGCCGACACGACAATGAAGATCACTGCGCGCAGGATGATTCAGATGGTGAACACCATCAATAAGGAAAACTTCAAAGGGGTCCGGATGGTGACCTGCTACACCTGCCATCGCGGCGACTTGAAACCCAAGATCGTGCCGAGTCTCATCGTTCAATACAGCGCGCCGATGGAAGACCCGAACGAAGTGGAGATTCCTCCCAACTCGAAAGGCAACCCCGACGAAGTTTTCAATAAGTATCTGAACGCCCTCGGTGGGACGCAGCGGCTCAGCCGTTTCACCAGCTACACCGCGAAAGGCACATATGTCGGGTTTGATACGCACCACACAAAAGTTCCAGTGGAGATCTTCGCCAAGGCGCCGAATCAAAAACACTTTGTCATCCACGGCGCTTTCGGTGACAAGACGTGGGCTTTCGATGGCCGGCAAGCGTGGGTTGCGTCTGTGGACAAACCGCAGCCATTGATGCAACTTAATGCGGGAAATCTGGAAGGCCTCAAAGTCGAGGCGCTCGTGTCGTTCCCAACGGGTTTGAAAGCAAACTTCGCTCAATGGCGAGTGACATCGACAAGCATTGACGACAAAGACGTCACTGTCCTGCAGGGAACCAACCCTCGCCAGCCGCCTGTCAATCTGTACTTCGACAACTCGGGCCTGCTGGTGCGCTTGGTCCGCTTCGTCGACACGGCACTCGGGCGCATCCCCACACAGGTCGACTATTCGGATTATCGTGAAGTGGCAGGGGTCAAATTTCCGTTCAAGATTACCTCGACCTGGACCGACGGCCAGGCAACTGTCGAATTAACGGACGTGCAAGCCAACGTCAACATTGACGCGTCGAAGTTCGCCCAGCCGGCTCCTGCGAAGCCGAAAGCGGATTAACAACCACAAGGTATAAACACACGAAAAGGCCGCCATTGTAAAAATGCGATGGCGGCCTTTTAGCTGTTCGGAGGTTGATGTCATGACCAAGTCTCTCGTTTGCATTGCGATGTTCGCTCTTTGTTCGGCGCCCGCGTTGGCCGAGCAGCGCGGACAAGGCCGCGGCAACCCTGGCGTGAGTCCGCAGACAATCATGGACAACGCAGATATTCGCGTCACACGTGTGCAGCTCGATGCCGGCGCTGCGCGGCCTTCGCATGTCCACAATGAAGGCCCGTTTCATCTATTTATTCCTATTACGAGTGCTGTGGAGATCTTTTTCGGACCTGAAGGGAAAGAAGAGAGAGAAACGGTTGCGCCCGGCCAGGTGCATCTCTTCAAATCGAACACGCCACACGGCTTCAAGAATCCAGGTCCGGCTACAGTGACATTCATTGAAATCTTCGTGAAGAACACTGGTCGCGCAGGTAACATTAGTTCTCAAGCAATTCAGGCTATCCAGGAGAGTGGATTGTGGCTAAGAAAAATGGATCGTTGAACCGGCGCGGTTTTCTAAAGGGCGCCGCAGCAGGCGCTGCTGCAAGTGCGGCATCTCTGGTTACAAATACGTCCCCGGCCGAGGCTCAGCGTGGTGGCAACGCCGCTGCGCCGGTACCTGCGCCCACGCAGGAGCAAATCGCAAGGGACGCCGGAGTGGTCCGGCCGCCTGCGACCGTGCGGGCAGTCCAGCGGCCGGGGTCCGATCTCATGGTGCAGGTGCTGAAAGATATGGGGCTCGAATATGTCGCCGGAAATCCCGGATCGAGTTTCGAAGGCCTGCAAGAGTCTTTCATCAACTATGGAAATCCGCCGAACAGGATGCCTGAATTCATCACCGCTCTTCATGAAGAATCCGCCGTGACAATGGCTCACGGATATGCCAAAGCCGAAGGCAAACCGATGATTGCTTTGCTGCACGGCACGATCGGAGTCCAGCACGCCGCAATGTCGATTTACCAGGCGTACTACGATCGCACGCCCGTTCTCATGATTACCGGCCGGGACGAAGGTTTCATCCAGGCACACACGGCGCATGACATGTCTGCCATGGTCCGCAGCTTTACGAAATGGGATGCTCAGCCAAGGACGCTCGAGGAATCGCTCACCGCTTTGCAGCACGCATACAACGAAGCGATCACACCGCCGATGGGTCCGACCTTGGTGGTGTTGGACACGGAATTCCAGAAAGAAGAGGCGCGCGAGCTAAAAGTGCCTGCTTACCGGCCGCCGCAAATCGCCGGTATTGACGCAGGCAAGGCGAAGGAAATTGCGGAAGCTTTGCTTGATGCACAAAACCCGAGAACAGAAGTCCGACGGCTGCGAACGCCTCAAGGTGTGAAGTTATCAGTCGAGTTGGCCGAACTCGTGGGCGCCTCCACGGGTACAGGGGCAACGACAGGCCCGATGAGCTTCCCGCAACGTCATCCGTTGTGCGGGCCGGGCGCGAGCACTGCGTACGATTACACGCTGGGCTTGGAGATTCCCGCTGCACAGGCATCGATCATTGGTCCAGGGCTTGCCACGCTGTTGGCTCGCGACACCGCCAACGTCGGATTCGGCGGGATCGTGCCTGTTGCGGGCGGGCGCGGTGCGCGTGGCGGCGCCGGCGCCACCAACGCCGCGGCGATTCAGGCCGACGCAGAGGCGAGCCTGCCGCTTCTCATCGAAGAAGTAAAGCGTCAGCTCACGGCAGACAAGCGAAGAGTTATCGAGGAACGCAAAGCGAAGCATGCCGAGGCGAATCGAAAAGCGCGCATCGAGGCCATCACTCAAGCCGTCGAAACGAAGCGAAACGGTTGGGATTCAAGCCCCGTCGCAACCGCGCGTATTTACGCCGAACTCTGGCCCTTGATCAAGAACGAAGACTGGTGTCTCGCGTCACCAAGCGGCTTCTCGGGCGGGCACCACGTGCAGCTTTGGGATCACAACAAGCCCTACAGCTATCTGGGCGGGCAAGGCGCTGGTGGCATGGGGTACGGCGCTCCGGCCTCGGTCGGCGCTGCGCTGGCAGCAAAAAGCCGCAATCGGATCGTCATCAATATCCAAACCGATGGTGATCTGAATTACGCTCCCGGCGTGCTGTGGACTGCCGTTCATCACAAGCTTCCCATGCTGACGATCATGCACAACAACCGCGCATGGCATCAGGAACTGATGTTTGTAGAGTACATGTGCGGGGTTCGCGGCCGCGGAACTGACCGAGGCCATATCGGCACGAGCCTGCGAGATCCCTTCATCGATTACGCGAAGATGGCCGCGGGTTATGGGATGGCATCCGAAGGGCCGATTTCGGATCCGAGCAAATTGGCGGCTGCCTTCAAGCGCGGCCTGGATTCGGTAAAGCGCGGCGAACCTTATCTGATTGACGTGATCACGCAGCCGCGGTGAGGAGGAAGAAAATGAAGACGATTTTGGGAATTGCGGTCTTCCTTCTAACGTCGATGCTGCCCATCTACGCGCAGCGGGGCAATACGCAAGCACCGACGAGCCCGGTTACCGGCAGCGCGGCAAATGGTAAAGCGCTGTATTACTCCTACAGTTGCTATGCATGCCACGGATACAACGGTGAGACGGGACGAGCATTCGTTGGGAACTGGAGTGCGAATCTCGCCAACGAAGAAAACTTCATCCGATTTCTTCGCGGGCGGGCGAATGTGGCTCCGCTAACGCCGTCGACCAGTATGCCCAACTTCGCCGAAAACACGCTATCTGACAAACAGGCGAAGGACATCTATGCGTATATTCGGACCTTCAAGAACGCCCAGCCGGATTTAAAAAACATACTTTTGCTGAATCAGATCGTGGAAGACGCTTCGAAACCCTCGACGAGGTAAGTTTCCGGCATTCACCGGCATCGGACCTTTCACGGATCAGCCGAGATCCGCAAGACTCGTTACCGCTGAATCAGGAACCGTTGAACGCGTTTGCCGGTGTCGACTTCACCGGTATAAACATTGCCCTTCGAATCGGACGCGACCATGTGCAGCCAGTGGAATCCGCCGCCGGCGTGGCTGAAGAAGCCGAAGTGACCTACTGTTTTTCCGTCAGCTCGGTTCACGATCCACACGACATTGTTCATGATATCGGAGATGTAGATGAAGGTTTGATCCGGACGCGAAAATGTGAGACCTCCGGTGGACCCGCGATCCAGCGTTTCGGACGCCACGGTGAATTCCCGGACGAACATCCCGTCCTTGGTGAATACCTGTACGCGATCTGCGCCACGATCGGCGGCATAGACGAACCCGTCATTTGCGACTGACAACGTGAGGTGAGCAACGAAGTCTTTTGGCGGGGCGATGCCCGGCGAGTATTTGAAATTCTGTGTGACTGCGATGTCCTTGAGAGGCTTTCCATATGCTCCCCAGCCATGCTTGAACTTCAGGGTATCCATGTCAAAGACCAGAACGCGTCCCCGGAGGTAATTATCGGTGATGAAAAGTTCGCGATCACGCTCGAAGAATTCACCCCCCTCGATGCCACCAACGACCATCGGCGTATCTCCCGGATACTGATCAGCCTTGATTTGCCCTGGTGGTTCCGGCACGCGTTGAATGGTTGCGAGCAGTTTGCCGTCTTTAGTGTACTTGCGCATCGTATCCGTGCCGATCCAGATATTACCTGCCTTATCCGCCAATATCAGATGGAGGCCATTCTGCGATTCCGGATTCCAACTGTGCACCAGGCTCCCCGCCTGATCGAATGCGAGCACCGCCGGCGGTTTTTTGCAGCACATGGCGGTCGGGGGGTTCAGCGACGCATAGTTCTCGGTGACTTCCGGCCGCCGGAAGATCGGATCAAAGTCGAAATCCCCCGGCCGCTCGAGCACCCAGACCACATCGTCCTTATCAACGGTCAGGCCGGTGATGCCCTCAAAAGTCCATGCATTCGGCAGCGGTAGTTTGGGCCAGGCGCCGTCATATTTGAATTTCGGAATCTTCGGCGCGGTTGCAGTGTTGGAGATCTGTCCATATACCGAGAACAGTGCAAACCCCGCAATGGCCACGAACCCTAAAATCTTCATCACTCTTTTCGCCACCTTCGACCTGCGCATACATTTCTCCTAAATCACAATGCGACCGGGAATCACCCAGTCCGGGTAGCGCCCATTATGGCTGCAAGCGTGGGTAATGCGCAATCTGGCTCGAGTCGATGAGAGAAAAAGAAGCGGGCGGAAAGTTATCCAGCCGCCACGGCCTTGGAGAACTTTTCCAGAGTTTCCTTGTCAGGGAATTGAGACGTTACGGCCGTCTCGTTCTCATTCTTGATGGCTTGATAGATTTCTTCCCGGTAGATCGAAATATGTGCCGGTGCTTTGATTCCGATGCGAATGTGATTGCGGCCGATGTGGAGGACTTGGATTTCGATCTCGTTCCCGATGACCACCTTCTCTCCATTTTTCCGCGTGACTACAAGCATAGAGCTCCTTGACGTAATGCGCGTTCGTCGGTGGATTTCGATATACGGGCTGCGCCCGTCGGTGACTATATTACAGCCACACGCGCCTTTACAGGCATCTTAACATAGCAAGTGGTCCACCACGCGAAGTCGCATGTACGAACGACAAATATGCCTTTTGCAACTTTCACAATTTTCGATCTTTATGCCAATCTTTAGGCGTTTTCCGATTTAATTCTGACACTCTTAGCCAGTTGAGGGAAACTGGAAAATCGTAAAGAATGTTTACAGATAAATCGCCTTCGACAACCGCGCGCCGGCTAATTGTTTCAGATAGTATCGGTTAGAGTGCGCATGGAGATCGTAAAGAAATTTTACGAATTTGTGGCGCCAGAAACAAAAACAGTAGCGAAGACTATTCAGCCTTCATCCCCTTCGTGATTTTCTCAAGGGTTTCTTTGTCAGGGATTTGAGAGGTGACTGCAGAGACATTTTCGTTCTTGATTGCTTCGTAGATTTCATAGCGATAAATCGAGATATGAGCGGGCGCTTTGATTCCCAGGCGGACGTTATCCCGGCCAATACGAAGCACTTGGATTTCAATCTCGTTTCCGATGATCAGCTTCTCGTCCTTTTTGCGCGTCACAACAAGCATAGAGTTCCCTTTTTAAAGCATATCGGAAAGCCCTAGGTCGAGCAAGCAAATCACTAAAAGCACGCATTCCAGTGTTGCGCTAGCAATGCTGGGCGCTACATCAAAGGTTGGCGCACGGACAGGCCCGAGTCGGTCAGGATCACCTGTTTTCCCATCATTTTTTCGTAATTAACGAGAAGAGGCGCCTGGAAATTGCCGGTGCTGGCCTGTGGCGTGGAGCCGATTACAACAATTACAAAGGCCAGAGGTTTCGTTTTGCCGGTAACGCCGAGCGACTCCCATTCTCTGGCGGGAACCAGTTCGTAATAGTTCCGGACCAAAGCAGCGGCTTCAAGCACAAGAAAACCGACCTGCGGCGATTCCAGCGATTGCAAGAGACGGAATGGAGCCAGACTCTCGTTCTCCATCAATACATAGTCTTTAAATTCTGAAAAGCCGATCAATCCTTCATCGAAGTGGATGATCGCATCCTTGCTCTTCAGCCTAAGCTGGGTTGATTGATCATATGCGGGCATTGCTTTCATTTCCCTTCCTTGGGAGCTACTTCAAAAAATCTAAGATCGTCAGCTGCGAGACTCGCGCGCTAACCTAACTTTCGCAGTCGCGCAATAAGCTCAGCGAATTCGTGCCTTCAGTTACTCTCATCAGGCAGCTCCTATGTTGAGGGTGGTCTTCAGAAGTTCGTCCACTACCTGAATGACTCGCGCCGAAGCTTCGTACGCGCGCTGAAATTGCAGAATCTGCATGCTTTCTTCATCAATCGAAACGCCGCTAAACGATTGCCGTCGGTTTTGGAGTTGCGTAAGCAGTCCGTCGTGTTCCGTTGCGCTCGACTGCGCACTGCTGCTGTCGGTTCCAATGGCGTAGATCAGGTTTCCATACTGGTCAGTAACGGAACCGCGGCTGAATACCGGATCGTGTAAAAGATTGCCGAGTTGGAGAGCCACGCCGTTTTCGGTACCGCTTCCATAAGTCGAGGCAGCGATTTCTCGAGTATCAGCCGCAACCGCTGGGGCCAGAGTGATGAGCCGCGCTGCGTCGGTAGCCAAAGCTAGGGGCGCGAAGAAATCAATATTCGTATTTCCGTTCAAGTCATAGCCAGCCGAATGGATCGCGTTTACCCGCTGCGTTATTTCGTAAGCAAGCTGATCGAGGGCGCCAAGATATTTCGGAACGTATGTGTCACGAATATCGAGCGCCGATCTGAGCGAACCCTTGCCAATGCTGGAATCGACATCGGCGGCGGTTATCGACCATGCCGTATTGTTGAAGACCAACAACCGATTATTCTTTGTCGTGATCTGATAGTCAGTGCCGGATTCAACTTCGTTGATGTCGACGTACGTGGAGAGTTGTTTGACAAGAGCTGCGCGGCGGTCACGAAGATCAGGTACGGGGTGGGTGATATCTTCGCTTTTGATCTCCATCGTGAGATCTGGTATTTGCTTGGCCAGGCTGTTGATTTGATCGAGGTCTGCAGAGATTGCCTTGTCGGCACTGCTCTTGATTTGTGTGAGATCGCTGCTGCGGGTGTGGAATGCGTTCACGAGTGCGTTGGCGTTGAGTTTCAGTTGCTCACGAAAGTTCAGCGAACTCGGATCCTGCGAAAGCGGTTGAAAGCTATTGAAAAAATTCGTGAGGCTGTCGAGCAGCCCGCTTCCATTGGCGTCATTGAAGACGTTTTCGATGTTCTTCAAACCCTCAGCGAGCGTTTCGGCTCCCGACTTTGCGGCGGTTTCTTGCCGCAAACGAGTCTCTACAAGGTCATTTCGGATGGCCTCGACGCCAACGACATCGACGCCTCGCCCGATGCCTAGCGACCCACCATCAGAACCGGCAGGAGCGGTCAGGAGCCTTCGTCGCGGGTAGTCGGGATCGCCTGCGTTCGCGATGTTGTTTGAAGCCACAGACAATGCGAGTTGGTTCGCCATCAATGATGACAAGGCGCTGCTCAGCGCTCCCGACGACCACATAACTATGCCCCGACTGAAATCCGGCGTGAAGCTGCGGCCGCTGAAACCCTGTCTTTGGCGTTGTAAGCGTTTTTGCTAAAGGCGAACCACGGGGTAGTCGATATGAGGTTTTGCAGTAACCGGGAATTAAGAGTGATTAGCTGAGAAAGAGCAAGAAGCCTCTCGACGTTGGCCAGTTTGCCCGGGGTTTTTTTAGATGCCGAAACCAGGCGCAACTGAGCACGAACAGTAGCGTCGTAAGCGGGGGCGTCGATCTCGACGAGTGCTTTGTGTTTTGCGCTCTCCAAGCGCAATAGTTCTTCTACGAGCCCGTCCATGGGACTTTCTCCTGGGGCGCACACCTGAACTCCCGAATTCGAGAATTCAGGAGTTCAGGTCTGCGCCCCCTGAATCATTTTTTATTCGTGTCGATCAGCTTTTGGGCAAGATCCCTGGCGGATACCCGGTAAGTACCCGATTCCAACGCCTCGCGAACTTCATCGAGGCGTTCGGCACGGGATTGATCGATAGCGTTCGCCAACCGATCCAGTTCCTTCGCCTTGGAAGACAGTGCGACGGAATCTGAACCAGCGGGGACGTTTCGATCCTTACCAGAATTGCGCGTCGGATCATTGGGCTGTGTTCCTTGTGCCCGATCGATGCCCGCGTTGCTGATGTTAACTCGGTCAATACTCATCTAGAGTCTCTCCCCCTATCCAACCATTATCGGCGGGGGCTCATTAAAACTTTACTTCAAAATGCACATGCGGCCCGGTTGCTCGTCCGGTGGATCCCACTTCGGCTATGGTATCGCCGCGAGATACCCAGTCACCCACCTGGACAAAGTTATGATTATTATGGCCGTACAACATCTTACGGCCGTCCTGCGTTTCGATAACAACTGTGTTGCCGAAACCACCCTTCAATGGACTGTTCATTTGCCGCGCGAGAGCGTCCGCAAGGTGCTCTCTGAGCATGCCTCGATAAATATCCGAGCTTGCGCTGCTTCCAAACAATCCGCCTTCTGCGTCCACGCTGTCTTCCATCGTCTTGAGTATCACTTCCAGAAACATACCTTGGACTTTCGCGGCTACTGCTTTCGGCTCCGTCTTCGCGCCAAGGTTTGTAATGTTGGTGATGTCAGGAATCATAAAATCTCGAGTTCTGCTTGTAAATCAATCGGCCGCTGCCGGTAGTCCGGCGGTACTTGAAGCCGGATGGATCGGCCGTCGATGGGAGTTGCAATCGGTCCGCCAAAGGTGGTGTTTAGCGCATCGGTGGCCCGTTTGATCGGCGTAGAGTCCGCGCGATCGAGCTCTATTTCCAGTACGTCAATGGTTTGCGGCATACCCGCAGCGACGGCTCGCTCGACATTCGCCCCATTTGGAATCCGGCCGACTGTCGGATGATTGACAGTAACGCCCGTGCTGGCATTGCCGGCAGCGAAGCCCCCAATCACAAGGGACCCCTGCACCAAGGCATAAACGATTCCATCCGGGCCAATTAGCGGTGTTTGAAGCAGGATGCCACCCTGCAAACTCGTGGCGTCGCCGATTGACGAAAGTGTGACATCAATGACGAGGTCCAGCGGGTTGCCGGTCTGGCGGAAATCTCCCTGGCGCAGAATGCGGTCTGTGGCCACCGGTCTCGTGCCTAATCCCAGCTGTAGTCCAACGGGATATTCCGTCGATGAAGACGATGGGCTTTGCACAAAAAATCCTGGGCGGTCATAGACCGCCCCTACAGCTTGGGGTGCGCAACTGTAGGGGCGCTCTATGAGCGCTCACGATGTATTTTTTGTGCAAAGCCAAGACGATGCCGTACCTGCGGGGCGAATGTTTTGATAAAGCAAATCCTGGAATTCAGCCCTGCCCTGTTTAAAGCCCGTTGTGTTCACATTTGCGATGTTGTTCGCAATCGTGTCGATGTTGATCTGCTGCGCCTGCATTCCCCTCGCCGCCGTGTACAAAGCTCGCAGCTCTCCTTACTCGGTTAACTAAGTTTTCCCAATTCCTGAATCAATTTTGAGTTCATGTCGGTCATTAATATCTTCATTGCGCGCTGGACTGCTTCAAACTCGCGATAGGCGGACATGAGATGAACCATCTCATCGATCGCGTTTACGTTGGACCGCTCAAGATATCCACCCTTTATCGATAATCTTCATGCGCGCTTCGAGCGCTGAATATGTGTCGATAAACGCGTCGCTCATATCATTGCCACCTGTGCAACCCTGTCTCCACCCTCAAACCAATTGAAACTAAAGTTCTCCCGGAATCTGCCGATAGGTAAGAACGGACGAGTCCGGCCATTCTTGCCTAGTGCCGTCCGATCACCGTTGTAACCGAACCATCCCCAACACGACTTCGACTTCGCCTTCGTTGAGACCGCAGGATCGGGCAATCTCGGGAGCCGCGATTCCTCGCTTGGCCATCGCAACAACCTGATTTCGCGTATCGAAATTCATACCCGCGTTTCGTACCGCTAGAGCCGGGGTAGGCTTGGGCGCAGCTAATTTCGAGAGTTGTTCCTGTGCCGCTCCCACAAAACCTGCGTGGGTTGACCGCGCGTTTTGCCATTCCGTCTGAAGTAGCTTTAATGTTTTCGCGGCCACACGAAATTTGGCATGGACGTACATGAGTATCAAAACCGTCAGCAGTCCATAGGCAGCGAGAAACGAGTAGATCAGGATCGGATTATGAATTGAGAGATTTAAATCGTTCGCCAACACTTGTGATCTCCGTAATGCGTATTCCGTAAAATCCGTCGATCGTGACGACTTCTCCGCGAGCCAGAATGCGGTTGTTAACGACGAGCTCGACAGGTTGATCAATTCCCGAATTCAATTCGATAACCGATCCAACGCCGAGCTTCACGATCTCTTCCAAAACCATTTCCGTTTCACCGAAGCGGATGGAAACCGGAAGCTGCACGTCCATGAGGATGGCGAGATTGGTGCTTTCCTCGGTCTCGGGGTTATTCAGCGATGTGTCCATTCATCGGCTCCTCTCTTGTCGATCGTACGTGTCTAGTGATAACGAAAGTCTTTCGCGTCGCGTCCATTTGCGCTTTTGCATGCAGCTTATTCTTGCCGTTGACCTTGATCATGACGGGCCACTTTTCCTGCTGATCCAGCACCAGCGTGTCGCCTACTTGCAGAGACACCAACGATTCCATGGAAAACGATGTCTCAGGGGTTTCGATGCTCACCTGGACAGGAATGTGCCGCAGCAGATGCAGCAATGTTCCATCCTGAACAATTTTTCGATGGCTATCCTCTTCCTGATCGAATACGTGCATGATCGGTTCGAGCCCCAAGGTCGGTATGACGAGGTGAATTTTGCCGATGGTCTCTTTCATCCGCGCCTGGAACTGAAAGTGGATCACCATCTCGTTCGGCGACGTTACTTGAACCATGTGGGGATGTGTTTCCGTTGAGGTAAGACTGAATTCAATCGCATACACCGGACGCCAGCTTTCTCTCAGGTTATCGACGAGCAGCCGCAACACATTCTGCATGATGCTTTGTTCGATCTCCGTCATCGGGCGCGGGTTCGTCATCGGGCGGCCGGCACCGCCCAAAAGCCTGTCGATCATCGGAAACACAAGTGTAGGACCGATCTCGATGGCGGCTACACCGTCCAGGGGCTTCAAAGAAATCCCCGAATAGCAGGTCGGATCCGGCACTGTGTCGAGGAACTCGGCGTAGCTGGTCTGTGCAATGTTTTCAAGGTTGATCTCGACGACGGCCCGCATGTACGCGGACACCGACGAGGAAAAATTCCGGGCGAAGCGGTCTAGCACAAAATGTAAGGATCGGACCTGGTTCTTCGAAATACGATCGGGCCTTTTGAAGTTGTATTTGAGAATTTTTCTTTCAGCCATTCGATGTTATCCGGTAACAGAGGTCCGAAGCATGGAGTCGACATCAGGAACAAGCTTCGCAAGCCTTCCACGAAGCCGCAGGGTCGCTTTCGTATGAAGTTGAGAGACGCGCGACTCGTTTACGCCGAGCAGCGCGCCAATTTCTTTCATGGTGAATTCTTCGTAGTAGTAAAGAGACAGAACGAGCCGCTCCTTTTCGGGCAGCTCGTCGATCGCTCCTGCCAGCAGCCGGGTCAATTCATTCGATTCGAATTTCGCGTACGGGTCGTTGCTGCCGTCGTCAGGATAGTAGTTGATGTAGCTTTCGCTGTCGTCGCTATCGCTGAGGTTTTCGAAGGAACCGATCGTCAGACCGTGCAACTGGTCGACGAGCGCATGAAAGTCTTCGATATCCTCGCCCATTGCCTCCGATATTTCTTCATCCGTAGCGGGGCGTCCGAGCTTCTGGCTCAGGTCGGAATAGATCTTTTCGAGATCCTTGCTCTTTTTGCGAAGCGAACGCGGAGCCCAATCCAGATCTCGCAAGCTGTCGAGGATAGCGCCGCGAATCCGGACTTCAGCATAGGTTTTGAACTTCACGTTCCGTTCGGGCTCGAATTTTTCGATCGCGTCCATCAAGCCAAGAACTCCGGCATTGATCAGATCTCTCATTTCGATATTGCTCGGCAGCCGGGTGGCTACACGGTGGGCAATGTGTTTGATCAGCGGAAGCGTTTCGTTGATCAGTGCATCTCTTTCGGCAGGCGTCATATCACGGCCTCCAGAGGCAAAACATATCCGGCCAATTCATCGGCGCTCGGAAGGACGAGATCCTCCGGCACACGCTGGCCGTTTGTGAGATATGAAACCGGCAGTTCATTGCGCAGCAGATCTCCGGTGAGCGGTCCCTTCGAATCGGTTTCGTCGATTTTGGTGAAAATCACACTTGTCGGGGAAAAACGCTCGAAGCGTGAAACGATCTTCATAATGTCGTCGGACCGAGTGGTCGCGCTGATCACGAGATGAACCTTTGCATCGGCCCCGGAGATAACGTCCTCCAATTTCGACAAGCGGGAAACATCCGAAGGGCTCGAGCCCGGCGTATCGATGAGAATCAGATTGCGATCGTCGAGGCTAGCTACCAAGTCCTTCAGCGTGGAGACATCAGCACAGCCGTATGTCGGAATACCAAGCAGTTCTCCCAACCGCGCTAATTGCTCATGCCCGCCGATTCGAACGGTATCGGTCGAAATCAGCGCTACTTTCTTTTTCATCCGGATCGCGGCATGTCCTGCAATTTTCGCAATCGTCGTCGTCTTTCCCACTCCGGTAGGACCCACGAATGCGCTGACGACCCGCGTTTTAGCGTAGAGTTCTACCGGAGCGGCGATAATCAACTGATCGGCCAGCAACCGGCGCACGCGGGAGCGTTGCTCTGAGGGAGCGGGATTACCGCGAGACGCAGTAACAATCAAATGATCCGCGAAGTCGTGATCAATGCCTTGGCCCACAAGCTCGGCAAACATGCCGCCCCCAGACTCCGACTTCCCCGGAATTGCTTTGGTCAACGAGCGGAGGGATTTTTTCAGATCGCCGATTTCCGCGATCAGCTCTTCCATGCGTGGATCTCTTTGAACAATTCGGGCCGGTGCAACTGCTGCGGCTGTCGTTGAAGGTGAGACCCTCACGGGCTGCTTCGCAGCAGCCTCTCCCTTTGGGAGGAGCCGCGGCGTGTCATTTATTGAGAGTTCGCCCTGTCGGGCTCGCGCTTCGCGGGGTGAGGGTATCGCTATGGGTGCCATCTTTTCCTCGAGCGCTGCGGTAATTTCCCAGGCCGGCTTTTTAAACAAACGAAAAGGAGGGCGAACCGAGACGGATCGCGTGCTCAAGATAAGCGCTTCGCTTCCGAGGTCTCGCTTAATATCCTGGAGACCTTCATGCAGCGAACGGGTTTTGTATGTCTTGACCTTCATTGTCCTGCGACTCCAAGTGAAACGATCTGAACATTAGGTGGAATGTCATTCGGCGAGATCACTGCCAATTGCGGAAGGAATCGTTCAATCAACTTGCGCAGATGGAATCGCAGGCCACTGGAACAAAGCAATGTCCACTGCGCTGCCATCGTTTTTTGGCAAACCTCGGTGAGTGCCTTCACAAGGCCCTCGAATGTTTTGGCGTCGAGCGCGAGATACGTGCCTGATTCTCCGCGCACTATCGACTGATTCAATCGTTCTTCCCAATGGGGAGAAAGAGTGATAACCGCGAGCTCGTTTTGATCGTTCAAGAGAGCCTTACTGATCGAACGATTCAGAGCTGCGCGGGTCACTTCGGTCAGGGTAATGTGGTCCTTCGTCTGCGCGCCGTAATCCGCAAGTGTCTCGAAAATCGTAACCAGGTCGCGGATGGAGACTTTCTCACGCAGCAGGTTTTGAAGAACCTTCTGGATTTCGCCCACCGAAAGCGTTTTCGGAACGAGTTCTTCGACAAGCTTTGGATGTGTCTCGACGATATAGTCGATAAGCGCCTTTACTTCTTGCCGGCCGAGAAGTTCGTAGGCATGGCCCCGAATGGTTTCCGTCAGGTGCGTCGCCAAAACGGTCGCCGGATCCACAACCGTGTAATTGAGCATTTGAGCGCGTTCGCGATTGTCTTTGGTGATCCAGAACGCGGGCAGACCGAACGTGGGTTCCGTTGTCGGAGTACCAGGAATATTTTCCGTCGCACTGCCCGGATTGATCGCCAGGAACTTGTCGGGCATCAACTCGCCCCGGGCGATCTCAACGCCCTTAAGCAGGATCGAATACTCCCGTGGGCCCAGCTTCAAGTTGTCGGTAATATTTACGGGCGGCACGATGACGCCCAGGTCTTGCGCGACCTGTTTACGGATCGAACGAATTCGATTCAGGAACTCGCCGCCTTGCTGCACATCGACAATACTGATGAGCCCGTAGCCGATCTCGATGGCGAGACTATCGATCTTAAGAAAACTCGTGGCCTTTTCCGGAGTGTCCGCAGCATTTTTCGGTGTCGCGTCGGTCGTGGGAGCGGATTCTCGTTGCTTAGCGGCTTTGGCTAATGTAAATGCGATGAATCCGAGTGTTGCCGCGAGGAAGAAGAACGAGGACTTCGGAAATCCGGGAATCAGCCCAAGCCCAGCCACGATGCCGGATCCGAAGTAAACCGGCTTCGGATTCGAGAAAAGCTGCGTCGAAACCTCTTGTCCCATGCTCACGTCCGACGCGGCGCGTGTTGTTACCAAACCACCCGCGATCGAGATCAGCAGCGAAGGTATCGCCGTGACGAGGCCGTCACCGATCGTCAGTACTGTGAAGGTCGTCAGCGCGGACGCGACCGGCATTCCGAACTGGAAGACGCCGATGAACAGGCCGCCGATAATGTTGATGAGCGTAATAAGAATCGAAGCCATCGCGTCGCGCTGGGTGAATCGGATGGCGCCATCCATGGCGCCGTAGAATTCGGCTTCCTTGCCGATCTCCGCCCTGCGTTCGCGGGCTTCTTGCTGATCGATGATTCCAGCATTCAGGTCCGCATCAATCGCAAGCTGCTTGCCCGGCAACGCATCCAACGTGAACCGGGCCGTTACTTCCGAAATACGAACCGCGCCGTGGTTGATCACGACGTACTGGATAACGATCAAGACCAGAAAGATCACAATACCGACTGCGTAATTGCCACCGACGACGAATTGACCAAACGCGCGAATGACGTCGCCGGCAGCGGACATACCTTGACTGCCGTTGAGCAAAATGAGACGTGTCGAAGCGAGATTCAGCGAGAGCCGAAACAACGTCGACATCAAGAGAATCGATGGGAACGAAGAAAACTCAACCGGATTTAACAAGTAGACCGAAGCCAGCAAGATGACTACGGACAGCGAAATATTCGACGATATAAGTACATCGAGGACGATCCTGGGCAGCGGGATGATGATAGCAATCAGGATGACGATGATTGCTATGGGCATTGCGACTTGCGACTTCATTACGCCACCGGTTGTGCAACCTCAATGCCATACGGCAAAAATTGCCTATTGCGTGCGCTTGCGATCTTGTAAACGTATGCAAGCACTTCGGAAACTGCCTTATAAAGCTCCATGGGAATCTCCTGCTCGATGACAACGCTGCGATACAAAGCGCGAGCAAGAGGCACATTTTCGACGGCGGGGATGTCATGTTCCCGACCCAGTTCTTCGATCTTTTGTGCGAGCTAGTTGCGTCCCTTCGCCACGACACGCGGGGTTGCCATCTTGTCCGGATGGTATTCGAGCGCAACGGCATAGTGGGTCGGGTTCGTGACGATGACGCCGGCATCTTTCACCCGGGAAGAATGAAGAAATCCGCGATGGCCAAAATTCCGACAGCGCCCGTGATGTACGCGAAGATCCGAAGGGTGAGAGACCGGATGATTGAGTTCGATGCGTCAATCGAATAAGTCCCTGTTCCGAATTGAAGGTTCCTGTGGAGTGGGCTTTGCACAAAAAATACATCGCGGGCGCTCATAGAGCGCCCCTACAGTTGCGCACCCCAAGCTGTAGGGGCGGTCTATGACCGCCCAGGATTTTTTGTGCAAAGCCCTGTGGAGTGCGTTAAGGTCGCTGCGCGGCAACCGCCGCTGCTGGACAGCAAAATCGTTTGCTCCGCAGGAATCGCCGCTACTGTGCAGCAGATTCATTTCCCGCGCGGCAGCGTTTTGTCGTGCGAGAGAGGGGCGAATCCACTACTATTGTCCGCGCATGAATCTAAGAATTCTGGCGATTCGGGTCCGCTGAAGGGATCGATCGATTTTGAAATTTCATGAACTCAGACTGCCCCGCCGATGGACTGCGGACATTTCTAGCAGTCCCGTCATAAGGCCTGCGCGTGCGAAGAAAGCGCTGAGGGTTTCCGTCTGGCTCTACCTTGTTGCGCTCACGCTTACCTTCGGTTATGCCGTTCTTCAATCGGGTGGAATTGTTACTGAAGACTGGGACCGATGTGTGGTGAGCCTCGGTTTGCTCGTGCTGGTTTATTTTGGTCTGACAAAGAAAAGCGATCTCGCGCCCGCTCTGGAAAGCTGGTTGAGCTGGCCGGTTCTGTTGCTGTTGGGATTTATTGGCTTGCAGCTGGTGCCCTTGCCCGCATCATTGTTGCAGGTTATCTCGCCACGTCGCGCTGCGCTCTTGAGAGCGCTGCAGGGAGTGTCTGCAGGAATCCATGCAGCGCCGATCAGCGTGTTTCCGCCGGGAACGCTGGCGCACCTGCTCCGGGTTGCTTCGTATGTCGCCGTGCTTGTCTTGGTTCGCGAGCTGGCGTGGAGAACGCTCCGTCGACGCTGGGTCGTCGTTTTCCCGATTATGGTGATTGCGGGAGCGCAAGCGGCATTGGGAGTTTTTCAGTTCG
Organism: Acidobacteriota bacterium; assembly: GCA_003223875.1. GTDB lineage: Bacteria > Acidobacteriota > Terriglobia > 20CM-2-55-15 > 20CM-2-55-15 > 20CM-2-55-15. The sequence goes on along the minus strand of QHWY01000100.1, from coordinate 47,444 downwards.
ACTGGCTGACACCCGTATCACCCGCGCATGGGACGTACCTTAGCGGAAATCATTTCGCAGGTCTTTTGGAGTTGTCGCTGCCTTTTGCTGTCGTTTACCCGATCTTCACGATCAGGACACGCCGCCGGTCGTTAGGGAGCGCGCTACTCACTTCAGCGTCGCTGGCACTCGCTGCGCTGATTCTGCTTGGGATTCTATTTTCCCTTTCGAGAATGGGGTTCGTGGCTTCCGTTTCGTCGCTCTTTGTTGTGGCGTGCTTGACTGTCGCGATGGGGACGTCAGGTCGCAAGCGATTTGCGGCAGTGGGAATTGTGGGTGGTGCTGTCATTGCGATCTCTCTTTACCTCATTCCGGATCCCCTGATTTATCGCTTTGACCAGGTAGTTAGAGCCTCCGATACAACGCCAGATCCTCGACTTTGGATTTGGAAAGACACATGGGCTTTGGCCAGAGACTATCCCTTAGTGGGAAGCGGTTTGGGTACGTTCGAACAGGCCTTTCAGAAGTACAAAACATTCGCGCCCAGGGTTGCGGTCGACTCAGTTCGGAACGACTATCTACAATTGCTGGTTGAGCTTGGCGGGTTCGGCTTTACGATCGCGGCTTCAGCGATGTTGGTCGTCCTGGTCTCGGCCGCTCGAGCCGTCGTTGAGAGCGTCCGTCCTGCCACACGTTATCTCGCAGTTGCGTGTATTGGGGCGCTCGTGGCTGTCCTCGTCCACAGCCTTACAGACTACAACCTGTACGTTCCCGCCAATGCCATGCTGTTAGCGTGGATCAGCGGCGCTGTAGCAAGTTTGGACTTCGACTCTCAGGCAACGTTCATCTCTGGATGAGTGAAACGTCATCAATCCAGACGCGGCCGATGATTTTGCTATCAAGTCTCTGCGATGATTGCCGGACGACTTCGATGCGAAGCAATCGAGGCGGACCAGACACGGTGAATTCCAAATCCAAGGGAGTCCAGTCACGAATGCCGGTCAGACGGGCTGTCTGGAGATCGATCTGTGCCGATGAATCCACAAGACGAAAACCAATCCCTTCGTCGGTCGTCAATTCTGAAGTGCGTACCCATGCTCTGAAATGATGGCGGCCGGGATTCGCCACGACGCTGTGAGTCAGAAGGTTGGAGTCGATATTCTTGGCTCCGTCAAATTCGATCTGCAGTGATGAAGAGCCCGAAAACGCCCCGGTCGAATCGCGCCTGATTTTTACGCCGTTAATCTTCGAAAAGCTCCAATCCAGTCCTCCCTGCAGTGGTTCTCGTTCAAAGCCGCCGTTGAAAACGAGATTGGGCCTGAGATAGGCATCGTCCTCGCGGCCCACGCTTCGTATCCAGATTTCGGTGGCGAGTGGGTACTGTGCTTTTTTAAGAAGGAAATCCACGTAATCAACAGCCAAGCCGCTGTCCGCGAGGGAATGATCCTGCAGCCAACTCCAGGCTTTTCCCACGTCTTCGCTCGGCGCGTGACCAAGTAAATAGCGGAAGTAATCCTGCGCCACCCGGCCTTGCCTGCGAATTCCGAATTCGAACGAGTCCACGACTCCTCTCGGGCTGGACAGATACAGGCCAAACACAAGGTCCTTATAGTCCGGTGCGGCTTCCAACATCCTGCCGAGGTACTCCTGGCTGCGATTAATGTCTTGGATATCCAAATAAAACCGAGCCGTCCGCCACAGTATGGGTGGAATCCGCGGCCCAAGTTCGACAGCCCGCATAAAGCAATATTGTGCTTCTGCTGTTTGATCGAGGTTCAGAAACGCTTGGCCAAGATCGGCCCACCTGTATGGGGAAGCAACATTGCGCCGCAGCGCTTCTCGCAAGTTTGCGACAGCAATAGCCTTGTCTTCCTTGTCGCCGAGGCTTAAGCGGTCTGCAGCATCCAGAAGCACGGTGTCTGAGCAGACCAGGCTCCTGCAGACAGAACGTTCCAAGGCCGGGTCGACTCGGTATCGAAGGTCCGCCAAGTAGCGGATATTTGGAAATATGGCGAGCGTTGCGCCCAGAATGGCCCAAATTTTCTTCATTTTGTCAACCGCGCCGTCGTGAACTTCCGACATGATATGAAACTGGTCTGAAAGATCGAAATGGTTTTTGCACAGAGTTCTGAGTTATGGGTCTAAAATATCCCGAATGGAGATAGGAAGTACCGTCCGGAGCCGCGCGGGCATGAAACCACTCAGTCAGAGTCGGATTGAGCGTAACGGTCTGAAGCCCGGCAGCATTGCCCCGGATTTCACCCTGCCGGATATATACGGGGGTTCCGTCGCACTCGAGCAGTATCGCGGCCAACGGATATTGCTGGTCTTTAGTGATCCGCATTGCGGGCCATGCAATGATGTTGCACAGCAACTTGTGCGCAGTTACCGGCGGCGCCGTCCGGATGCAGCGAATATCATTGTCGTCAGCCGCGGCGAGCGCGAGGAAAACCGCCGAAAAGCTGAAGAGCACGGTTTCGAGTTCCCCGTCGTCATCCAGGACCGATGGAAGCTTTCACGCAAATATGGGATTTTCGCTACCCCTGTCGCTTTTCTCATCGCAGTAGACGGCCGGACGATTGGGGAAGTCGCGGTTGGTTTGGCTCAGATAGTCTCTGTGTTCCGCAAAGAGTTTAAACGTGGGCCCCTAGATTGGTCCATTGTCAACGAGGTTTCTAGAGTGCTGTCCAGCCCCATCCCTCGAAGGGAGGCCTTCCGCATCGCGGGTGCCGTGGTCGCCGGCGCGCTTTTTTCAGCAATCGGTTTGCGGCGTACCGCTTTCGCGGCTTGTGCCACTGGTTACATTGCCTGTGGTGCAGCCTGCTGTAACGAGACTACGGAAAGGTGCTGTAATGCGGCGGCAAACCTTTGTTGCTCGCTGTCGTTGGTTTGCTGCAATGGCAGGTGCTGCGCGCCAACCGAAGTGTGTCTGGGCGGACGGTGCCGCCAACAAATCCAGCCTTGACCGAGCCCTGGCTCTTCGCGAACCGTGCCTTCTTACGGCAGACTGATGGTGCTCATCACGTTGGGCGGGAGAAGTCCCATTTCACACCTGTTGCCGACGCGCGGCAGCTCGAGCATCTTCGTCAGATCAACCACTGTGAGAGTCTTCGCGAAAAAGTCCCTGATCAACGAAATGGCATGGCCGGTGTTTGGACTTTGATACGCGTTGACGGTGTGGGGAGCATTGCCAGTGATTGCAGGAATCGTGCACGTGACCCAGTCCTTGATATCCGGGATGCCGCTACCCGACACTGCGGGTAGCTTAATAGCCGTGATACTGTTACTGCTCATTCGCGCGACGATCCCGATATGGGTCCCCTGGGCCACGGCGATATCCGATGGAGGGGTGTCTAATTCTGATAACACCTTGAATCTATAAGGTGCGCGCCACGTGCCGGGCGAACCGGGCGTGAACACGGCTTGGGTCAAATCGGCGATATATATATCGAACCGTGGTTCTGAGAAAGGCTCCACCGTCGCGAGAGCGATCCCGGTACTGCAGTCTTCGCCTGCGGAACCAAATGATATGGATTGGGAAACTGTGTTCTCAAAGAATCCCTCTCGGCTCCGATCACCTTCATCGTCATCGTTGTCGTCATCATCAGCGTCATCCTTGCGGTTGTTATGCTTGGCACTCTTCCTGTCCTTGTCTTTGCGCCAGCTCCGATCACCTTTATCGTCATCGTTGGCGTCATCATCACCGTCATCCTTGCGGTTGTTACCCTTAGCACTCTTCCTGTCCTTGTCTTTGCGCTCATTGTCCTTTTTATTATCTTTTTTATCATCTTTCTGATTGGCCAACTTGATGATTTCGTAGTTACCGGACTCGTTAGCTGACAATATCCAATTGCGGATCGGGTCAATCAGAATGCCCTTCGAAATCTCCCCTCCTGGGTAGCTTGGTGCTTGCGAAGGGAATGCTTCTTCAAGCCAGGCCCTGGGACCGAGATCCACATACTGGTACCCCGAGACCAGTCCGAGGCTGAGGCCGATGAGGGCTCTGTCATGAACAGCGTCCATCGTAACCCCGCAATTCGTGCAAACGGCACCCGAGAACACGCTCTTTCCGGACCCGCTGCTATTTAACTTGGATGTGAGTATTGGCCCGCTGAATACATAAACGTCTTTTTCAGTCGAAGTGCAGACCGTCTGGCCCGTGCGAGAGTTCGAGGCGCATGAATTTACCACGTTGTCTGTCTGGATTGTCTTCAGTGGAATGCCGTCAGGCTCGACTCTTACCAGGACGATGTCGTTCTGTAGTGGAACCTGGAGGGAACCACCCTTGGGCACGAACGAGAATACGTCCTTTCCCGCGACCAGAACCGACATCGAATTCGACGGCTGGCACGAACCGGCCGGGAAATCCGACGCAAGCGCGGTACCCGTCAATGCACCGAGGAACAAGATCGAGAAGGATTTATACGGTATCTTCAAATTCAAGATAAGCTGCCACCCTTTCGCTTCAATTGTTTGTGATCATGAACATTTGTCAACACACGCCTTCTAAGACGGAAGAAGGCATTTTTTCGCTGTTTACGTTTGTAAACTTTTTCTCTGAACGATGGTAGGAACTCTGAGTCACAATTCGAAAAGACCTTCTGAAGGACGTCATCCGCTTGTGTTACATTGTAAATTCTGCGGTCAGCCGATTGACAAAAACCCATCGGTCGCAATACTATTCTCCCCCTTTAGTAAGCACGGTTTCACTCAAAAACAACGTCTGACATCCGTATCCAGTAGTAGGCGACGACGCACGGTAGGATCTGCACTAACTATACCGCGCGCGGGGGAGACTCTCGAAGTTTGGACAGCAAGGTGGCGCTATCGCTGGTCCTCGCCGCTTTTCTCGGAAGGCCAGTGTGTGCTGCGCCGGCCGGTCCGACAATTGCGTCATTACCGGTGGCGGCGCCTTCTGCCGACGGCGCCGGTAACTAACGGATCCGGTAATCAAAAAAGGCTCCCGAGCCGCCGCTAAGAATAGCGCCGTCGGGGTACTGATCGATGGCGACTCCGGCCGGATAGATCGTATTGTCTCCGAGCATGAAGAAGCCGAACGCCACTGGGTCGCCAATCCAGGATTGGGGGATGCTGAATTCAGCGACGTTGCCGTTTACGGCGAAAGCAGAAGTTCCGACCCAGCTCCAGCTCCAGGTGGTTCCGTCACCCGTATAGCGGTAGAGATTAGAGCCTTGCAGAAGATATTCGGCGCCGATCGGAAAATCGTTTCCTGCCCCGCGAAAACCCGTCTTTCGATTCTGGTCGGAATCGATATACATGTTGAAAGCCGCGTTGAGGGTGATGGGGCCATCATTTGTGTATGCGACGAACAGCCGGCTCGCATTGTGGGCGATCTGCACCTGTTTCCAGTCCAGCCGATTTGCGGCTCCGGAAACATCGTCAGGGTCGCTCGCGAACCGCGCCGTTCCGGACCAGTCCGAAAGGCTGCCATCTATCGTAATGCTCGAGACCGGATTCGAGATGCTGCTAAGCGAGTAGGTCAGGTATCTCGGGATTGCCCCCGGCTTTAGCGCGCCGTCTGGATACAGGTCGACTGCGGTGCCGCCGGCGAACGCGGAGTTGTCGGCTACAGCAAAGAAACGGATTTGAGAGGGATTCTCGATCCAGCCTCTTGGCAAAGCTAATTCTGCGCGTTCGCCGGAGACGGCGTTGGCGGCCCTGCCTACGTAGGTCCATGACCAGTTCGATCCATTTCCGGAGTAGCGGAACAGATACGCCCCCTGGAGTATGTAATCGCTGCCAATGGGAAACTCGTTCTGAGAACCGCGAAATCCGGTCGCGCGGTTGCAGTCCGTATCCAGATAAATTGTGTAAGCCCAGGTGAGCGTAATGGGTCCGTCGTTCACGTAAGCGAAGTAAAGGTTAGCCCCATCGTGAGCGAGCGCGATGCTCCGCCAGTCGGCGGGATTGTTCGATCCCGCGACATCGTCGGGATCCTCGTCAAATTTCTGCAGGCCCGACCAATCTTTCAGATTTCCATCCACCACAATGTTGGACCCCGGATTCGAACCTGGAACGACAAGGGACAGCGTGACTGTGTTCTGTTCCTGCCGTCCTGTGTCCGAGGTATCCTGGGCTCGGACTCTGAAGTAGTACGTCCCTGGCGGAAGGCCGGTGAGTGTGAATTTGTTGGCGTAAGCCGCCGATGTGTTCAAAGACCATCCATCGCCAATGCTGTAAGCCACCGCGGAATACCGGACTGGATTGGAAAATCCCGGATCGGAACTGCTGTAGATGTTGTAGCGCACTGGCGGTGTCTGATCGCGGGCAACATCCCAATGGATAATCACTTCACCTGCCCGCTTTCCCAACATCACTGACTGAATGCCCACGCGATCAGGTACCGGCGCTGAGCCGAGAGCTCCTGCGCTGCTCCATGACGGCGGAGCCGTATCTCGCAGTGGTGGATGGTCCAGCACGTACGTGCTGATTCTGTCCAACTGCCCATCAGGCGCCAGATAGCCCACCCATCCATTCGCGGCGCGTTCGTCGATGGACGAACGCAATAGCGAATCGGGCCTCTTCAATTGGTAATCGAGTGAAAAGATCGTAAAACCGTCGAGGCGATTCCCCTCGGCGATCAGCTTTGGCGCATAGTTGTACTTGTTATCGGCGAAGTAAGGGCTCACCTCCAGGTGAGCCGGGTCGCTATCGAGCGTATAGCTTTCGAACAGAACCCCGTTGATATAAGGCCGAATCGTGAAATCGTACGGCGAGATGTTGAACGTCCGGTTATGCAGGTTCGGGTTGTGAAAAAACAATCCGCGATTTGCCAGGATGAACTTATCCGGATACGTCTCATGAACGAACTGCACCGTATTCCGCATTTCTTCCGCGGCCCAGGCATAGTAGCCCCAGACATTTTCAAACGGCCCCGCTGTATCGATTGTATCGAGAAAGAAACCATCAAACCCGAAGTTGTGCGTCCTTTCTTGATCCGTATCGCTTTGACGATTGCCAGCCAGTTGCTGGAGTCCGGCAACGCTTCTTGACGGTAAACCCGCCGAACCTCCAATTCTCTGCGTGTTGATCACCCACCGCCAGTCGCTGTTCGGCAGGACGAACCGGCCGCCGAAATTGGAATTAAGGTCGGCGGTACCGTCGGAAACGTATTCCGTTCCATTCCATTCTTGATCCACATAGAACGATGCAATTCCCCTGTTCTCCGGCACAATCGCCGTGCCGTTATGAAAAACAGGTCCCTCTCCGTTTCCATTGACGGGATTAGGGGCGTCGTCTTCTCCGATTGAAATGTAACCGAACACGTAGCGCACGCCCGCCTTCTTGAGCGTGGCCACGACGGCGGGCGTCATCTGGCTGCTGCGCGGGTTGAGAACGACCGCATCGAAGCGCGACATCAGCTGGAGTTGCTGCGCGCCGAAATCGTTTCCGTAGTAAATCAAGAACGCGGAAGATGGCCCGATCTCCGGCAGGCGGCCGGCTGGTAATGCCAGTAGGTTTCCAGTCCACGAGACCAGGAGGGGAGCCGCGAACGCTGCTTTCCGAATAAGAGCCGCAATACGCTTCCTCCCCACTGGGCGCCAATGTGCAATACAGACGAGTTTATGGCAACGAAAATCTTGGCGTTTTCCGCGGCGGGATGAGCGCCTTCACCGATTCAAGGCGGCAAACCATGCTCAAAGCGGCGAGCGCAGGAACGCCACCTTCGGGAATCCATCAAGATATCGAAGGTCACAGACATGAGTGCTCGTGCACTGCACGGCCGTTCATAAAGTGAATCTCAGTTTCTATGGATCGCCGTACACAACTCATCTTCGGCTCAAGTTTTCTGTGGCTTAAGAATGTTCGGGTTGTGGAACCTGACCTGCTAGCATAGAAACAATTCCGTAACATCTCAACAGAGAGTTCAGGGAGAGTTGGTTACTAGATGCACAAGATGTGCGTTCACGGTGGCATTCAATTCCGGGATCATTCGAGACGCGCTGGTTTGCCGAATCCCCTGAAACCCATCGCGGTCGAATTGCCTCAACTTATAGGACCCACGAGCAGGCCGAAGCATAGGGAGCAGCCGTGAGAATCGGTGTGATTCTTGATTGGATGAACCCTACCATGGCGGCCACCTTCCAGGAGCTCTCCACGCGGGTGAAGCTAGACCTCATCTGTCCGGAGAAGCAGATGCTCGACTTGGCGGCGGTGACGGTCCAGAGCGATCTGTACATTCTCAAGTCGGGGACCGAACTCGCGTTGAGTATGGCCGGAGCATTGCACGCGCTGGGAGCGGTAACGCTGAACCCATACCCGACTGTGGCGATGATGCGGAACAAGATCATTGTGACGCGGATGCTGCAGCAAGCGGGGCTGCCCACGCCCGCGTCCTACGTGGCCTCCGATCCCAGCGAGTTTGCGCCGCTGCTGGACGCCGGACCGCTGATCCTCAAGCCCTATCGCGGTTCGCGAGGCGTGGGCATCCGCATCATCCGGGATGCCCACGAGCTGGACGGAATAAAACCTAACGGGCTGATTTTGGCCCAACGCTACCATGAACCGGACGGAATGGATCGCAAAATCTATTGCATTGGCGGGGAGCTGTTCGGTGTCAAGCGGATCTGGCCGATCCGGACGTATGAGGACAAAGCGGGTGAACCCTTTGCCGTCACCTCGGAACTCCGGGAGATCGCCTTGCGGTGTGGCCGAGTCTTTGGCATCGACCTTTATGGGTTGGACGTGGTGATGAGCGCTGGTCAGCCCTACGTAGTGGATGTACAGAAGTTCGGAAGCTACATGGGTGTGCCCGATGCTCCACGGCGCCTGGCGGACTATATCGAAGCCGCCGCACAGCGCGTGTTGAGAGGTGAGCCGCTGCTGGTTGGGGGTTAGAGCCAGCACAGCTGATCTCACCAATCGACCACAGGAGCGACGTGGCATGCAACAGACGAAACTATATTTCATGCTGGCCTTCCGCAACAAGTCATGGGCGCCGAACCCGGTTGTGGCCGAGGTTTTCGCGATCCTGAAACGAAAAGGGTTTCGGATCGAGATTGGCTTCGCCGAAAGCCTGCTGCTGCGGCCCGAGGCGCTATCGGTCAAGCACGACCTCTACATTCTCAAGTCGCACACCGATTTGTGGCTGAGCCTCGCGGGCGTGCTGCACTTTCAGGGCGCACGGCTCCTCAATCCGTACTTGGCCTGCATGGCCACGCGGAACAAGATCATGACCGCGTCGCGGCTGCGTTTGGCGGGAGTCCCGATACCCCGCTCGTGGGTGACGGGCGATCTGAAATTGTTACTGGCTCTCGCCGCGGAGAGACAGCTCATCCTGAAGCCTTACGACGGCAGGCGCGGCAATGGCGTCCGGATTGTGAACGAGCCTCGGGAACTCGCCTCCGTACGCCCTCCCCAGCGGCCGGTCCTGGTTCAGGAGTTCGTCGCCGGCGGCGACGAGCTGAAGGTATACGTCGTCCGCGACGAAGTCTTTGCCATGCGTCTGCCCTCTTCCACGAACGGATGCGCCCGCGTGCGTGCTGCGTGCCCGGTCAGCTCCAAGGTGCGCCGGATCGCGCTGCGGTGCGGCCAGGTCTGCGGGCTGGGCCTCTACGGACTCGACATGGTTGAGGGTCCCGACGGGCCCGTTGTCGTGGACTTGAATTACTTTCCTAGCTATCGAGGTGTGCCGGAAGCTGCTCCTCTGATCGCCGATTACATTGAGGACTATGCTAAAGAGCACTGCCCCACCCTCGCGGTGAACCAGTTCGCCGGAGAGGCTGCGTGAAGGCAGCATCGGTCTTCAGTAATCCAGCCCTGCTTTCCATTGTCGCGGAGGGTTTCCTTTCTCGCCTCAGCTTCGGCTTGATCAGCTTCGCCCTGCCGCTCTACGCCTATCACCTGGGGATGAACCTCTCAGAGATCGGGATCCTTTCTTCGATCAACCTGGTCGTCGCGATGGCGTTCAAACCGTTGATGGGCGCGATGGCGGACCGATTTGGCCTCAAGCGCAGCTTCACCGTGGCCACGGCTCTTCGCAGCGTCGTATCGTTGGCCCTGGCGTTCGTCAGTTCACCATGGCAATTGCTCGCGTTCCGGTCCGCATATGGAGTGTCGCAGTCGGTGCGTGATCCGGCCCTCAACGCGCTTCTTGCCGAGCACGGGGGCAAGAAGATGGTCGCCTCTTCCTTTGGATGGTACTCCACGGCAAAGAGCGTGGGAGGGTCCCTCGGAAGCGCCGCAGCGGGCGTTCTGCTCTCGCTGACCGCCTCCAACTACTCGCTGGTCTTCGTGGCAGCCTTTGTCCTGTCGCTCTTGCCGGTCTTTATGGTAGGGCGCTACGTCCAGGAGAGAAGCGAAACCAACGAACCGGATGAAACAATAGCGACAGGGGATGCGGTTTCCGACGAACGCAAAACGTATCCCTCGGGAAGCTCCATTGCGGCTTCGAGATCGGGGCTCGCCATATTCTCGTACGTTGGATTGGGTGTCATGATCAGCGGGACAGCGCAAATGTTGCGCGGCTTGCTCCCCCTTCTGGCGACGCAGTATGCCGGCCTGAGCGAAGCGCAGACTGGGATCATCTACACGGTCTCCACGCTGGTCGTGATCTTTGCCGGGCCGCTGTTCGGTTGGTTGTCGGACAATGTGAGCCAGAGGCTGGTCTTAATGGTGAGAGGCATTGCCAACACGTTCTCCTCCATCTTGTTCCTCGCTTCTCCCAGTCTCGCCGGCATTGCCCTCGGCAAAGCGGTCGATGACCTAGGCAAGGCCGCTTTTAAGCCCGCCTGGGGGGCGCTCATGGCCGACGTTTCGAGCCTGGACAAGAAGCGCCGCGCTCGAACGATCAGCTTCATGTGCCTGGGAGAAGATGCCGGCGAGATCGCCGGACCGGTGCTGGCCGGTTTCCTGTGGAGCGCGTGGGGTGTGCCCGTCGTGTTGGGTATACGTGTGCTGCTTGCGCTCGTCACCGAGGTCTACGCGACGACGTTGGTGGGCTTCCTCAACAAGCAACGGAGAATGGAAGGCTTCTCCGTGGCTATAGCCGCCACGCCGACGATCCGTGAGTTTTCCGAGAGTGACGCAGAAACCCATTCCGGCTGAGACATGCGGATTCGCTTTTTAATAGTTCGGACTTTGCTGCTCGCGCTGATGCCGGCCATGGTGCTTGCACAGGATCCGCAGCCCCTGCCCCAACAAAATCCGATTTCAACCCTGCGGATCGTCCGCCTGTCCGAGCCTCTCCAGTTCGACGATTTCCTGGACGGCGCGGAGGGGGCTGACCACACGCGGGCGGCGGCAGTCACGGGCTTCCGCCAGCGTGATCCCGGCGACGGTGTCGCCGTGAGCGCGCCCACAACGGCCTACTTGAGCTACGACGATGAGAATCTGTATGTGGTCTTCGTCTGCAAGGATGACCCGACGAAGGTCCGGGCGACCCTGGCCAATCGCGAGGACGTGGGGAACGATGACGGTGTCGCCGTGTATCTCGACACCTTCCACGACCGCAAGCGCGCCTACATTTTCTGGGCCAATCCGCTGGGCGTCCAGCTCGACGGCATCATGACCGAAGGGCAGGATGATGACTACAGCTTTGATACCGTGTGGCAATCGGAGGGACAGCTAACGCCGGAGGGCTACGTTGTGCGGCTTACCATCCCGTTCCGGAGCCTGCGGTTCGGGAGCGGGGCCGCGCAATCCTGGGGCATTGCACTCGGCCGTTTCATTCGGCGTTACAACGAAGAGTCCTATTGGCCGTACCTCACTAAGCGGGTCTCGGGTTTAGTGCCCCAGTTCGCGACGTTGGAGGGACTCCAGGACATCGCCCCGGGACGCAACGTCCGGTTCAACCCCTACACGGCGTTCACCGGCGCGCGGTTCCTGGATGCGAGTGTGCCGGCATTCCGCCGCGCCAACGACGCGCGCATCGGGCTGGACGCCAAGGCGGTGTTGGGCGGCGCGCTCACGCTCGACGGCACGGTTAATCCCGATTTCAGCCAGGTCGAGTCCGACCAGCCTCAGGTGACTATCAACGAGCGCTTTGAGGTGTTCTTCCCGGAGAAGCGGCCTTTCTTCATCGAAAACGCGGGCTACTTCCAGACACCGGTGAACCTGTTCTTCTCGCGGCGGATCGCGGACCCGGGCAGGGGGCTGCGGCTCACCGGGAAGGCGGGCCGCTGGGCCGTGGGCGCGATTGGGACCGACGACCGCGCGGCGGGCGCCGTGCCTGGAGATGCGCGCGCCGGCATTGGTGTTGTGCGCGTTCAGCGCGACTTCGGCGGCGAGTCGACGGTCGGAATGCTTGCGAGTGACCGGTCACTCCACGGCGGCTCGAACCGCGTGGTCTCGGCGGACACCCGGCTCAAGTTGACCAAGACCTGGATCTTCTCCGGCCAGGCGATGGCCACACGCACCCAGGATACGAGCGCCACCCGATCGTCGGGAACAGGCTGGTACGCGAACTTGCTGCACGACGGGCGCAACCTCGACTACAGTGCCACCTATCTCGACCTGAGTCCGTCGTTTGAAACGCAGCTTGGCTTTGTGAAACGCGTCGGGATCCGGCAATTCGGCCAGCAGCTCCAGATCATTCGGCGGCCGAAGGGTCCCGTCGTGAGGTTCGGCCCCACCTTCACGACGTCCTTGGACTGGGATCCGCACGGACGCCTGCTGGACCGCTCGCTCGAAGCCTCCTTCGAGGTGAAGCTGCGCCGCGAGACGAAGCTCGTCGTCGGCAGGGAGCAGGCGTTCGAGTTGTTCGGCGGCCTGCCGTTCGACACGCACCGGACGCGCGCGACCTTCCAGAGCGAATGGTTGAAATGGCTCGCCGGCTCGGCCAAGATCGGGCTTGGCACAGCGGTGAACCACAAACCGGCCAAGGGACTATCGCCGTATCTCGCCGATGCGCAGGATGGAGCTGTCGGACTAACGCTCCGGCCCATCCGGCAGCTGCGGCTCGACCACACGTTCCTCTACGAGCGCTTGAAAACGCGCCCGGGCGCGGCGCTAGCGGGTGACTCCCCGAAGCGGATCCTCGCAAACCGTATTCTGCGCGAGAAGCTCAACTACCAGTTCACCCGCCTGCTCTCCTTCCGGGCCATCGTGGACTACTCGACCGTGGATCGGGACTCGACCCTGTCTCGCGTGGAGCCGGAGCATCGCTGGGGAGTGGACCTCCTGTTCACTTACTTGGTCCACCCGGGCACCGCGCTGTACGTGGGCTACAGCGACCGCTACGAAAATTTCCGGCTGCTCCCCGGCAACCCGCCGGCGCTCGAACGCAGCAGCTCGCCAGGAATGTCCATGGGGCGGCAGGTATTCGTGAAGCTGAACTACCTGTGGCTCTTCTAGCTCGTATCTGTTCCATGCCATCCTCCCGGCCTGGAGCTTCAACTGCCGACGGTTCAAAAGCTGCATGCAGATCAGGTTTTTTCGCTATTGGCATTACGGCCTGCGATTCATTGCGCAACCTCAATGCCATCCGGCAAAAATCGCCTATTGGGTGCGCTTGCGAATCTTGTAAACGTATGCAAGCACTTCAGCAACGGCCTGATAAAGCTCTATGGGAGTCTCCTGCTCGATATCCACGCTGCGATACAAAGCGCGGGCAAGAGGCACATTTTCAACGGTGGGGATGTCGTGTTCCCGAGCCAGTTCTTTGATCTCTTGTGCGAGCGAGTTGCTTCCCTTCGCCACCACACGCGGGGCTGCCATCTTGTCCGGCTTGTATTCGAGCGCAATGGCATAGTGGGTCGGGTTCGTGACAATGACATCGGCATCTTTCACACGCGACATCATGCGCCGGCGTGCGGTGTCGCGCTGGAGCGACCGGATTTTGCCCTTGATCGCTGGATTACCTTCGAGAGCCTTCATGTCTTCCTTGACCTCAGCCTTCGTCTGTTTGATGCTTTGCTCAAACCGCCACCGCTGAATGAAGAAATCCCCAATGGCCAAGATTCCGACAGACCCAGTGATGTATAGGAAAATGCGAAGGGTGAGAGATCGGATGATCGAATTCGACATATCGATCGAATAAGCAGGTAGCGTGATCACTTGCTCCCACGAGGCCGTGAGAGTTTTCCACACGACAAGCCCTACCACACCCACAAGGAAGAGCAGTTTCAGCCATTGAATCCAGGAAAGCTGCGTTTTCAGACGTGACAAACCTTGAAGGGGATTCAGGCGTTCCCACTTGAACGCTGCCGATTCTCGTGGAAAAATCGGTAACCCCTGGATGAGATTTCCCGCTAGCGCCGCAATCACAGCGGCGGCAAGGATGGGAGCAGCCACGATTAGGAAATACGTTCCCGTCTGCCGGACGAGCTGTGGACCGCTTTGAGTAGCGGCATTTTCCAGCAGACCGGCGAAAAACGCTCGAAACCCCGATGGAGATTGCAGGTAATAAAAGCCCGTCCCTACGCAAGCTGCGAGTGTCATCGCCGCAGTCAATTCTTGGGAGTAGGCAAACTGTCCCTGATCCCTTGCGCGTTGTCTTCGTCTGGATGTTGCTTTTTCTGTGCGTTCGCCCGCCTGCTGGGCCATGCCTATTTCCTCAAAACCATGGTGTCCATCATCGATGCGATGACGCGCGGCACAAACGTCATCGAAGCGCCCAAGATGACAATGCCAACGAAAATTTTGAGCGGAGCGGTCACGACCATCGTGTTGATCTGCGGCTGCATGCGCGAGATAAACCCGATTGTCATCTCTATAACGAAGCTGGCTACGAACACCGGCAAGGCGATTTTCCAGCCGATGATGAAGATTTGCTTCGAGGCTTCGATCAACGCGCCGAACCATTGACTGGATGCTACGGAAGCGCCGACCGGAAAAGCGGTGTAACTATCGGCCAGCGCGCGGAAAATCAGGTGATGTTGGTTCGTTGCCAAAACGAGGGCGTATCCGAACATCGTGAAATAGTTCGACATGAGCGTCGAGCGGTTCTGCGTCTGCGGATCGATCGCTTGCACTGCCGAAAATCCGAGGTGATAGCTCACCAGTTGGCCGCCCATATGCAGACCGGCAAATGCAATGCGGATGCCCATCGTCAAAAGCAGCCCAATGAGCAATTCGACCGGGAAGACCAGTTCAGGATTCGACAAGGCGGCTGCGTTAAACGGAATGACCACGGAGATGGCGGCCGCGACTGCAAATACCAACAGGACTCGGAAATATTGCGGCAAACCGGGGTACCCCCAGATCGGCGCGAACAGGAGTGTGGCCCCTACACGAACGCTTATGATCAAAACGTGGAGGAGATACAGGTAAGGGATGGAAAGCGATATCAATCGCATCGTTCATCGCACGTAAGGCTGAAAGGATGAGAGAAGGGAGTGGGTATACGACACCATCGTTGTCATCATCCACGGGAAAACGATCAGAAAAACGATGAAGGTCACGACAATTCGCGGCACAAATGCAAGCGCTGTATCGTGAATCGAGGTGATGATCTGAACGATACTGACGATGACGCCGACGATCAGCCCGGCCGCGAGCATTGGCGCACTCACGAGGAGCACCGTCTCGAGCGTTTGTTTCGCAAGTCTCAGAATCATTTCTTCAGACATAGCTTTTAACCAGCGACGAGACGACCAATCCCCAGCCGTCTACCATAATGAAAAGAAGAACCTTGAATGGCAGCGATACCATCACCGGCGGCAGTTGCATCATTCCCATCGACAGCAGTACCGAAGACACGACCATATCGATAACTAGAAATGGAAGAAACAACACGAAGCCGATTTGAAAAGCGGTCTTGATTTCCGAAATCATAAATGCCGGGATGACCGCGCGCATCGGCAGATCATCGGGCCCCTTTGGTTTTGGACCGCCGGCCATATCCATGAAGAGTTGCAGATCTTTCTCTCTGGTACTTTTCAACATGAACTGCTTGAGCGGCTGGGATCCTCGCTCCAATGCCTGGTCCTGATCGATTTGGCCCTTGGACCAGGGCTCATACGCGTTGTTGTACATCGCGGTTAAGGTCGGGTTCATGATGAAGAAGGATAGGAACAACGCAAGCCCGATCAAAATTTGATTCGATGGAGCTTCCTGAGTTCCGAGAGCCTGGCGCAGGAAGTGAAACACAATGATGATTCGCGTAAATGATGAAAGCGAGATGATGATCGCCGGCAGAAATGTCAGCAGCGTCAGCAGGATCATGATCTGCACCGGCATCGTCATTTGAACCTGGCCATTGGAGCTTGTCATGTCCAGCTTCAGCGTCGATTCGACCGGCGGCGACACCGCCAGCAGTTTGGTCAAGATCCAATAATTCATTGTGCTAATTTGTCCAGGATCGAAATCTGATCGCGGGTGACGCCGATGAGCAGTTCTTCACCTCGGATTTTGACCACCATGAGGCGGCATCGATCTCCCAGATGGAGCTGCTCGATTACGGAAAGATCACGCGGTCCGGCCATCGCGGGCACATATTTCTTTAGGAGTTTGAGGACGAGCACAAGGCCGCCCAGGATCAAAATGAGGGATCCGATCACCTGGAACGCGATCATGAGGTCGATCCTCCAGACTTAGGAATGTCGACAATCCTGACACCCGATGACTGTTCGACGTTAATCACCTCGCCTCGCGCTACCTGTATGCCGTTAACGCAGATGTCGAATGGTTCTCCCGCGGGCTTTTTCAGCTCGATGATGGAACCGGGCGCCAGCCGAATCAGATCCCGAACTCGAAGACGTAAGCGTCCGACCTCGATGGTGATGTGCACCGAAACGTCGTAAACGGTGGCCAACTCGCGCAGCATGGCATCGGTCCGCGCCGTCAATGCAGTTTGCGTATCGCTCATAACTGAATAATGAATTCCGTAAACATCACATCCACAAGCTTGGGCGCTCGGAAGTAGACCGCCACCTTTTCCTGGAGCTCGTGACGAAGCTTGTTTTTGCCTTCCGCGTTGATCAAATCCTGCGAACGTTTGGCAGTGAGACTTTCGAGGATCACATCACGGAGTTTCAATTGGAGCGCCTGGTTTTCAGCGAGGTCCTTGAGTTTCGTCTTGTCATCGACCATGAGACTGATCTTTATGCGCAGATACCGCGCTGCATCGGTGTCGGCAAGATTCACCACGAATGGCTCCAGAGGGAGCACAGCGCTTTTCTCCAGCAACTCAGCGAATTTCTCCTGCTCCACCTTCTCCGATTTCTCAGCAGCCTTCTCAGCAGCCTGCACGGGGGGAAGCGCCTGCTTGATCAGTACGAACGAGAGCACTCCTCCACCGGCGCTGGAAACGAGCGCTAGGACCACCACGAGCAGGATCTTGCCAATGGAGAATCCACCTTTGGGCGATGGTGGGGGTTCTTTTGCTTCAACGGCTTTTTCTTCGAGCACGGTTCGCCTCCTCATTTCCGGCCGTTGAAAAAGCACGCGTCGTACCGCTCAAGTCGAACGAAAAAGAAGGAGTTACGAGGAATGGGCGTCAAAGACTTGACATCGATCCAGAAGAAACTAGGGATTAGCCACAAAAACGCACAAAAGACTCAAAAATTTTTGTGTATCTTGTGCTTTTTTGTGGCCAATTACTCGAAGAGGTGGTCGCCGATATCTCGAATGATCTGCCGGATCTCGATCGTCTTTTCTTCAATGAGCTTTGTACGTTCGCGCGCCTTGGGGCTAAGGTTTTCTAACTGAAGCAACTCCGCGTTGGCGAGCACCATTCCGACGCGATTGTTCAAATCGTGCAACCACTTTCGGATCCGATCTTCGTCCATAAGGTGACCAATCTAGCATCGGGCTATTGTTTGAGGTTCATTGTTTCTTGCATGATCTGATCCGTCGCCGTAATGATTTTGGCGTATGCCTGGTATCCACGCTGGAACTAACCTCGGTATCTAGTTCTCTCGCCGTGTTCGAACGAAGCGGCCAACCGACATCTCGTCTTGCGACTTCTGACCGGCCGCGTCGTCCTGGCGTTCCCATTGATGCAATCGGCGTTCCTGGACCTTCTCAATGATCTTCTGTTCGCGCATTGCTTCGGTCCATTCTTTACGGCGTTGCTCGAGGTGGATGTTTGCTTTTTCAAGAGATTGCCGAATCAAGGTTCGCTGCAATTCGAGCGCTCGAATATATCTTTCGCCGCTCTGTACATCGTGTCCAGTGGCAGTCTGCAGATAGGCAATTTCTGCCTGAGTGTTCTGGATGTTCCCGATGATCTTGGTTTCGGCTGTTTCCAGTTGCCGGACTTCGCCTTCAGCGTTCTTCACGTTAGCTTCTGCTACAGACACGTATGTCTGTTTGATGTGTGCGAGGCGTTCCAGCCTTTTGAGGGTGGCTTTCAGCTCATCCTTCATTGCAAGTGTGCTAATTGGATGAGCTGCTGTTGCGTAACGGTGAGTTGTGAGAATTCTTCAGGACGTTGTTTTAGAAATGCTCTGATGGCGTCCGCTCTGTCGATGGATGTATCGATGCGAGGATTTGAACCACGCTTATACGCGCCGATGTTGATGAGATCTTCGGATTTCTTGTGGGTCGCCATCAGGTCGCGAATCTCGTAGGCGGCGTTCTTCAATTCCGAGCTTACGAGGTGCGGCATAAGACGGCTGATGCTGGACAGCACGTCGATACAGGGATAATGGCCACGCGTCGCCAGATCGCGATCGAGCACGACGTGGCCGTCCAGAATGGACCGCGCGTGATCGGCAATCGGATCATTCATGTCGTCGCCTTCGACGAGGACGGTATAAAACGCTGTAATGCTGCCTTTCGCGAACTTGCCCGATCGCTCGAGCAGTTTGGGCAGTAATGAAAACACGGAGGGCGTATAGCCCTTCGACGAAGGTGGCTCTCCAGCCGCCAGGCCGACCTCTCGCTGAGCCATGGCGAACCGCGTAATGGAATCCATCAGCAGCATCACATTACATCCGCGGTCACGGAAGTATTCAGCCGCAGCCGTAGCGGCAAAGGCGGCGCGGATTCTGACGAGGGCGGGTTGATCCGATGTGGATGCGATAACAATGGAACGCTTCAACCCTTCTCTACCCAAGTCGT
The DNA here is from genome assembly GCA_003223875.1 of Acidobacteriota bacterium. Taxonomy (GTDB): domain Bacteria; phylum Acidobacteriota; class Terriglobia; order 20CM-2-55-15; family 20CM-2-55-15; genus 20CM-2-55-15. Next base: position 28,499 of record QHWY01000100.1, on the reverse strand, counting down.
TTTCAATGAACTCACGTACCTCGCGTCCGCGCTCGCCGATGAGCGCGATCACATTGATGTCGGCACTGGTGTAGCGCGCGATCATTCCCAACAGGCTGCTCTTTCCGACGCCGCTGCCACCGAAAATTCCGATTCGCTGTCCGAGGCCGCAAGTAAGCAATCCGTCAATGGCGCGAACGCCAGTTTGCAAGGGCTCACGAATGGGATCGCGGCACAACGGATTTGCGGGCTCGGCATAGAGATCCTGACGATCTAGCACGAGAGGTAACGACCGATCGTCGATCGGCCTTCCCAGCCCATCGAGGATCCGTCCTTGCAGCTGTTCACTTATGCCGATGCTGGCGGTACGGCCCGAGGCTTGCAAAACATCGCCCTGTCTGACGCCATCAATTTGTCCGAGCGGCATCGCGATCACTTTTCCGTCGGTAAAGCCGACGACTTCTACAGGAATTCGCCTGCCCTGATTTTCCAACCAGCACACGCATCCCATCGTCACATTGGGACCATGTGATTCGATGGTGTTGCCGACGATTTTCTCGATGATGCCGAACTCGGCGATCGGATCTGCGTGTTGAAGCCGGCTATGAAATCGCGAAAGTTCTAACATGCCTAGTCATCTAAGAGGACGTGACTGATCGCATCGATTTGACTCGCAATACGGCCGTCGAGGTGTGTTTGCCCTGTATCGACCACGAAGTCTCCTCGCTCCAATGAGGCATCCTCTTTAATATTGACTGCGGGATTTGTTGACGCAACCGCAACGCGAATCCGCCCGAAATCCTGCCGGCTGACTCGAAGCGTAATCGACTGGTGATTGGATACCCGCTTGAGCGCAACGGCAGCCAGCGCAGTGACAATATCGGGATCCATCGCAAGCTCTCGCTGCACGATTTTCCGCGAAATCTCCAATGCCAGACGAACGATTTCTTCCTCCATCGATTCAGCGAGCGCTTTGTGTGTTTCGGCGAGCTGCGCGACAGCATTGTCATACCGCTTCACAACTGTCTCCACCATCTTCTCGCCCATCTCTTTGCCGATGCGCTCGCCTTCGGCGTAACCCTGCTCGAAGGCTTGCTTCTCGACGTCCATCACATGTTCATGCGAGCCGCCAAGAACTTTGACTTGTCCAGGCATGCTGACCGTTAGCTTTTGGCCGCGGCCGTCGCCGCGAATGACCCTAGACGACATATTCATCACCACTGCCGCGGCCGCCGAGATTGATGCGCCCTTCCTCTTCAAGCTTGCGGACAACCTCGACAATGCGTTGCTGGGCGGCATGGACATCCTTGATCTTCACCGGACCCATGATTTCGATTTCTTCCTTCATCATCTCCACACCCCGCCCCGACATGTTACGGAAGAATTGTTGTTGCTGTTGTTCGGTGCCGCCTTTCAGCGCAGTCGCGATCGTCTTTTTGTCCACGCGTTGCAAAATTTCACGAATGGCGGCATCGTCGAGTGTGGCGATGTCCTCGAATACGAACATCAATTCGCGAATCGAATTCGCCACGTCCGGTTTGCTGCTATCCATCTTTTCGAGAACGGCCCGGCTTTTCCGGCGGTCAATGCGATTGAGAAGCTCAGCAACCGCGCGAATGCCCCCGTAAGCCTGCTGCGCATACGTACCCACGGGCTTCAGTTTTTCTTCCAGTACCGCCGAAATCCCTCGAATGACTTCGGGCGAAATCGTTTCCAAGCTCGCCATTCGGACAGCGACGTCCGCCTGAATGTCTTCAGGCAATGATTCCAGCAGTTCCGCGGAGCTGGCGGTGGTGAGGTGCGCGAGTATAAGGGCGATCGTTTGGGGATGTTCATTTTGGATGAACTGCGAAAGCTGCATTGGATTCAGACGGTCGATGGCGTCGAACGCGTTTGACCTGGAGTAGCTCTGGGTTAAGCGATCCATGATGCGCCTGGCGGGGCCGGCGCCCAACGTCCGGAGAATAACTTTCTTGGCGTACTCGACACCGCCCTCCGAAACGAACCGGTTGGCCACGAGAAGCTGGTAAAGCTCCTCGGCTGATTTTTCGGCGTCTTCGGCGGCAATCGGTCCGACGGTCGAAATCTCTTTGGAGATCGCTTCGATCTCGGCCTCGTTCAGGTAACGTAAGACTTCGGCCGCCGTTTCCTCCCCCATCAAAACGAAGAGGGTTGCGGCCATCTTTACATCGCCGCTTTTCATCTGTTCTTCTCATCGGCAAGCCAAGCTCGGACGAGCCGGGCAACAGTTTCCGGATCCGACTGCGCGTGCTCGACCACGCGCTTGCGGATCATGTCCATCTTGCTCGGTGTAGGCAGGGGCAAGTCGCGCTCCGCATTCCCATACGGCGAAGCGCCGCTTAGTTGTGCCTCGAGTTGCTTGACCGTCATCGGCGTCTGCAGGTTTGCCGGCAACAAAGGTAAGCTTCGCGGAGTGGGGGCTGCGGCCCAATTCGCGAATACTGTTTTCTGCAGGGGACGGAGGAACAACAGATACAGAATGATGAACACAACCGGAATGATGAGATACCGCAACACGGTCATGATCATGGGCCCCTGTTTCTCCAGGAATCCGGGTTTCTCGATAAGTTCAGTCTCACCCTGGAAGGAAATGTTCTCGACCGTGAGCTGATCGCCCCGATCGGGATTGAAGCCAATTGCCGCGGCGACAAGATCACGGTATTTTTTCATTTCTTCCGGAGTGCGCGGCTCCTGGCTCGTCTGTTCTTTGCCGTCGCTGCTCGTCGTAACTTTTGTGTGATTATCGATGACGACGGCAACCGAAACGTGTTCGATCCTTCCAACCGGGTTGACCACATGGCGGACAGCTTTGCTCACTTCATAGTTGATCGTTTCGTTCTGCTTCAGAAACTCGGCGTTAGTGTTGCCGGGCGCCGGATCTGCTTGCGCCGCAGCCGCGCCCGCCGGATTGCTGCTTAGAGTGTTCCGCGGGCCGGGAATACCGCCGACTTCTTCTGTTTTCGGCAGGCGCTCTTCCTGCTTTTGCTGGCTTCGAACGACACTGCGTTGCGGATCGTACTGTTCAACCGTCTCCTCGACTTGCTGGAAGTTCATCAGGATCGAAACCTGCGGACGGATCTTGCCCTGTCCGACAGCCGGTTCCAGGATCTGGACAATTTTACCCGCGAGCTCGGTTTCCAGTTTTTGCCGCCCATCCAATTGCTGCGCCGAAAGGCCGCTTTCACCGCTTTCGTTGCGCGATAAGATTTTGCCGCGGTAGTCGACCAGAACGACTTTCTCGGGAGTGAGACCTTTCACAGCACTGGCAACCATATTGACGATTCCCTGCGCTGCCGAGCCCGATAACGAACGTCCATTTTTCAGCTTTAGGATCACCGACGCCTTCGTTTGTTCATCAGAGCTTTGAAAAAGGGAGTCCTTTGCGAGCACAAGGTGAACGCGCGCCGCCTCAACTTCGGTAAGTGTCATGATGCTCCGCGCCAGCTCGCCTTCGAGCGCACGTTGGTAATTGACTTGTTCCTGGAAATTCGTAAGGCCGAAATTCGTCCGGTCGAATATCTCAAAGCCGATGCGGCCGCTTTCCGGCAATCCTTGGCTGGCAAGTTGGATGCGAACTTCGGCAAGCTTATCGGCTGCCACTTTGACCGTTCGTCCGTCCGTTCCAAGTTCGTAAGGGACTTTCAGCTCCTGCAATTTCTGAACGATGCCTTGGGCTTCCTGCGGATCGAGATCGGCATAGAGCGTTTGATACTCCACGCGATTGACAAAATAAACCAGTGCCCACAAAAGAACCAAAACCAGAGCGGCAGAGCCGGTTAGGGCTAGCTTCTGTTGAAGGCTGTAGCGCGTAAAGAACGCTTTAAGTTGTTCAAACGGATTTGGAGCGGCCATCCTCGATTACGATCCTCGGGTTACACCTGAGATTTCATTAGTTCTTGGTACGCTTGGACGATCTTGTTGCGCACCTGCATCATGACTTGGAACGAGAGGTCTGCTTTCTCTAACGCGATCATCACGGAATGAACGTCGGATTCATTGCTCAGAAATTTTTGAAGCTCGCCTTGTGATCCCTTCTCGACATCATGGACCTGCTGAACGGCCTCATTGAGAAGTTTGCCGAATGAGGACGGACCGGAAGGTTGCCGGTCGGGCGCCGCTGCCGGCGGCATAATCCGGGGAAGGTTGTTGTAGACTCTGAAATCGCTCATCTTATCTCCCGATGTCCAGCGTTCGATTGATCATCGTTTTCACGATGCGATTCATACGCTAAACCTTCCCTCCCTCGTTAATTGCGGCACGCAGGGTTCGGATTTTCTGATTCAAGTACTGGACGAGCGTGATGTACTGAAGACCATTCTTGGTGATCTCCGTCATTTCGCGCTCCAGGTCGACGTTGTTTCCATTGGGCTTCAGCCTGGTATGCACTTGGTACATACGGGAGTGAGCTGTGTCCTCTAACGGTGCAATATGGTTCGGTGCCGTCGTTGTGAGGTTCATCGTCGCCAGTTCCTGCTCGAAACTGTAGTCGCGTGCCTGGTAGCCGGGGGTATCCATATTGGCGACATTGCCTGCTAAGGCCTGCTGCCGCTTGGATGTCCATGACAAAAGGTGCTGCAGCGCAGGAAAGAAAGAAGCATCGCTGGGATTGATCATCTGGCTGCCGCCTCCTCTACCCGGTATTCGCGAAGTTTGTTTCGCAGCGTCCGAAGCGAGATACCCAACAATCTCGCCGCGTGAGTCCTATTGCCGTCGGTCTGCTCGAGTGTCGTCATGATGAGCTTGCGCTCCATTTCACCGACGGATTGTCCGGCTTGCAAGGCGGCTTCCGGCGATTCAACACTCTGATCGAACAAGTCTGCAGGTGCAATCTTCAGACGGCCGCGTAACGCGAACGATCTGTGAATGATGTTCTCGAGTTCCCGTACGTTACCGGGCCAACCATAGCGCTGGAGCAACTCCAGGGTTTCTGCATCGGGCTGGCTCGGAGCACCATATTTCTTGACGAAATGTTCAGTAAGTACGGCGATGTCGTCCTTGCGGTCACGTAGCGGAGGAACGCGCAGCGGAACGACATTCAGGCGGAAGAATAGATCTTCGCGAAATTGTCCGCGTGCGATCAGTTTTCTCAGCTCTTTGTTCGTGGTGGCGATCACCCGGACGCGGATGGGAATGGGACGTTTGCCGCCGATGCGGTCGACTTCTTGTTCTTGCAGGACGCGTAGAAGCTTTGCTTGGAGTAGCGGCGCCATCTCGCCGATTTCGTCGAGCAGGATGGTTCCGTTCTGCGCCAGTTCGAACTTACCGGGCTTGAAATTGTTCGCTCCTGTGAACGCGCCTTTCTCGTAGCCGAAAAGCTCGGATTCGAGCAAGTTTTCCGGAAGCGCTGCGCAGTTTACCGCAACGAAAGGACCGTTATGGTTCGCGCTATTTTTGTGTATCCATCGCGCGAGTAATTCCTTGCCGGTGCCGCTTTCCGCTTGTACGAGAATCGTGGCATTCGTCTTTGCGGCTTGGGTTGCCTGATCCAAGAGCGACAGCATTAGAGAATTCTGCGTAATGATTTCTGTCGATTCGGCCGACGAACGCGGACTACCGGTCAGTGGACCGCCGCCGGCGGCTACGTGTTGGTTGAGGATCTCATCGAGTGCGGTGTGCGAAAAGGGTTTTAGAAGAAAGTCGCTTGCGCCTGCCTTCATCGCATCGACGGCAGTAGGCACGGTGCCATACGCCGATAAAACGACGACAGGCAACGAAGGTCTGGTGCGCCGCACCTGCTGAAGCAGCTCCAGACCATCCATCCCCGGCATCCGAAGGTCGGTAATGATGGCTTGAAAGGGGGCTTTCTCTAACTTGGAAATGGCAACGAATCCATTCGATGCCGTCTCCACCGTGTGTCCCTTCCGGCGCAGCGCCGCTTCAAGCGCGGAGAGCATCTGAATATCGTCGTCAACAACGAGCAACCGGCTCAAGCGCAACCTCCATGTTTAGCGTCGGGCATTTGTTTACGGCTTCACTCTATCGGGCTCGCGCTTCGCGCGGCCAACCTTAGCTGGTACACCGCCGTTACTGGTCGCGCTACGCGCTCCCAATGGCGGCCTCCTTGGACTGGCATTGGCCGGTCCCCCCACGCATGTTGGCTGGTATCCGAATCAAAAATTTCGTTCCGTTTCGCGAGCTGACCGTAATTGTTCCGTTATGGCTTTCGACAATCTTCTTGACGATCGGAAGCCCCAGGCCGCATCCCTCGCGGCTTGTAGAGAACATCGGGTCAAAGATCCGGGCCAGTCGTTCTTCCTGAATTCCCGGTCCCGAATCTTCGACCGCGATCAACACGTCGCTTCCTGCGACTCGCCCCGAAAGGCGCACCGTTCCATCCATGGGGGTCTCGCGAACTGCATTGAGTACAAGGTTCAGCAACATCCTGTGCAGCAGCTCCTGATCGGCAACAGCCAGGCATTCCGAGTCACAATCCGTTACGATTCGAATCCGCTTTTGCTGTGCGATCGGCTGAAGAAAGACTCGAATCCCTTCGAGTAACCGGCTCACCGACATCCGTTCCGGCTCCGGCACAACGGGCCTACCGAACTGAAGAACGTTCGTGACCGAGTGATTCAGCAAACGTACACTCCGCACGATCTGTTCAGCGTAGTCGCCATCGAGCATCGACGCGTAGAGTTCAATGCTTCCGAGTGGATTTCTAATTTCATGCGCCAACTCCATGGCCATTTCACCCATCGCTGCCAGCCGTTCCAGCCGAATCCGTTCTTCCCGTTCTCTCTCCAGCTCCGCTGTGAGAGCTTGAACCCGTCCTTGGAGTTCCCGGTACGAACGTTCCAGAGATTCCGAAGCCGACTGAAATCTCAGTAAAAGGTCTTCAAGGGTGATTGCGTTCCCACTCATCGCGGCCGGTATGGGCAGTCGGAGTGCCACAAACGTGTGCATAGGCAAACCATAGACTTAGGGCAATTTTTGCCTAGTTCAACGCACGGAAGCGTCGAACTCCTGACAACAAAACACCCCATTTGACGGCTGTTTGACAGGTAGCAAGCCGAGGCTGCTGTCAACAATCCAACAATGTCAATGTCTTGGACTATGTCGGAACTTTGGCAATGAGGCTGCTGAGTAGGAGTTCGATTCGTTCGAGCCTGGCATCGATCGTCGTGGATTTTTCAGTAATCACGGCCAGTTTGGCGGATAACCTCTTGTTATCGTCAAGCATTGCGAGGTACTCGAGAATCCGGTTCACGATAATGTCGATTTGAGCGAGTTTGAACGGCTTGGTGAGGTAATCGAAGGCACCGCACCGGATGGACTCGATGGCAGTTTCAATGGAAGAATAGCCTGTCATTACAACGACATAGCTCGACGGATAGAATTGCTTCGCGACCTTCAGCACCTCCACCCCGTCCGGGCCGGACGGCATAACGAGGTCGGTGAATATGATGTCGAAGTTGGATCTCTGGGACTGCAAAAGATGGATGGCTTCTGAGCCGTCGCGCGCTGATAAGACATTGAAATTGCTTGACTCCAGATATTCGCAAAGCGTCAATCTCAAGTCACTGTCATCGTCTACGACGAGAATGCGAACTTTCCCTGGAAACAGCTCAGCAATGTTCACCATATCCCCTGTATCGGCCAATTTCTTGAAATCTTTAGGATCCCCATAGGTGTAATCGACAAATTCTTAGCAGGAGGCTAGAGATATGGATATCAACAGGGAACAAATCCTGGTAGTCGACGACGAAGAAGATCTTCGGAAGGCTATTGTCGACGTTTTGACACTCGACGGGTTTGAGGTCGATCAGGCAGGGTCCGCGGAGGAAGCTGCCGATAAATTGTCCCAGACGGCCTACGACGTCCTGATCACGGATCACAATCTCCCCGGAAAGACGGGTGTCGAGCTGTTGGAAGAGTCGATGGTTCGATATCCGGAAATCATCGGCATCGTCATCACCGGCTACGGCACCATCGAAACCGCCGTGAGCGCGATTAAAAAAGGTGCCTATAACTACCTGACAAAGCCGTTCAAGTTAGTCGAGCTTCCGATCATGGTTCGGAAGGGGCTCAAGGAACGCCACCTCCGCTTCGAAAATCAGTACCTCCGCAAGCAGTTGGATGAACGATACGGCTTCAATAACATCATCGGCACCGGACGCGCGATGAAGCGGATCTTTGAATTGGTCGAGACCATCGCTGGGTTGACCAGCACCGTACTGATCCAGGGTGAAACCGGCACCGGGAAAGAGCTGATCGCAAAAGCGATTCATTTCAACAGCCCGCGCAAGGACCAGAAGATGGTCAGCATCAACTGCGGCGCAATTCCTGAAAACCTGTTGGAATCGGAATTATTCGGGCATGTGAAAGGCGCCTTTACTGGCGCAGTTCAGACACGTATCGGTCGATTCGAGCAAGCCAACGGCGGAACGATTTTCCTGGATGAAATCGGCAACATGCCGGTAGCGCTTCAAGTGAAATTGTTGCGCGTACTGCAGGAACGCGAGTTCGAACGAGTTGGCGGTAACAGCACTGTGAAAGTGGACGTTCGCATCGTTGCGGCAACAAGTTCTAACCTCGAACAGATGGTCAAAGACGGTACCTTCCGCGAAGACCTTTATTACCGGTTGAATGTTATCCCGATCGATCTGCCGCCGCTGAGCGAACGGCGCGAAGATATTCCTTTGTTGGTGCAGCGCTTCATCGAACATTTCTGCGAAACGCACAAACTCGATCTGAAGACTATCTCACCTCAGGTCCTCAAAGCGTTGATGGCATATGACTGGCCGGGCAATGTTCGGCAATTGGAGAATATCGTCGAGCGCATGGTTGCATTGACTGCTAACAGGCCGGCACTTCTTCCGGCGGACTTGCCAGCAGAAATTCAAAATCGTGACTCCTTGAACTTCGTCCCGTTGATTGAAATTCCCGAAGGGGGCATCAATTTCCAGGATGTCGTCACCGACATGGAGCGGGAATTGATTCTTCAGAGCCTCCGTAAAACCAACGGTAACAAGAAACTTGCCGCGAAATTGCTGAATCTGAAGCGTACAACTCTCATTGAAAAGATCAAACGTATCGGCCTGATCGAGCATATGGCGGCGCGTGCGTAACTGCGGCTAAAGGCACCTTCGGCGTCCGACGATAAGACTGCCATGGAACGCGTCTTAGTCGTCGATGATGAGAGCCATTACCGCAACGCACTGGCGGATGCCGTTCGGTCCAAAGGGATGGAAGCGGAAGTCGCGGAAAATGGACGGGCCGCACTGAAGCACATCGAACGCGATCCCTCCCAATACGGTTTGGTGTACACGGACTTGCGGATGCCGGAGGTCGGCGGCGTCGAGCTTGTCCAACGGCTTTCCCGCATCGATCCCACGATCGTTTCGGTCCTCTTGACCGGATTCGCCGATTCCGCGACAACCGTCGCAGCTCTTCGGGCGGGCGCATTCGATTTTTTGAACAAACCCTTTACGCTCGCTGAACTCGAAACAAGCCTGGAACGCGCGACGGAGCGCCGGCGCATTTTGCGCCAGCACGAACAGGAGCGGACGCATCTCGAGCAGTTGCTCCACAAGAGCGAGTCCGAAAAGCAGCACATTCTGGTTCATCACGAAGAAGAAATGAGGAAGATTCTGGTCTCCTCGGTCCGGGCGCACGCCAAATCAATAGAAGCGAAAGATGCGTATACCGCCGGACATTGCGACCGCGTGGAACGCTACGCAGAATTGCTGGCCCGGCGGCATGGGGGATTCGACGAAAAGTGGATCTTCAACCTGAGAATGGGAGCCATCTTGCACGACATCGGCAAGATCGGTGTACGCAGCGAGGTGCTATGCAAACCCGTCGCGCTTGACGTGCATGAGTACTGTGAGATCCAAACGCATCCGGAGATCGGTGGACGTATTGTGCGTACGCTCTACGGATTCAATGTCGAGCCGGCGGTGCGGCATCATCATGAGCGGTTTGACGGAAAAGGCTATCCAAACGGCTTGAAAGCAGAGATGATCCCGCTAGAGTCGCGATTCATTTTCATCGCCGACACGTTTGACGCCATAACAAGTGATCGGCCTTACCGCCGTGCCATGACTACAAACGAGGCATTGGACGAAATCAAACGCAATGCCGGAACTCAATTCGATCCCGCTCTTGTGGAAATCGCTATCGACGCGCGCATACAATTCGACCGCGCGCGCCTCGAGATGGCCAGCAGACCGCGCGGCGACTATTTTGCCGTGCTTTAATTTGATGCCTTGCTAGGCTGGTTGATGTAATACCCGGTACGGTGCCGGATTTGCGAACCCGCTCTCTTGACCTTCACCTCGACTTGACGCCAGGCATTCTTATCCCGTCCCACAACCGGATAATAACTGAGCGTGTACTGCTGATGCAGTTCCTCCAGAAGCACCTGCGCCAGACTGTTCAAGGCGTAGTTTCTGCCCGTAAAGAGACGGAAGGCGCGTCCTCCGCTGATACTGGTGAGGCGGCCAAGCATATAGTGATAGATGTGATAGCGCGTCCTACGTAAAACGAGCGGGTCATCGTCATCATCATCGATCCCGATAGCGTAGACGAGGACCTCGGCGCGTTTCAGGACGTCTTCAACCTGCGCCGAATTGATGTGGCTTTTGGTATCGAACCCATCGGTGACCATGAGCAAAACCTTTTTGTTGTGCTTTGCCTTCTTCATTTCTTCCGTCACGGCTAGCTGAATGGCGTCGTAGGCCGCGGTCTCGCCACCTGCCTTGATGTCCCTGAAGCTGCGCTGAATCTCCTGCATGTTGGTCGTGAAGTGATGGCGGACATCCACATCGGAATTGAAGGAAATCACGAACATTTCATCTTGCGGGCCGAGCGCAGTTGCGATCTCTCGTACCGTCTGCAAAGCTTGCTGCAATTTGTGGCGCATACTGCCGCTGTTGTCGATCAGCACACCAACGCTGATCGGCACGCGCAGGTCATGTGAAAAGAAGGAAATCTTTTGCTCTTCCCCGTCCTCAAAGACTTGAAAATCTTCGAGCTTCAGCCCATCCATGTACTTGCCTTGCTCGTCGAGGACCGTGGCTGTAATGTTCACCAGTTCGACTTCAACATTGAGTTTGAATCGTGGATCCTGGGGATCCGTTGGAGGAGTTTGCGGCTGCGCATTCTCCTGTGGCGGATTTTGCTGCGGGTGCGCGGCAATGGATATAACTCCGGCACACAAAACGCAAAGAAGACCATTACCGAAGACCCAAACGTGTTTTCGTGCGTTCATCGTGAGCTCACTCTTCAGCGGCCTGTAGCCGCATCTCTAATTTTGTACCAGTGTCAGGATTGCGGCCACATTTTATACCCGTGTTCGGTGAAGAATTAAAAAGATTTTCTCAATGGCTCTCGCGTACCACATTCCGGTTCCAATTCGGAATTTCCACAACAAGGTTTCGCGTGCCATTGGGAACGCTTTGGCAGCTCAGCCGGCTATTGGGGGTAAGACCCGGCGCGAATGAGAGCTCTTCGTCCTCAGCCTCGCTCATTTCTGAAATTGTTTCCAGACCTTCGCGCACAATACAGTGGCAGGTCGAGCAGGCACACACACCCCCGCAGGCGTGATCGAGATTGATACCGTGAGCCAGAGCAATGTCCAGAATGCTGCCCGGCAGACCAGTCACGCCAAACGGGATCTTTTCCGGATCCACTTCCACGGTAACGTTCATGGGCAGAAAAGTAATCGTAAATTTTTGAGTCGCCGGAGCCGGCGCCTCTTGATTGACGTAAGGATTGGTGCCGCCCATACGTCTATACTACCGCTGGGCAATTCGGGGACGGCGAGCAATTTCTGAAGCGCAAGAAATTGCTCACTGTATCCGAATTGCCTTCGCGCGCTCTTCTTGGACCCGCTTCTGAAAATTGGCTTCCGTCTCGGAAATCAGTTTGGTGTAAGCGTCCGGATCGAACAACGGATGCGGTGTTTCGCCGGCCTTGATACGTTCGACCTTGCCGGCAAAATAAGTTTCCGGATGCATCGGCAGGTAGATGTCGGGCTTGAGAGTTTCCTGGACCTGGAACGTCCGCAGCGTGTTTTCGACGAGCCTCGGAAATTTTGAGTTCCCAATCAGCTTGACTCCAGCGTTGGGGCCTCCGCAGGCCTGAAAAACGACAGAGTAGGGCCTCCTCTTTTCCTCAACCCCAGTCGTCCACGTGGTACATCCCGGCGTATGGCCGGGTGTCAAAACAGCGCGTAATGTTGTCCCACCAAGCATGACCGTGTCGCCGTCCTTTAACACGCGATCGACCTTGACCGGCTCCCATCCCTCATCGCCCAGCGGTGACAAGTCGGCTCCGGCTTCTAGCGCTCGAGCGTCCTCGCCAATCGCCATAACTTTCGCGCCCGTCAGCCTTTTCATGGCCGCGTGTCCCTGTACGTGATCAAAATGGGCATGTCCCGATAGAAGTATCTTGATGTCCTGCAGCTTGAAACCAAGCTTTTCGACATTCGTCCGGATCACGTCATGCATCTCCTTTGTGCCGGTGTCTATCATGATGTGCCCTTCGGGCGTGGTGATGAGGTACGACGCAATGTTTCTCGCGCCCACATAGTAGATGTTGCCGACGATTCGGAACGGCTCCACCGCCTCACTCTGTCGCCCATGGAACGTGGCTCGTTGTTCCGGAGATAGTGGCGAGGTCTGCGCCCAGACAAACACCGAACTCATGATAATTAGCAACACGGCGTTACGCATCAGAACCTCCGGAATTTGAATCGACAGTGAAATGATAAGTGCGTCGATTATATCGGAGAAATTACGTTGTTGTGCTTTTTGTGGTTCGTTCCACGTTTGTTGGACGGGGTCGGTTTAGATTGACCCAGTTGAGCGACTGGAATATGGTGCAAAGTCAAGCAAAGTAAGAGGGGGTAGGTCAATGACGGAACATGATCCGGGACGCCGCACATTCTTGGTGCGCGCAATCGTTGGAACGGGAGCCATTGCCGGTGCGGAACTCGTGCCGGCTCAGACTACCGAATCGCCGAAGGAAGCAAACGCTTCCGCTCAATCGCATTCAGGCGAGGACCGGCATGGCGCGTTTTTCAACCGCGACGATGCGGCGACCGTCGCGGCATTCACAGAACGGCTGATGCCGGGTGCGCCCGGAAAGCCTGGCGCACACGATACGGGAGTACTCCATTACATTGATCTCGCCCTGGCAGGCGCTTACGCAGATCTTCAGGATTTCTACCGGCACGGGCTGGCGCAACTCGATGCCCTGTGCCGCAAAAGATACAACGAGCCGTTCGTGCGGCTGAATGCCGCGCGTCAGGACGAAGTGATCAGAGCACTCGAGCAGGGCGAGGCCACAGAATTCACGTGGCCCACGGCACAGGAGTTCTTCAATACAATCCGCACGCACACGATGGAAGGAATGTTCGCCGACCCGATCTACGGCGGCAATAAAGACTTTGCGGGATGGCGTTTGGTGGGCTTTCCCGGCGCACAGCCGATCTTTACCAGAACGGACCTGGAGAGCAAACAAGCGTTCTCTCGCGCGCCAGTCACTGGCCTGTAGACGCGGAGGTATAGGTTATGGCAACCGAAAAAACGGATGTCGTCATCGTCGGTATGGGCGCTGTAGGCGGAATACTCGCCGCCGAGCTTGGCAAAGCAGGAATGAAAGTCATTGGCCTGGAGCGTGGCCCGCGCCTGAGCACGGCGGATTTCAGCGGTCAGGACGAATTGCGTTACTTCCAGCGGCAGGATCTGCGTCCAAACGCAAAGCGCCAGCCGGTGACCTGGCGCGCGAGTGCGAACGCGGCCGCGAAGCCGCTTCCCATTCTGAACTATGGCAATCAGGCCGGCGGCGGGACGGTCCATTATGGGGCCGTCTCTTGGCGCTTTCATGAGGACGACTTCCGCGTGCGGTCACAGACGATTCAGCGCTATGGATCGTCGGCGATCCCAAAAGACTCATCGCTGATTGATTGGCCATTGACTTACGCGGATCTCGAACCTTTTTACGATCGCGCGGAGTACGAGCTTGGCGTATCGGGCAAGGCTGGAAACCTCGAAGGACGTAAGATCGAAGGCGGCAATATATTTGAAGCGCCGCGCCGCCGGGAGTATCCGCTGCCGCCGTTGCTTGCGGATCAATCGGGCCTCATCTTTGAAGAGGGGGCTCACAAGCTCGGCCACCACCCCTTCTCGACACCGCGCGCGATCCTCTCGCAGTCGTATCATGGCCGGCCGAGCTGCACTTACTGCGGATTTTGCCAGGCGTTTGGCTGCCACGTCGGCGCGAAATCCAGCATCCTCGTCACGAAACTTCCGGAGGCTGATGCGACCGGCAACTTCAAGCTGTTGACCGGCACGATGTGCTTCCGCGTGAACAGTGACAACAGCGGGCGTGTGACCGGCGTGTCGTATTACGGACCGGATGGCTCCACGAACACCATCGAGGCGGAGCTCGTCATTCTTGCGACTTTTATCTACGACAATACGCGTCTGCTGCTCGTTTCAAAGACGAGGAAATTCCCGAACGGATTGGCCAACTCGAGCGGCCAGCTCGGTAAGCATCTCATGGCGCACATCACTCCCCGAGTGTTCGCGACGTTCGAGGACCGGTTTGTCAACATCTACATGGGGCCGAATGCGCAGAAACACAGCCTCGACGATTTCAACGCGGACAACTTCGACCACAGTGGATTGAAATTCATCCGGGGCGGTCAGATCTCCGTCTCACCCGCGGATCTGGAAGGCGGTCCCATCGGCGCCGCCATGAGCATGAATCCGCCGCCTGGTATTCCGCGGTGGGGCGCTGCTTATCGCGATTTCCTTGCGAAGTATTTCGCGCGTTACGCCGCCGTTATTGCGCAAACTGAGAACTTGCCCTATGCCGACCAAACCATCGATCTCGATCCTACCGTCCGTGATCAGTGGGGATTACCAGCGCCGAGGCTGACCTATGATTGGCGCCGGCCTAATGAGCTCGCGCGCATCGAGTTCTTGACTGGCAAGCTGGAGCAGTTAGCCGCCGCCATGGGTGCGACACGGTACTGGCGCTCGCCCATGGGCGCAGGTGCTCCGGGCGCGCATCACGAAGGCGGGACGCGCATGGGCGATAACCCGAAGACTTCGGTCGTAAACCGCTACGGCCAAAGCTGGGATATTCCGAACCTATTCATCATCGGCAGTTCGACATTTCCGACGATGAGCGGGTTCAATCCGACCCTCACGATTCAAGCGCTTGCGTACATGAGTGCCGATGCGATCGTGAATCGCTATAAGAAAAATCCGGGCAGATTGGTGTAATTCGGGGGACAGACACCGAATTTCTTTACTTCAGTAATTCGGTGTCTGTCCCCGAATTATTTCGCTGCCGCCAGTTGCTGGAGCACCGTATCGATGGGCGGGCGGTCGCTCGCCTCCGCTCCAACGTACTTCCAAACAATCTTGCCTTCCTTGTTCACAATGAACATCGAAGGCCGTGCGATGCCTTCCGTCGGGTGTAGCACTCCGTACTGCTTTATGAAATTTTTGTAGATATCGGAGAGGATCGGGTAGGTCAGGTTCAACTCGGTCGCGACCTTTTGACCATCGGCAGGGGCATCTGCACTCACTGCAATCATCTCCGCCCCGAGGCTCTTAATCTTCGGATAATTTTTTTGCAGCTCGCCGAGCTGCGCGCGGCAGAACCCTCAAGCCTGAGTCCGGTAAAAGACGACCAGGACGGACTTCTTACCCTTAAAGGAATTCAGGTTGACCGTCGTGCCCTGGATGGAAAAGCCGGAGATGTTCGGGGCCACGCCTTGAACCTGCATCGCCAGAAGCAAAGCAACAATGAGTGACTTCATAAGTACACATCCTACCCGACGGATCGGTCATTTTTGAAGCGCCTTTTGCGTTTCCTTTTGGGTCAGAACTTTGAATTGCCCGACGGGCAAATCGCCGAGTGAAAGATCTCCGATTTGTATACGTACCAGTTTGAGTACCGCGTGGCCAACGGCTTCGCACATGCGTCGAACCTGACGATTCTTGCCCTCAGAAATCGTTAGCTCAAACCAGGTGTATTTGTCGCTTACCCGGACCTCGTGAACGACAGCTCTTCCGCTTACCTCACTGTGGCCGATGTCGAGACCGTACGCGAGCTTGAAATATTCCTCAGCCGTCAGGACACCATCGACTTTCACATAGTAAGTCTTGGGTATCTTCGATTCCGGTTGAAGCAAAGCCTCGCCGTATTGCGTGTCGTTCGTGAGGATCAAAAGGCCCGAAGTGTCCATGTCGAGACGTCCTACGGGAAAGACCCACCGGTCCAGACTTCTGAGGTAGTCGTATACGGTAGGGCGATACCTGTTATCGCCGAAGGAGGTAACGACACCCGTCGGCTTATTCAAGGCGACGTATATCTTTTTCTCTTCTCGGACCTTCAGCCCGTCCAAGTGGACAACATCTTTTCCCGTTTCGACCCAGTGATCCGGATTCCGGATGACGCGGCCATTGACCTTGACACGGCCTTCTTCGATCCATCCGCGCGTGGTCGTGCGCGAAGCGATGCCCGCTTTGGAAAGGATTCGATCCAGCGTTGCCCGCGGCTTTTTCATGGAACGATACCGATGACGGAGAGCATATGCCCCGTTTTCTTGCCATCCCTCCGGTAGGAATGAAACAGATCTCCGCGGCATCGGGTGCACAACGATGAGACTTCGATTTGTTCGTCGTGTAAGCCTGCGTTTATGAGCTGTCGCCGGTTGGCCGCGCCGAGGTTCAAATGCGGCTTGGCCCAATGCGGTCTGCTTTCGAAAAAGACTGGATCGCCGATGGCATCAACGACATCCTGACCCACCTCGTAGCAACAGACACCAATATGGGGACCAACCGCCGCGATGAGATCTTTTGGCTCCAAAGAAAACTTCTCGCGAAATCTTGCGACCGTCGATTCAACAATACGTGCTGCGGTGCCGCGCCAGCCCGCGTGAATCGCTGCAACGGCCGCTCCACGTGAATCGGCGACAAGGATGGGCACACAATCCGCAGTTTGAATGCCCAGGACGATTCCCTTGAGGTCGGTCGCGGCCGCATCGCCTTCAACCGCGTCATTCGCAGCGGATGTGTCGTCTATAGCGACGACCGTGCCCGAGTGGACTTGTCTCAATTTCATAACCGGCCAGCCAGGTGCCCCAACAGCCGCAAGAAATCGGACACGATTCATCTGCACGATCGGATTAGGAGATGAATGCGGGCCGAGGCTGAGATCCGTGTGATCGCCCCGCCGAGTAGAGAATGCCTGAATGATGCCGGGGACCCGGCTAAGCGCTTCGGACTGAAGGAACGTTATTTGATCCCGGCGTTTTATCTGTAACATAGAGCTAATGATTACCGGTATCGGCATCGACGTCGTTCAAAACGACCGCCTTCGCGATTCCGTTCAGCGCTTCGGGGACCGCTTCTTAAATCGAATATATACAGAAGAGGAGATCGCTTACTGCAAGAATTGTGTCAAATCGGAGATCCACTATGCTGCCCGCTTCGCCGCAAAGGAAGCAGCTTTCAAAGCCCTGGGCACCGGCTGGGCCCAAGGTGTGAAGTGGAAGGATGTCGAAGTCGAGCGCCTACCCTCAGGAAAGCCTGAGCTTCGCCTGCACGGCGAAGCTCTTGCCAAGGCGACTGCAATGGGAGCGAAGAGATTTTACGTGTCGCTTACGCACGATCAGTTGGTTTCGTGCGCGGTCGTGATTTTGGAGGCCTGAAGCCTGTGGATCGAGTTATTGCAACCGGAATTGCGGCGCTTCCGCGGCCAGCACTTTGTCTTTCGGTGTGCTCACGTATCCACGTATCCGGTCTTTATCGACGGCATTAACCACGACCTCATATCGGAGTTGATCACGCCCGACGAGAAACTGGACAGGTTCGTTTGTCGTTCGGTCTTTCTTTTCGAGCCGGTTGTCGTCGACCTGAATTGCTACATTGTACTTGTGCTTTTTGGTATCTGTCTTCAGCAGTGCGAGTTGAAGGTCGGCCACACGCTGAAATTGCTGCTTTGAGTTCTTGCTAATGTCGAATTCGAAATAATCCCGCTCACCTTTCTTTCGAAGCTCAGCCAATTCGCTGGAATTCTTCGCGATACGCTCGCTTAGACTGTTCTTCACATCGATCAGCTGGCGGCCGAAATCGTCGCGCGTCGCCAGAAGGTCACGCTTGATTCCAGTGACTTCTCCTGAGACGTCTCCAAGTTTGGATTCCGAATCCTGCTGAACCTCCGAGATTCGAGTGGCTGCTTCTTGGCGAGCCACATCGACCTCCGAGGAGTTCGCTTTCGCGGCGAGCTGACTGGCTAACTCTTTGCTGGACTGTTCCTGCTGTCGTTTAAGGGTCTGCGCTATATTTCGAGCATGGTTCAGCTCGAGGGAAGTCATACCAACCTTCCGCTTAATCAGGTCCAGATCCGCGACGAGGTCGTTCATTTTCTTGTCGGTTTCCGATGATCGTATCTCTAGAATCTTCTCGTTTTCCGACTGTGTCTGTTCATTCATCGATTCGACTTTAGCGATGCGACGCGCAAGTGTGTCTTTCATTGAAAGCAATCCAAAACCGAGTGCCAGGACCAGCACGAGGTTTGCGACCGCCAGTATTTTGAGCACGAAATTTTCACTCGATTTTTCACTCGATTTCATCTGCTGTCCTCCACTTCGGGTTGCGGATGCCATTCGTCAGATTCCGGTTTCTATTAGAACAACAACGGTTGCGCAGAAGCTGAGCACAAATGCCGCGGCCAGAATCATCGCGGCTTTCCATGAATTAAGGGACCAAAATGCAGTTTGCATGGACACCTCCCACCAGGACTACGCAAGTGTTTTGCCATCGCTAACTGCTTGACTGCACGAGGCTGCTGGCCGGCAGAGCAACGCGCCGGTCCGCTTAGTCCATCAACTTTGTCGATCAGTGGGTTTCGTGCGCGGTCGTGATCCTGGAGGCGAGAAGCCCGCGATCCCGGTCCAATCCTGTAACGAGAAGACGGACCCATTCATTCACAGGAACAGCTTCCGAAATCACCACCGGTAGGAAGTTACTGCTCAGTGCGGTGCCGTCCTCTAATGTCAGGGCTTCAACTTCAGTGCCGATCATCTTGCGGCGGAATGCCTCGTTCTTTCGTGCGATGAGATTCCTTAACACTTTTGCGCGGAAGCGGGACACATGTTCCGGAATGTGATTCGGAAGACCGGCAGCAATGGTTCCGGGGCGGGAGGAATAGGGAAAAACGTGAAGATAAGTCAGCGGCGATTGCTCGATCAATCGATACGTCTCAAAGAAATCCTCATCCGTCTCACCGGGAAAACCGACCATCACATCCGCCCCGATGGCGGCATCCGGAACGCAGGTGCGAATACGTGAAACCAGTTGCACGTAGTAATCAGGCGAATACGGGCGGTACATCGATCGCAGGATGCGCGCAGAGCCGCTCTGGAGCGGGATATGAAAATGATGCGCCATGCGCGGATCTCTCGCGACCAAATCGATCAATTCGGGAACGACCTCCAGCGGCTCGATCGAACTCACGCGCAATCGTTCGAGACCGCGCACCTCGAGAGCCCGGCAAATCAGTTCGTAAAAGCTCGTCTTCGATTGAAGGTCGCGTCCGTATGTTCCCAGGTGAATTCCTGAGAAGACGACTTCCTTGTAGCCGCGAGCCACCAAATCGCGCACTTCCGCAATGGCCGCTTCCGGTTCAAAACTCCGGCTTCGCCCGCGAACCGACGGAATGATGCAGAACGAACAGTTGGCGTTGCAGCCGTCCTGTACCTTCACGACCGCGCGCGTCCGTCCCCCGGAACCGACGTGTGATGGAGGCCTGAGTTCACGCTCCAGAAAAATGCTGCTGCACAGGATTTCCGCGCGGCCGTGTGTGCCGAAGTCGTCGTGAAGAAGATTCAAAGCGAATTGGCCGACGAGGGATTTGTGTGAATTTCCGACGACGAAGCGGACTTGCGGAAGAGCTGCCAATTCTTCCGGCGCGCGCTGCGCGTAGCAGCCGGTGACGATGATCTGGGCGCTAGGATTGCGGGAAGCGATGCGTCGAATCGTCTGGCGAACGTCTCGGTCGGCCTCGGAGGTAACGGTACAGGAGTTGACCACGACGACGTTGGCTTCGTAGGCGGATTCCGACTCGACCGCGTGCGATTCCAAGAGTTCCTGATGAATCGATGCACCCTCGGATTGCGAAGCCCGGCAGCCAAAATTCGTGATGAAAAACGTTTTCTCCATTGCCGCTACAATTGCCCTTGCTGTACTTGCTTGTTCTTATCCGCGACGGATTTCTCGAGCTGATCTTTGTACTCGGCCAATTTTCTTGCCAGCTTCTCATCGTTGAGCGCGAGAATCTGCACGGCGAACATGCCCGCATTCGTCGCACCGGACTTTCCCACTCCCATGGTGGCAACCGGAACCCCAGGCGGCATTTGCACTGTCGATAACAACGCATCGAGACCGGAAAGCGGCGAGCTATCTATCGGAATGCCGATAACAGGCAACGTCGTTTCGGCGGCTGTGACTCCGGCGAGATGAGCTGAGCTTCCCGCACCGGCAATGATCACCTTGAGTCCGCGTTCGCGCGCGGATTTCACGTAATCTAGCGTTCGATGCGGAGAGCGATGCGCGCTATAGACACCAATTTCGTAGGGAATTTCAAACTGTTTCAGGACCTTCGCCGTTTCCTGCATGACGGGAAGATCAGAATCGCTGCCCATGATAATGCCGACGACTGGTTTCACCGTTGTTTTGCGAGTCCTTTGTTTCCGATGTCTTTTCGGTAGTCCTTCCCTTCAAATTCTATCATCTGCGCGGCAAAGTACGCCCGGTCCAAAGCCTCGGCCAATGTGCTTCCGCGCGCAGTCACATTGAGCACGCGCCCCCCTGTCGTATAGATCTTTCCGTCTCCAAAACGCGTGCCGGCGTGATAGATTTTGACGCCCTCGACTCGCTTGGCTTCTTCGAGTCCAAAGATCTGTTTTCCGGTTTCAACTTTCCCCGGATAGCCGCTCGTAACAAGTACAACAGTGGCTGCGGCGTCCTGCCGCCACTCCAATTTTCTGGAAGGCAGCCGGTGTTCGGCAATGTCGATGAGGACGTCCAGCAACTCCGTCTTCAATCGCGAGAGGATAACTTGAGTTTCGGGATCGCCGAACCGCACGTTATATTCGAGCAACTTAGGTCCGGCGGATGTGAGCATGAGACCTGCATACAGAATCCCGGAATAAGATTTTGCGGCTGCGAGTGTCGGTTCGATGATTCGTTGGAGAACGGCGTGTTGCTGTTGGCGCGAGAGAATCGTGTCCACGGAGTAGGCACCCATTCCACCGGTATTCGGACCCCTGTCGCCATCGAAACGGCGCTTGTGATCCTGTGCCGCAACCATTGGCTGGAAATGGGGGCCGTCGGCGAAAACGTGGAACGAAGCTTCCTCGCCTTCGAGAAATTCCTCGATGACCAATCGTGATCCGGCTTCTCCCAGCGCCTTCGATTGCATGAATTGCTGAACCGTGAGACGTGCATCGGCCGGGTTCTCCGCGATCACGACTCCTTTGCCGGCGGCGAGCCCATCAGCCTTGATTACGATCGGATATTTCGAACGTTCCAGAATCGCGTATGCCTCGGCCGGCGTTGAACATTCCGAAGACTCCGCCGTCGGAATGCCATTTTTTTTGAAGAACTGCTTCGCAAAGATTTTGCTGGATTCCAGACGCGCTTGATCGGCAGTGGGACCAATGATGACAAGGCCGCGCTGACGGAAGGCGTCAACGATACCTTTGCTCAGCGGCATCTCGGGGCCGATAAACGTCAGATCGATCCGTTCTGCGGTGGCAAAGTCCGCGACGGCCTCGATATTATTAGGTTCAATCGAAATAAGTTCTGCCTGTTCGCGAATTCCCCCATTGCCCGGCGCTGCATAGATCTTGCGAACCTCAGGACTTTGCGCCAAAGCCTCGACGATAGCGTGTTCTCGTCCACCGGATCCGACGACAAGAATTTTCATTTAGAGGAAACGGTGATCTGCGTCAGGCTTTCATTGAGCGCGCCCGTCCGGTAACCATCAACATCAATCGCAACGAAACGGAACCCGATCTTCTTGAATTCGTGGCTAAGGCGATCGAACACCTCGATGTTCAAGGCCTTTGGCATTTCTGCCCGCGCGATCTCAATCCGCGCGATCTCGCCATGATGGCGGACGCGCGTTTGACTGAAGCCGAGAGCCCGCATGATTTCCTCTCCCTGATCGATCATGCGCAGCTTCTCGATGGTGACTGGTGAACCGTACGGAATGCGCGATGACAGGCACGCGGATGCCGGCTGATTCCACGTCGGAAGACCCTGCTGTCGGGAAAGCTCGCGAATTTCCGCCTTGTTCAAGCCGGCTTCGATAAGAGGGCTGCGGATCTCCAGTTCGCGACCGGCTTGACGGCCCGGCCGGTAGTCGCCCATGTCATCCAAATTGTTCCCATCGACGACATATCGAAACCCGCGTACTCTCGCCATTTCTTGAAGGCGGGAGTACAGTTCCTGCTTGCAGAAATAGCAGCGATTCGAGGGATTCTCGACGTAATTCGAATCCTCCATTTCTTCTGACTCGATGAATTCATGGCGAAAGTTGTAGCGTCTCACAAGGTCGACGGCGATTTTCCGCTGATGAGTGGGATAACTTGGACTCTCGGCTGTCACGGCTAATGCGTTCGACCGAAGCTCTTGATGCGCAATGAGAGCGAGATACGAACTGTCCACGCCTCCGCTAAACGCCACGATGCAGGATTTCATCTCGCGCAGAATGCGCCTGAGGTGATTTTCTTTTTCGAGCATTCAAACATTGTAACAGATCGTTAAAACCCAGTAGTGACAAGGGTTTGAGGGTGGAAAGGCCTTGACAAAGCCGCGACTTATCTGAAAAATCTGCTTTTAAGATGAATGCGACACTGCTGCTGAATGCCTCGTACGAACCGCTTCGAATCATTTCCTGGAAAAAGGCACTCACCCTATTCTTCGCCGGAAAAGTTGAAGTCATTGAAGAATATGACGAGCAGGTTCATTCCATCACCTTTGCCGTCAAGCTGCCGTCGATCATCCGGCTGCTTAAATATGTCCGAGTCAAGAACCTGAATCGTGTGAAGTTTTCGCGTGCGAACATCTATGCGCGCGATGATTACACGTGTCAGTACTGCGGCAAAAAATTTCCTTCCGAGGATCTGACGTTCGACCACGTCATGCCTGTTGCGCTCGGTGGCCAGAAGCGTTGGGATAACATCGTTGCCGCCTGCTTCCGGTGCAATCATAGGAAAGGCGGCCGTACGCCCGAAGAGGCCGGCATGCACCTGATTCGTCAGCCGACCGAACCCCATTGGCTGCCCGCATTCCACGTTACTTTCCGACTGAAATCGCCGCCGGATAGCTGGCGCGATTATCTATACTGGAATATAGAACTGGATATTTAAGTAGGACGGCCACAAGAAGGCACAAAGAACACCAATTTTGTGTCCTTTGTGGTTTTTTGTGGCTCATTTCCATGTTTGAATTTCTCGAACACACCTCCGATGTCGGGATTCGCGCGCGCGGCCGCACGCGCGAAGAAGCGCTTGTCGCCGCTTCTCAAGGCTTGGTCAGCATCCTGGTGAATCCCTCTCCATTCCGTCCCGTCGAGGAACGTTATTTCAAAGCACCCGGCACGGACGAGACGGCACAGATCATCAACTGGCTGAACGAAGTCCTCTTCTTCTTCGACACAGATGGGCTCGTGTTCGTCGAGTTTGAAATCGACTCGTGGACTAACGGCGAGATCACCGGCCGCGCGCGAGGAGAGCGATTTGACATCGACCGGCATGAGTTTCGCACTGCAGTCAAGGCCGCGACCTACCATCAATTTGAAAGTCATCCGACATCGGATGGTTGGGAGATCCGGGTGTTCGTGGACGTTTGATATGCAGCTCGAGAAAATCGACGATTATCGCTGGCTGATTCCAAGGACGTATAAGGCGGGCATGCTCACGGACGCGGTTGTGTACGCGAGTGAGCCGTTGCTGGAGGCGATCCGGCGCGATCAGTCTCTAGAACAGGCAGCGAACGTCGCCATGCTTCCCGGCATTGTTGGGCGCGCCCTTGCAATGCCCGATATCCATCAGGGTTACGGCTTCCCAATTGGAGGCGTAGCCGCTGTTGACGGGCAGGATGGCGTGGTCTCTCCCGGCGGTGTTGGTTTTGATATCAATTGCGGCGTTCGCCTGCTGAACAGCAATCTGACGTTGAAGGAGGTCAAGGTCAAGCTTCGCGATCTGGTGCATCAACTCTTTCGCGACGTTCCGTCGGGAACCGGCCAGTCGAGCCGGCTGAATATTTCCGACAACGATCTCGACCAGGTTCTTCAAAAAGGTCCCCAATGGGCCGTTGAACATGGCATGGGATCCGAAGCCGATCTCGATCGCACGGAAGAACGAGGCTGCATTGCCGGTGCCGATCCTGATGCCGTCAGCGCCCGCGCCAAACAACGTGGGAAACCTCAGCTTGGGACGCTCGGGTCGGGAAATCATTTCCTCGAGGTCCAGTATGTCGATGAGATTTTCGATGAGAAAACCGCATCCGAGCACAATCTCGTGAAAGACCGCATCGTGGTTCTGATCCACACTGGTTCGCGGGGATTAGGCCATCAGATTTGCACGGACTATGTCGGTCAGTTGGACGTGACGATGCGGCGATACGGTCTCGATCTGCCCGACCGTCAACTCGCGTGTGCTCCCATCCACTCTCCTGAGGGACAGCGCTATCTCCACGCGATGGCCGGTGCCGCGAACTTTGCATGGACCAATCGTCAGTTGATCAGTCATTCTGTGCGCGGTGCGTTCCAACGTTTATTTGGGGAGGCTGTGCACCTGCCCGTCATCTACGATGTCGCGCACAATATTGCCAAGATCGAGACGCACCTCGTTGATGGAAAGAAAAAGCGCGTCCTGGTTCATCGCAAGGGTGCAACCCGGGCATTCCCTAAACAGCCGGTATTCATTCCCGGCAGCATGGGAACGGCTTCATACTTTCTGTTGGGCCAGGAAGGCGCCCTATACGAGACCTTCGGCACCGCCTGTCACGGCGCGGGCCGCGTATTGAGCCGGTCCGCAGCCAAAAAGGGTGTCACGGCGAAGGAAATTCAAAAGGAATTGGAGTCCCGCGGTATTATAGTTCAATCCTTGACTCGCGAAGGGCTTACGGAAGAGAAACCGGACGCTTACAAGGATATCGAAGCCGTCGTTGACGTTGTTCAAGGCGCGGGGCTTGCCTCGCGCGTCGCGCGGCTCCGTCCGATTGGGGTTATTAAAGGTTAACTTCTGATGACGATTCAGGAAAAAATCCAAGCGCAAATGTCCGATGCGATGCGCAACAAGGATCAGCTGCGGCTCAGTGTGCTGCGCATGATGAAAAGCGCCGTCAAAAACAGGGAGGTTGATAAAATGAAGCCGCTCGATGAGAACGAAGTGATCGCGGTTTTGAACACGCTGGTCAAGCAGCGGAAGGATTCCATCGATCAATTTCGCAAAGGTGGCCGCGAAGAGCTAGCGCAAAAGGAAGAAGCCGAGATCAGGATCATCGAAGAATACTTGCCGGCTGCGGCCTCAGAGCAGGAGATCCAGCAGGCAATTGCTCACGCCATAGAGGAAACGGGCGCGGCTTCGATGAAGGATATGGGAAAAGTGATGAAAGCCACTCTCGCACGTCTCTCCGGCAAGAGTGCAGACGGATCTCGCGTCAGCCAATTGGTAAAGGACAAGTTGTCGGCATGATCGAGGGTCCGAGCTCCGAAGTTGAAAACCGGGATATTCCGGATATTCCGCTCGAAAATTTTGTCGTGTTTGAACGGCCGGATGTCCGGCTCGATGAACTCACCACTTTTCAAACAATCCCCGTGCGCCGGAAGGGAGTATTCCGCGAATGGGTTGAAAGTCTGGCGTTCACGGTCATTTTCGTTCTTGTATTCACAAGCTATATCGCTCAGGCAACACAAGTCCCAACGGAGTCGATGAAGCCAACGATCCTCGTCGGTGATCATTTTTTTCTCGACAAGATCGCGTTTCCGGCAAATTATCCAGCGTTCATTCGGCATTATCTGCCGCACCGGTCGATCAGGCGCGGCGATATCGTGGCGTTCAAGTCTCCGACCGACGGCAATATTCCATTCGTCAAGCGAGTCATCGGAATGCCGGGCGATACCGTCGAAGTACGCAACAAATCGGTGTTTGTGAATGGCATTCAGCTGGACGAGCCGTATAAGATTCACGTCGATTCGACGGTCTATGGCACCGATCCGTGGACTCCGGAGGAACTAAAGATCCGCGACAACTATGGTCCGGTGACGGTTCCTGCCAACAGGTACCTGGTAATGGGCGATAATCGCGACAACAGCAACGACAGCCGTTATTGGGGCTTTGTCACCTGGGACGAGCTTATTGGAAAACCACTTTTCGTGTACTGGTCGTATGAAAGCGACCCGTATGTACCAGGAGACAAGACTTTTCGTGAATCGCTCGACAGCTATCTCGCCATTGCCTTCCATTTCTTTGACAAGACGCGGTGGTTTCGCTTCGGCACGATCGTTCGATAATTGAAGGAATCATATGAAACAAGCTCAAGGTAAGGATGTAACAAAATATCGCTGGGCGGACATTCCCGAGGAAGAACTGAATCCGCTGTTGACTCGAAAACTCATCACGGGCGACCGCGTGATGCTTTCAGAACTCGTACTCAAGAAAGGATGTGTCGTTCGGGCTCACCACCATGAGAACGAACAAGTAAGTTACGTCATCCGTGGGACGTTAAAGTTCGAAGTGAACGGAAGAGAAATCATTCTTCGCGCCGGCGATGTCCTTCACATTCCGTCCAATGTCGTCCATTCGGCGACTGCCTTGGAGGATACCCTCGATATCGATATTTTTTCTCCGCCACGGCAAGACTGGCTCGATGGAACCGACCAGTATTTGAGGGGAAAATAGAACGATGCGGATTTCCAAAGCTGTTTTTCCGGCCGCCGGCTTGGGCACGCGTTTTTTGCCGGCGACAAAAGCCCAACCGAAGGAGATGTTGCCGCTGGTCGATAAGCCTCTCATCCAGTATGTCATTGAAGAAGCAGTCGGAGCCGGCATTCGCAACATCACGATCGTCACGGGACGGGGAAAGAATGCGATCGAAGATCACTTCGACGTCTCCTACGAGTTGGAACGCGTCCTGGAAGAACGTGGAAAAGAGAACCTGCTGAACGAAGTGCGCCTCATTTCGAACATGATCAATGTCAGCTACGTGCGGCAAAAGGAGGCGCTTGGCCTGGGACATGCCATCTGGGTTGCTCGGGACGCGATCGGAAACGACCCATTCGCGGTGCTCCTCGGGGATGACATTATTCATTCGCAGGTTCCGTGCATGCGCCAGATGATCGATGTCTTCGAAAAGCTCCAAGGTTCGGTCATCGCAACTTGCGAAGTCCCTCATTCTGAAATACACCACTACGGAGTCATAGCCGGAACTCCTGTGGAAGGCTTCGGCGGCCGCGTCTACCGCGTTCAGGACGTCGTCGAAAAACCGCCAGCGGAGGAGGCGCCTTCCAATTTGGCGATCATCGGCCGTTACATTCTGACGCCGCAGATTTTCGGTTTCCTCGAGAAAACACGCACAGGAAGCGGCGGCGAAATTCAGCTGACCGACGGTATACGCCTTCTTCTCGAGCAACAGCCTGTCTATGCCTACATGTTCGAAGGCAAACGCTACGATGCGGGCGATAAGTTGGGCTTTCTCAAAGCAACCGTCGAGTTCGCCCTCCGCCGCGATGACCTCGGCGCCGAATTCCGGACATACCTAAAATCATTAAAACTGTAGAACCCGCCAAAAACAACAGCCCCGGCGGTGAGCCGCGGCTGTTGTCTTACGGAAGGTTTCTTTAAAAAATCAGAGAAGAGACAGTAATAAGCGGGACTGTCGCAAAAATGAACAGCGGGTGTGTTGATTGGGTGTTGAGTGGAAAGACTTCTGCATAAGCATCTCGTTTGGTTGTTACCGGAACTGATAATTTTAGCTGGACGCTTATTCCTGTCAATACCTTTTCCGATTCACCTCAGCGCTTGTCCTTTTGAGTGTGAGATGGAAAGAGTTGTTGCTTATTTAAGCGCTTTGAGTCTTTCCGCTATTTTTTCGCGACAGTACTCCAGGTTCGTCTGCGCGAGCCTGTTCGAGCTATTCATCGTTGTGGCTCGCAGCAACGTTGCTTCTGCCTCCTGGTAGCGCTCCGCAAGCACCAAGGTCCAACCAAGGTCACTCACGTAGGCCGGATCATCTGGATCCAATTCGACTGCTCGGCGGCTCGCTGTCAAAGCCTCCTCGATGAAACCCACATGACCCGCACAGCAACCGATGCCTTGTTGAAAGGCGGCAACATCCGGAAATTTTAGCGAGGCCGCGCGGAAGAGTTCAAGACCGTCGAAGTATTCTTCAATATCGATTAGGAAGGCGCCCGCTTTATCGATGATCATCGCGAGGTCTTCGGTATCTTCTGGCAATGAC
>QHWY01000099.1 GCA_003223875.1 Acidobacteriota bacterium | reverse complement strand
CCGGCGCACGGTGGAGGCATGTCGTCGCCTACTGGAGTGGCGACCAATGCCACGGCCGGCTTTGTCATATCAGCAGGTGGTAAGTCTGCCCCGAGCAGTGAAATCTTTGCCCATGCGAGGCAACCACGATGGCGGCAAGATCCTGTTCGGCCCCGACGGCAAGCTCTACGTCCAGATTGGAGACAATGGCCGGCGCGGTCAATTGCAGAACCTGGCGAGTGGTCCCTTCGGGCCGGGGCAGCCCGATGATCAGTTCGGCGGGCCGGCTCCCGACGATGCCCACCTGACTGGCAGCATATTTCGTCTCAATCCCGATGGTACGACGCCAAGCGACAATCCCTTCGCCAGTGTGGCCGCTGATCAGATTGACGAGCTCGAAAGGAAAGCCGGCGTGACGCTCACGTCTGCACAACTCAATGAGGTTCTGGCGAACGTCCATAAGATGTTTTCTTACGGCCGCCGCAACGGCTTCGGTCTGGCTTTCGATCCGCTGACGGGTTTCCTTTGGGAGGCCGAGAATGGCGACGATTCCTTTGACGAGATGAACCGCATCACCCCCGGGTCCAACGGCGGTCACGCATGGCAATCGCCAGATCGGCACAACCGAGACCGTTATTGTTTTTGTGATATGTGAACTGCTCGTCGCTAGTTCGGCCGGGGAACGTTCTCGCAGCCAGCTCGCCGAGTTCGTGAATGTTTTCGAGTTGAATTAGTTTCTTTTCCAGAGGCTCGAACAGATCCCCCTGCTCCTCGGACAGAATGGATTCGCGCAGGTTGGCGACGATCTCCCAGAAATGTTCAACGTTCAATTGTCATTTACTACCCTTTACGATCCTGCCACTCTTCATACCAGGCCATCTGGATAGCTTCTAGTTTCTTTTCATTCGAGTTCTTGGGATCGTCCTTGAAGCCTTCCAAATTGATGACCCACTTATATAGATCCGTGAAGCGGACCGTTAATGGGTCGGTGTCCGGGAACTTATCGGCGAGGGCAATGGCAACGTCTTCGGGGTTGGTCCAGGTCAATGCTTGGTTCATTGGATCTCTCTCACGCGTTTGTCTTTGAGCGCCTTCGAAATGGCAGCATTCATAATGAGTTCAGCCAGATGCATCGTGGCATTGCCCAGCCTTTCAATAGCTTGGCGAATCACTTGATGGTCGTTCGTCCGCATCACCTCGCGCAGGCGCGCGATTGCGGCGCCAATTTCCGCTTTTTCTTCCTCGGATATGTTCGCGTATTGCTCGTCGGCTATACCCTTGGCCGTTGCGTTTAGGACGGTCTCGGCTTCATTTCGTGCTTCGATGACAAGCCGTGCTTCGATGTCGGCCTCCGCATATTCGAACGATTCGAGAATCATGTGTTCGACCTGCTCATCCGTCAGGCCGTATGTCGGTTTTACTTCGATCGATTGATACTTATTTGTCCGCTGCTCCTGTGCGGCGACGCTGAGTATGCCGTCGGCGTCAATCAGAAACTTCACTTCGATACGAGGCAGACCAGCCGGCATCGGCGGAATGTCTTTGAGGTCGAACTGCGCAAGACTGCGGCAATCCTTTATGAGTTCGCGTTCGCCCTGAAGAACGTGAATCTTGACGTTCGTTTGCCCATCGACAAAGGTTGTGAACATCTCCGTAGCAGATGCGGGAATAGTCGAGTTGCGGGGGATGATCTTCGACATCACTCCACCCATCGTCTCGATGCCTAGCGACAACGGCGTCACGTCCAATAGCAACATGTCGCGCTTGCTCCCAGCAAGAATATCGGCCTGGACAGCCGCGCCAAGCGCGACGACCTCGTCAGGGTTCAACTCCGTGTGGGGCACTCGGCCAAACAATTCTTGAACCCGCTGGCGGACGAGAGGAATTCGAGTGGAGCCGCCGACCATCACCACTTCGTCAATGTCTGTGGGCTTTAGACTCGCGTCCTGCAAAGCCTGACGGCAGGGACGTAGTGTGCGTTCGATAATGGGATCAATCAGTTTGTTGAATTCTTCGCGAGTCATGGAACGGCGATATTGCAGTTCCTGAACCGTGATGTCTGCCCGATTGGCTGAGGAGAGTTCTTCCTTCGCTTTGTTAACAGCTCTTCGAATGGCCTGGAGCTGGTGAATATCGGGTCTTTGCTTCAGTTCGCCGAGCACAAGACGGATTAGGATCTCGTCGATATCGTCACCGCCAAGATGCGTATCGCCGCTCGTTGAGAGCACCTCGAAGATACCTTCGCTCAATTTCAAGATGGAAATATCGAAGGTGCCGCCTCCGAAGTCATAGACAGCGATGGTGCCTTGTTTGCGCTTATCGAGACCGTACGCAAGGGATGCCGCAGTGGGTTCGTTGACGATCCGCAGGACATCGAGGCCGGCGATGCGACCAGCATCTTTTGTCGCCTGGCGTTGCGCGTCATTGAAATAGGCGGGAACCGTAATAACCGCACTCTTGATCTCTTCCTCTAATGTAGCTTCGGCGTTATGTTTCAGCTCACGAAGAATAAAGGCAGAAAGCTCCGGTGGCGTGTAATCACGGCCGAAAATTTTCAGCCGGATGATGTGTTCGCTTTCGGGAGCGACCTCGAAAGGAAGCAGAGGCAGATCTTCGCGTACATCCTCGATGCCTTTGCCCATGAATCTCTTGATCGAGAAGACCGTGTTCTTAGGCTTTTCGACCATTTTCTCCTTCGCAGGATTACCGACAACGGTGGTTCCACCCTCATCAAAATAGATGACCGACGGTACGAGCGTGCTGCCGTCTCGACCCGGAAGCACACGTGGTGTCCCATCTTCGACAATCGCGACCAGGCTGTTTGTGGTTCCCAAATCGATTCCTACAATCTTCGGCATTATCTATTCCTTCAAAACACCCCTCCTAAGTTAGGAGGGGTGGCTGCGAGGACCGCGAAGCGCGAGCCCAATAGGGCGAAGCCTCAAAAGAAGTCCGAGCAGACGGGGTGGTTCCTATTGGAACCACCCGCCTCGCCCTCCGGGCTCGGCTCCCCTCCTAACTTAGGAGGGGAGTTTATTCCAGCTCTCTCTCAAGGTTCCGTATATATGATGACTCAGACAAAATCTCAGTCAGTCTACCCAGTTGCTCCTTAAGCCTTGCTTCTGGTTCGCCTCTTTTCACCAGTTCATCCCATTCGAGAGAGGCCTGTTGGAGTTGCGAATCGAACCGCTCCCGTTTTTCTTTGATCTGGGCTCGCAGCGAATCGGCTTCTTCAACGGAAGCTTTTCCGGCTTTCACTTCTTCGAGCTGTTCATTGATTTCGAAAACCTCCATCAGCAGTGCCTGCGGGACTTTGCTGCTGTCGGGTTTAAACCCATAGAGACTGAGCAGGTACTCAACCCGCCGGACCGGATGGCGCAACGTGCGGTAGGCATCATTCAGCAGCGCAGTCATGCGCACGGCCTGCGTCTTCTCGGACGGAGATGCCCTTGTAAAATAATCTGGGTGGTGCTTGCGGCTCAGATCGTGAAACGCCTTTTCGAGAGCTAAGGTGTCGATGCCCAATTGCCGGGGCAAACCAAACACCTCGAAGTAGTCCATGTTGAAAGAGGATATTTAAGTGCCGTTCTGGATTTCGTTGACTCGACTCTTGAGGCTGCGCGCTGTCGCGCTTGCGCTGCGCGGGGACGGCCTCGTGGATTCGACGTCATCCATAGCGGGGCTTAATAAACGCCTTAGGTCGAAAATGAGCTGCCGCAGCCGCAACTCTTTTTAGCATTGGGATTCATAAAGACGAATCCTTTTCCCATCAGTCCGCTATCGTAGTCCAGAACAGTTCCGTTCAGGTAAATGTAGCTCTTCAAATCGCAGAACAGCTTGACGTCCTCCCGCTCGAACACCTTGTCACCCGTGCGGGACTGGCTTTCGAACGTCAGGTTATAGGAAAGACCCGAGCATCCTCCGCCCTTCACGCCGACACGTAAGCCGGCGGCCTGGACGCCTTCTTTCTGCATCATCCGCCGAACTTCTTCGACGGCTTTATCTGTGATCTCAATAGCCATTCCTTACTGTTCAGTCCTCACTCATTCCCCGTTTTCGTGCTTCTTCTTCCAATCTGTGACCGCGGCTTTGATCGCATCTTCGGCAAGAACCGAGCAGTGGATCTTCACCGGCGGAAGGCTAAGCTCTTTGACGATATCGGTGTTTTTGATTGCGAGGGCTTCAGCCAAAGTCTTGCCCTTGACCCATTCGGTCGCCAAGCTGGAACTAGCTATCGCGCTGCCGCAGCCAAACGTCTTGAACTTGGCGTCCTCGATGACTCCGGACTCTTCGTTAACTTTAATCTGAAGTTTCATCACGTCACCGCATTCCGGCGCTCCAACCAGTCCGGTACCCACATTGGGATCCTCCTTGGATAGCGAGCCGACGTTACGCGGATTGTTGTAGTGATCGATTACCTTGTCTGAATATGCCATTCGATTCTCCTCTTTCCTAAGCGTCGACCTGTAGGGGTGCTCTATGAGCGCCCGTTCTTCCTAGAATCAAAGAAATACGTGCGGTCATAGACCGCACCTACAGTGGAGCTACAATGTCCGGAATAGTTTTTCAGCATGCTTTTAAGCTTCCGTGGCCCAATGGACCGATTTCAAATCGATTCCCTCTTTTGCCATCTCATATAATGGGGACAATTCACGCAACCGGCGAACCACCTCGATCACACGACCGGCCACGTAATCCACTTCCTCCTCCGTATTGAACCGGCCGATTCCGAAGCGGATCGATGTATGCGCAAGGTCTTCCCCCACACCAAGTGCCTTTAACACGTAGGACGGCTCGAGACTAGCCGATGTGCACGCAGATCCGGAGGACACCGCCACATCATTAATTCCCATCAACAGCGACTCACCTTCGACATAGGCGAAGCTCATGTTCAAATTGCCGGGCAGCCTCTTCTGAAGGTCGCCATTGATGTAGATCTCGTCCAGTTCTTTTTCAAGAGTCGTGCGCAGTTTTTCTCGCAAACGGAACATTTCAGCCGACTCCTTCGGCATCTCTTCTCGGGCAATCTGTGCCGCTTTTCCGAAGCCAACAATACCTGGAACGTTCAGAGTGCCGGAACGCATGCCGCGCTCATGACCGCCACCATCGATGATCGGCGTTAGCAGGACACGCGGATTGCGTCGACGCACATAGAGAGCGCCAACGCCCTTCGGACCGTAGAATTTGTGAGCGGACAGCGATGCAATATCGACGTTCATTTCATTCACATTGAACGGGACCTTGCCGACTGCCTGCACCGCATCCGTATGAAACAGGACGCCTCGCTCACGGGCGATTTTGCCGATTGCTTTGATGTCTTGAATCACGCCGACTTCATTGTTGGCGGTCATGACCGAAATGAGGATCGTTTTGTCCGTAATCGCTTTCCGCAGATCATCCAGATCAACAAACCCTCTATTGTCGACCGGGAGGAACGTGACTCGAAATCCTTCCTTTTCAAGATGCTTACAGGTGTCGAGGATGGCCTTGTGCTCGGTGACCGCCGTAATGATGTGGTTGCCCTTCTCGCGATACATCCAGGCGACGCCCTTGACTGCCAGATTGTCGGATTCGGTTGCGCCGCTGGTGATTACAATCTCTCGCGCATCAGCGCCGATCAATGCAGCGAGTTGCTTCCGAGCCTCTTCCACGGCTTCTTCCGCTTCCCAACCGAATTTGTGGTTGCGGCTTGCGGCATTCCCGAACTGGTCCGTCAGGTACGGCATCATCGCTTCGAGCACACGCGGATCGAGCGGGGTCGTCGCGTGATTGTCCATATAAATCGGCAACTTAACCATTTTGGGTTTCCTCTTCTAAATCGCTTTTAGCGTCGGGTCTTCCGTTTCGGCTGCACCCTATCGGGCTTGCGCTTCGCGCGGCCGGCTTGTATTTGGTACACCGCTTCGCAGCCTCATTAATAGCCATCGGCCGGTCCCCCCACGCCTCTAACTCGTCGCGAGTTCGTAAATCGAAGTGTCTCCCAATACCCTCACGACTTTTGCTTTGATCTTCAACAAAGGATCCCTTACCGAGCACATCTGCAATTGCTGGCAATCATCGCCACGCTCACATGGCGTTATTGAAATCGGTCCCTCCAAGGCCTCGACCACATCAACAATGGAGATGCTTGCTGGATCTTTCGCCAGTACATACCCTCCGTTGATGCCTTGTTGCGATACCAGTAACCCTTTTCGCACTAATCTTTGCAATACCTTAGCCAGCAACTCGGCGGGAATGTGATACTGAGCGGCTATCTCTCGGGCACTGATGGATTCTTCATTGTGTTGAGCCAAATGTTTCAGGGCAATCAGGCCGTAATCAGACTTTTTCGATAGCCGAAACATCAAGTACGCCTTTCCTATGGCTTGTAATCCCGACCATTTTAGTCGGACTTATATAACTCTAAGGATTTGCGGCACAAAAATCAAGGCCGATCTGTGACCAGAGGTAAGATGTCTTTGAGGGAAAAAATCTGCGGAACATGTCGGACTTCGGGATACCGACGACCGCGGTCGATTAAGACCGCATTCAAACCTGCCGCTATTCCCGCTTCGACATCATCGTGCAGGCTGTCACCTACCAAGAGGATGTCGGAGACGGGCACATCAAGGGCTCGGACGGCCGCATTGAAAATTTCCCGATCCGGCTTGCAATAACCGGTTTCGCTCGAAAGAGTCACAGTGTCGAAAAACCGCAGAATATCGAGGCTCTGCATCACGGAATATATCCTGTTATCGAAATTTGAAATCACACCGAGCCTGAGTCCAGAGTGCTTTAGTTCGGTGAGCGTTTCGATTGTCTCTGGGAAGAGGACCCAAGCTTCGGAACCTCGAAACCTTTCGTACACTTGATCGAAAAATTGCTCGAAGTTGTCAACCATGCCGACCTCGCTGAAGACGTGATACACGACGTCCTTCCACCATCGTTTCTGGTCTTTGACCGATAGTGGACCGGCACCGCGAAATTGCCGCGCGAAGGCCGCCTGAATAGCTCCTGAGGGGGCCGTCGATCCGTATTGGCGGGCGATGCTGCCGTAGATTTCGCCAACACTACCGCGTGTTGTGAACAAGGTCTCGGCAGCATCGAAAAGCACGGCACGAAATTTCCTGCCGATCATTCGGCTGCTTGATGGCGTTGCGATTGGACTTCGAGTGCGTTGAGATCAACCAACGATTTGCCGTTGTAGTCTTCGGCCCAGGGGATCCGGACAGTCAGCGATTGCTTTGTCGCGACCAATTCCGCGTTCCGGGAGGGCGATTCCCATTCGCTCGTGATCTGCGTGCGGAAACCTTCCCGATGAAAAAACTGACGGAGGATAGGCACAGCGTCCTGGTAAGCTCCATCCCAGTTCTTACCGAAATCATTACGTTCCAGGAAGTGTTCCAACCGAGAAATCCATTCCAATTTCATAGAGGCGAAGTATTCTATCGCAATATGGCCAAGATTTATCCCTTCCGCAGTCTTCGATATGCGCCCGACAAAGTTCCTATTGATAAAGTCGTCACCCAGCCATACGACAAGATCTCGAAGGAAATGCAGGAGCGATATTATGCGGCGCATCCAAACAATATTGTTCGAATTATCTTGGGGAAGTCAGATCCATCGGATTCGCTGGACCAGAATGTCTATACTCGTGCCGCGGCTTACTTAAAGGAGTGGCGAGCCAGCGGAATCCTGCAGCAGCTTCCGGAGGCGTCGTTGTTTGTTTACTTCCAGCGATTCAATGTGCCGGATGAAAATGAACTTCGGGTTCGAAAGGGATTTGTCGCGCTGGGTGAATTGGAGGATTACGCAAACAAAGTCGTATTTCCTCATGAGCGAACGTTGACGGGTCCCAAAAAAGATCGACTCGAGTTGTTGCGTCATACGCGAACTCAGTTTGAACAGATCTTCATGCTCTACGAGGATCCGGAGCAGCGAATCGATCACACTCTGGAGGAGATCGCCCGGCGGACTCCGGACATTCGCCTGAAAGATGAGTACGGCGTTGAACACTCGATGTGGATGGTCACTGACCACGAACGAATCCGGTTCATTCAGGCACAGATGGAGAACAAGAAGTTGATTATCGCCGATGGGCATCATCGGTATGAAACGGCCTTGGCTTATCGAGATGAGATGCGTGGAGAGAAGGGAAGTGATCGGCTGCCGATGACGTTTTTCAACACCAGTAGCCCGGGACTAACCATTCTGCCTACCCACCGTGTGCTTGCGAACGTGCCGGGATTCGAGCCGTCCGCTTTTTTAAATCGCGCGGGAGAATTTTTTTATAGGACGGAATCCTCAAAAGCGGAACGGATCACCGTCGGCGTTTTCTTAAATGATCGGATGTCATTCCTGCAGCTTAGATCGTCCGTTGATCTCCGTTCGCTGATGCCTGATCTGTCGGAGAAACAGCGCACGCTTGACGTCGTGATTTTGCACCGTTTGCTATTGGAGAAATGTCTCGGTATTACCGAGGAGGCCGTAAAGAAGGAAACCTACATCACGTATGTGCGTGGACGCGAGGCAGCCATCAGCGCAGTGCGAGCAGGAACAGCACAGATCGCTTTTTTGCTCAATCCGACTCGCCTCGAACAACTACGCGACATTGCCTTCGAAGGCAATGTCATGCCGCAAAAATCGACGGACTTTTATCCGAAAGTGCTGTCCGGTTTGACGATGTATGCAATGGAATAAATCACATTCCCCTCCTCGCAGAGGAGGGCGCGAAGCGCGAGCCCGATAGGGCGAAGCCTCGATAGAAGACGGCCGGAACGTTTCGCCGGTCTGACCACCCCGTCTGCGCCGTCGCTCCGCTCGGCGCATCCTCCCCTCCTCTGCGAGGAGGGGAATGTGTCAGTCTGCTAAACGAACATCGACCAGATTGTCGTAGAACGTGGCACCTCCGCCAAGGTCGGTGAGTTCTTCGGACGTTGTGCTGTTGGCATTACGACCGCCCGGAACCAATTTGTTCCACCAAATCGATGGCGCACACACCACACCGGGTCTCGTGCGGTCCGTCACAACCGCTCGAGCGAGGAAACCGCCGCGGCCATTAAAAATTTGTACCGGACTACCATCGGCAATATGCCGGGCTGCGGCATCCACCGCATGAATCTCGAGAGCCGGTCCCACTTCCTTTTCCTGAAACAGATTAACAAATGTCGAATTGAGAAAGTGATGCGCGGGCGGCGATATCAATACCAAGGGAAATTTCTGCGCGAGCGCTGGATTTGAGAGCCGGTCTTCACGGGGGGGAACGTAAGTCGGTAGCGGATCGAGATCCTTGAGGCGCTCGGAGTAAAATTCGCACTTACCTGATGGCGTTGGAAAGTTGCCTTCGGCGAAGGGCGCATCGCCAATCCGCAGCGAGACCCAACCCTTGTCCTTTAGTTCATCAAGCGAAATCCCCTTCACTCCGGTCAAGGCCTGTCGGATTAGATCTTCATCGGAGTCGTCGAAGCATGGTTCATCAAAGCCCATACGCTTCGCGAGGAGACGGAAAATCTCCGTATTAGGTTTGCTTTCGCCCAGCGGCCGGATGGCGGGCATGTTCAGCATGGCATAGGTGTGCCCATAGGAACGGTGAATATCCAGGTGCTCGAGTTGTGTCGTCGCCGGCAAAAGGACGTCGGCGTAATCAGCCGTGTCCGTCTGAAAATGTTCGAGCACAACCGTGAACAAATCTTCGCGTTTCAACCCATCGAGCACGCGTTGCTGGTTCGGTGCAACTGCCCCCGGATTACTGTTGTAAACAACAATCGCCTCTACCGGCGGATCCGCGCACCTGAGTGCTTCCCCCAATTGGCTCATGTTGATCGTTCTCGGATGACCCGCAATCAAATCAGGACGTTCGAGACCCGGATTGTTGTATTTAAAAAATCCACTTGTGCTCAAAACCGCGCCGCCACCAGGATAGCGCCACGATCCGATTAAACCGGGTAGGCAGAAAATATTTCGAACCGCCATCCCACCGCCGGCGTGTCTTTGCAGGCCGTAATTCACACGAATGAAGGCCGGCGACTGAGTGGCATATTCGTGCGTGATGCGCTCAATCGTAGCTTCGGAAATTCCAGTGATCTCGCTGACGCGTGAAGGAGGATATTCCTTGACTCTTTCCTTTAGGGCTTCAAAGCCAATCGTGTATCGATCGACGTAATCCTGATCCTGAAGGCCGTCGCGAATGATGATGTGCATCATCGCGAGCGCTAACGCGCCATCGGTGCCGGGCATGATTGGGATGTGTTCGTCCGACTGCTCTCCCGTTTTGGTGCGCAGCGGATCAATCGTGACAATCTTCGCCCCGCGCGAACGCGCTTTCAGAATGTATCGCCACAGGTGAATGTTGGAAGTAATGATGTTCGAGCCCCAGATCAGGATGTACTTCGCTTGGTCGACGGTCTCGGGATTGGTTCCGACCGAAGCGCCTACCGTATAACGCATGCCGAACATGCCTGCTGTGGAGCAGATCGTTCGATCCAACAAGGATGCTCCGAGGCGATGAAAGAATCTCCGATCCATGCTTCCACCCTGGAGCAGACCCATCGTACCTGCATAGCTGTAGGGCAGAATCGATTGCGGATTTTTCTGTGCGATCGCCTTCAGCCTGGGGGCGATCGTTTCAAGGGCTTCGTCCCATGAGATCCGGACGAATTTGCCTTCACCTTTATGGCTGGCGCGCTTCATTGGATAGAGCAAACGCTCTCGGTGGTAGGTACGCTTCTCGTAATGAGCGACCTTCACGCACAAGCCGCCATGAGTGAACGGATGTTCCGGATCTCCTCTGACACGAACGGCGCGTCCGCTTTCGTCCACTTCCACCAGCATGGCGCACGTATCGGGGCAGTCGTGAGGGCAAACGGCTCGAATGATTTGGTTAGACACTTTTCAACTTTCCGATCTTAGCGGCGGCTTTCTTCATCGAACTGACCAGATCACCGCGCCGATGGTAGAGTCCTTTTACCGGCCTCGCTTTTCGTTTCGTCATCGCATACGCGGTCAGTAAGGGCAGTGCGACCGTCGAATCGATATAACAGACGACGGCGTCCGGCAACCGCTCAGGATCAACTTTACCCCATGTTACGGCCTCAGCGGGAGTTGCACCCGACAGGCCTCCGGTGTCGACGCGCGCGTCTGTAAACTGCAGGTAATAGTCGTGGCCTTTCTCGTCAAGCCCAAGCACTTCCTGGATCTGTGGCTCGGTCTGAAGGACGAAGTTTTTTGGTGAACCGCCGCCGACGATGAGAATCGCGCTCTTTTGGCCGCTCTTCTTTGCACCGTATACAATCGCAGCAGTTTCGTTCACATCGGCATTCACATCGAACTGAAGTTTGTTACCTTCGAGAGCCTTTGCCGCCACATTCATCCCGATCGAACTGTCGCCGGGAGAAGACGTATAGATTGGCACACCTAATTCGTGCGCCGCGCCGAGCAGCGATTTGTCTTGGAGGCCGAGCACCCGGCTTCGCTCTAGAACATACTTGCCTGTTAGATAATGAAACTCCGCTGTGCTCATGGTTCGCTGGAATTCAGGCGCGCTTATGATCTCACGGAAGAATGCGTCTGTCTTAAGAAGGACATCATATTCGAAGAAAATATCGTAAATCCGGACTACGCCTTCCTCACGCAACAGGCGGTCGTCCAGGTTGTGCAAGCCGCGGCGCATCTGAAGACCTATGCCGAAATGGGTGTCGTGATAGAGATTGGCGCCGGTCGAAACGATCCAATCGACGAACCCGGCGCGCATGAGAGGTATGATGGCTGCCATTCCGACTCCCGCTGGCGTCATTGCGCCTGAGAGACTCATACCGACCGTCACATCGTCGGCCAGCATCCGGTCAGTGAACAGGTGGCATGCTTCGCGAAACCGCGCGGCGTTGTAAGCGTTGAAGGTTTTGTCGATCAAATCGACTATCGACATATTCGCGTCGATGGCCGGCGGTTCAATCGGTTGGCCATGCAGGAATCGGCTTTTATTGTTCATCCCGCCTACATTTTACCCGCATATAATGGGGCAATGGTAAACGAAGCACATATCGCGTCCCTGCAAAAAGCCTTGCAGCAGGACAAGCTCGACGGGTGGTTGTTCTATAGCTTCAGAGGAAGCGATCCGATCGCAGAAAATATTCTGCGATTGGATCATGCTAAGTTTACGACACGGCGTTGGTTTTACTTTGTTCCAGCAACGGGTACACCCCAAAAGATTGTTCATGCGATAGAGACGGGTACGCTGGATAGTTTGCCGGGTGACAAACGGGTCTATCTGCCCTGGCAGCAACTGCATCAATGTTTGCGAGAGGCGCTTGGCAGAGTAAAAAAAATCGCGATGCAGTATTCGCCGCTGAACACGATCCCGTACATTTCGCGCGTGGATGCCGGCACGATCGAATTGGTGCGGAGCTTCGGTATCGAGATCGTTTCGTCCGCGGATCTGGTCCAGGTCTTCGAAGCGGTGTGGAGCGACGAACAGGTGGAGAGTCATCTCTATGCGGCGAAGCACATGCGCGAGATCGTGGACGAAATCACAAAAGAGGTGCGCAGACGCGTTCGCGAGAATGCGACCATAAACGAACTCGAGATACAGGATTTCATCCTCAAGCAGTTTGATCGCCGAGACCTCACCGCGGGACATCCTCCCATTGTGGCGATCAATGCCCACAGTGCCGATCCACACTACGCAACGAATGCTGCCGACAATCTTCCACTGAGAAAAGGCGATTTCTTGCTGGTCGACATGTGGTCCAAGCGCCGGACACCGCATGCCGTTTATGATGACATCACCTGGACTTTTTTTATTGATGAAACCGTTCCGGCGGAATATCAGAAGATCTTTAATGTAGTTCGCGACGGCCGCGATGTCGCAATAAAAGCCGTGCAGTCGCGATATTCTTCAGCTGAAGTCCTCTACGGGTGGCAAATTGACGAAGAGGCGCGACGGTCGATCACCGAAGCCGGCTATGGCCAATACTTCCTGCACCGCACCGGGCATTCCATTCATGAGGAGGTCCATGGTAACGGCGCCAATATCGACAACCTCGAAACTCAGGATAACCGCCGTTTGATGGCGCGAACCTGCTTCTCGATCGAACCGGGGGTTTACCTGAAAGGGTCCTTTGGTGTGCGCAGCGAAGTGGATATGTACTTGGCTGAAAAAGAGGCGATTGTTACCGGCCAACCGATACAAACCGAAGTGATCCCCATTCTGAAATAGGAGGATTCCATGCGGTTTCTTCTAGCATTTGTGATCATTGTGATCTTTGTCGTTCCCGCTCTGGCAATCGATGACAAAAT
Organism: Acidobacteriota bacterium; assembly: GCA_003223875.1. Classification (GTDB taxonomy): domain Bacteria; phylum Acidobacteriota; class Terriglobia; order 20CM-2-55-15; family 20CM-2-55-15; genus 20CM-2-55-15. The sequence continues at coordinate 31,884 of QHWY01000099.1, read as the reverse complement.
CGCCGATCGGCTTTGGGAATCCTCGAAAGTCGTCGACGAGTTGATCAAAGCTCCCGACGCCGACATTCCGAAACCTCTGATCAAACGAGCCGAGTGTGTCGCTGTAATTCCGGCTCTGAAAAAGGCAGCGTTTGGATTCGGCGGACAGCTTGGCCGCGGAGCGGTTTCGTGCAGAAAGGATGGAGGCAAGGGACCATTGGGACCGCCAGCTATGATTTCCATAACCGGCGGCAGTTTTGGCTTTCAGATCGGTGGTCAGGAGACCGATGTCGTGATGCTCTTCATGACACCCGACAGTCTAAAGCACCTTCTGCGAGATAAGGTCAAATTAGGCGTCGACGCGTCCGCCGCTGCCGGGCCGAAAGGCAGGGAAGCATCTGCGGAAACAAATGCCACGATGAGGTCGGAAATTCTTGTGTACTCGCGAGCTCGCGGTGCCTTTGCCGGCATTTCTCTGCAGGGCGCGGTTCTGCGTCCCGATAAGGACGCCAACAAGAACCTCTATAATCGTCAGGTGGATGTTCGCGAACTTCTGGAAAAGGGCGATTTGGAGATCCCCGAAGCGGCCCGAAAGTTCGTTCAATCGGTGTCCCAGGCGATCTCGGGAAACTAACTCCGGGAGTCGTTCCACAAACTTGGAACGCGGAATAACTTCATCGGCGCCGGCTTCTTCTGCTCTCCGTTTCAGGTCTATCTGAACATGCGATAGAAAAAAGAGTAATGCTGTCGGAATACTATCAAGCCGCCACGCGCGCAGCAGCGGTGGCAGAAAAAGATTGGTTCGGCATCGTGAAGCTGACCGGCACTGAGCGTGTGTCGTGGCTGCAAGGCATGCTCACCAATGACGTCCAAAAACTTCCTCCCGGCTTGGGCTGCTACGCAGCCCATCTCACACCGCAAGGAAAGATCGTGGCGCACATGCACGTGATCGTGGACGATGACGCGGTCTGGTTGTCCTTGGAGCGCGCCGTAATTCCGAAGCTGCTTGCGGCATTCGACAAATTGCTCATCATGGAAGATGTGCAAATGGCGGATGTTTCAGAGGATTACTCCATTCTTGCGGTGATCGGACCGAAGGCAGCCGCGGCCCTGGAATCGTGGATTGACGAACCCCTGAAACTCGTCGGGAAATACAGTCATCGAAAAGTCGATGACTCGCGGATTGTTGTTTCCGATATCGGGTATGACGTTTGGCTCCCGCGCGGGAAAGCAGACAAAGTCCTAAGATTTCTCGCTCAGAGCGGTGCAACGGCGATTGATCACGGTACCTGGAACGTATTGCGGACCGAAGCGGGTATTCCTGTTTATGGCATCGACATCGATGAGACGACGATGATGCCTGAGATGGGCGAGGCTGGTATCAACTACGAAAAAGGCTGCTACATCGGGCAGGAGGTCGTGGCCAAAGTGAAATATATCGGGCACGTTAACCGGCGGTTCGTCGGATTGACATTATCCAGCGCGCAGTTGCCTGAGCTGAAAAGTCCGGTCCGCAAAGGAGGACGTGAAGTAGGTTATCTGACAACGACATTATTCTCGCCTCGGCTCAACAAGCCGATCGCTCTTGGATTCGTTAGCAGAGTAGCCTACGCTCCAGGCAGTGAGGTTGAAGTGGTGAGCAACGAGAAAGTCTTGCCGGCAGTGATTGTCGATTTGCCATTCAAGGTATAGGCGACGATTCCCCTCCTCGCAGAGGAGGGGTGGCGCGAAGCGCGAGCCCGATAGGGCGAAGCCTCAAAAGAAGCCGCGCCGGGGTGGTCAGTTCGGCCGAAATATTTCGCCGGTCTTCATTGAGGCTTCGCCCTATCGGGTTCGCGCTTCGCGCCACCCCGTCTGCGCCTTCGCCACGCTCGGCGCATCCACCCCTCCTCTGCGAGGAGGGGAATATCGCTTGTTTAGCCGGCATTTCCATTCCGGGGTTTAAACTGTGACACCCTCGACAGTTCCTGGAACAATTTCTTCTCGGCATCGGTTAGCTCTTTTGGTACGACAATCTTCAAGCGGACATAATGATCGCCGCGTCGTCCGCCGCCGCGTATATTTAACCCTTGACCTTTCAAGCGCAGGCGTTGGCCCGACGCGACACCGGGAGGCACACGGATGTCCGCCTTCCCATCGAGTGTCGGAACTTGAATCGTACTGCCCAAGGCTGCTTCCCACGGTGTTATCGCGATCTCGACTTCCGTATCATCGCCGTTTACCTTGAACAAGGAGTGCGGCTGCTGGTGCAACCGTACATACAGATCGCCCGCGCCCGGGCCGCCCCCTGGAATTCGAATTTTGCTGTCGTCACGCGCGCCGGGAGGAATACGGACATCAATTGTCTTTTCGGCGTTTCCGAATCGAACAGTCAGTTTGCGCAGGCTTCCGCGATGCATGTCTTCTAAAGGAAGCGCAAGTTCCGTTTCAGCTTCGCCTTTTGGCGCGCGTGTGCCCCAGCGCGCGCGCGTTCCCGTTCCTGGCCCGGCCCCGCTGCCACCGAATCCACCCATGCCTCCCATACCGCCAAACAACATTTCAAAGAAATCACTGAAGGTAGTGCCGCGTTGTTGTCCGGCGCGGCTGAAGAGATCGTCCATGTTGATAGTGCCTTGAAAACCGCCCCAATTCGGTGGTGGTGTGAAGTCGGCACCGTTCTTCCAATTTGCTCCGAGCTGGTCGTATTTCCGCCGCTTATCGGCGTCGCTCAGAACTTCATAGGCTTCCTGGATCTCCTTGAATTTTTCTTCAGCCTGTTTGTTCTGCGGATTCAAGTCCGGATGGTATTTGCGGGCAAGCTTCCGGTATGCCTTTTTGATTTCTTGTTCCTTCGCCGAGCGGGGGACCCCAAGGATCTCGTAATAGTCGCGGAATTTTACTGCCATGACTTCAATTTTAGCGTGGGACAACCGTTATAGCGTCGGGCCTCGCCATTTATCGATGGCTGCGCCCTGTCGGGCTTGCGTTCGCAGCCGCTCACGCCAGATCACTTCGGAACACCGCTGCGCGGCCTCTTTACTGCTGGCCGGTCCCCCACGCTACACACTGACCTCGAGACCTTCACGCGCCGCAATCACGTTCGGATAGAGTTTGCTGGCGTCGTCCAAAATCTTCTCGACATCCGAGTCTTCGTGGTAAGGATCGTGATGGTACAGAGCGATGCGCTTGACTTTGGCTTCGATTCCGATATCGATGGCTTGCTTCCAGCTCCCATGTCCCCAACCGATATGATCGGGCAATTCTTCAGGTGTGTATTGAGCGTCAACGATGAAGCAATCCGAATCTTTCGCAAGCATCAATATGTTCCGATCGCTCCAATCGACCCCGTGCTCCACATCGGTGCAGTATGAAATCACCTTGCTGTTCTGCATGATGCGGTAACCGACACAACCTTGCGGATGATTCAATGGTAAAACGAGAATTCTGGTGTCGGCGACAGTAAATGTTCCTTCCACAAGATCTACGTATTCGCGAGAACACGGCAGCTTCGACATGTCGACTGGGAAATACGGATTTGCCATCATTCCCGCCAGCGCGTCCATAACGAGGTTGGCGTCGCGGCGGCCGGCAAAATAAAACGTGAAATGGTTTCGCGGATTGTAGAGCGGGCGAAAAAATGGCACACCTTGAATATGATCGAGGTGGAAATGGCTGAAGAAGATGTGCGCGCTGATCGGCTTATCGCCGTATTCTTGCTGGAGCTCATTCCCCAGATTGCGAATTCCGGTTCCGCCGTCGAAAATCAAAATCTGATTCGTGTCGGTTCGAATTTCAATGCAAGAAGTATTTCCACCATACCCCATGTTCTCTTTCTGAGGTGTGGGAGTGGAGCCGCGAACTCCCCAAAACCGCACGCGCATGGGCGCTCCTTCCAGGAACTCGGCAGTATAAATACGTGCCTAGCTAAACTTCAAGAAGCTTGGGGATTCCAACGAGGTTCTTGCATCCAGTTTTTGTGACAATGACCACGTCCTCTAACCGGACGCCGCCCATCCCCTCATAGTAAAGCCCAGGCTCCACAGTGACCACGTTTCCGCGGCGCAATGCGTTCTTGCTGCGCAATCCAAATGAGGGCGCTTCGTGTATGTCAAGGCCGAGACCGTGGCCCGTGCCATGAAAAAAGCCTTGCATTCGTCCTTTCATCACACCCGTTTCAAAGCCTTGGTTTTTGAAATAATTCAGGATTTCGTTGTGAATATCATAAGCATTTGCACCATCGCGGATGCGCTTGAAAGCGATCTCTTGTCCTTGCGCGACGCAGTGGTAAGCGTGTTTCAATCGTTCAGACGCATGTCCTCGAACGACAGTGCGCGTAATATCGCCAAAATAGCCGGTTTTCTGAGAACGGGGGAAGATGTCCATAATGATGGAAGTGTTTGCGCGAATCGGCCCACTGCCCTGATTGTGCGGGTCCACGCATTGATCGCCAGAAGCGACGATAGTGTGACTCGGCACGTACCCGGCGGCCATGATTGTTGTGTTGATAATCCGTTTGAGAATCTCCGAAGTCAAATGTGTTCCATCAAGATATAGGGATCCATTTTTCCGAATCTCGCTGCGCCGCACCGCGTCGATTCCCGCTTCCATCCCCATTTCTGCAGCCCGAATCGATTCGCTAATGAAGCCGACTTCTTGATCCGTTTTGATCTCGCGCTCCGGCCAGAATGGATCGCCCTTGGCTTGGACAGTGATTTCCAGTTGGCGAAGTTGGTCCGCAATTCCCAAAGGAAACGTTGAGGGAACCTCCACGCTTTTAATGCGCAAATCCTTGAATACTTCCAACAGCAGTTCTGCTGTTTTGGGAAACTGGACTCCACGCCGCTGCCACCGCTTCGCATATTCGGAAGACGATAGCACTGTGTCCGCGCTTGCCTGGCTTTTTGCCCGATCGATTTCGAGATCATTCATCACCAGATACGTCTTGGTGCGCTTTTTAACGAAAATGAATGGATCGGGAGCAAAGAAGCGAGTCGCCCAAAGCATGTTAGCGTCCGTGTCGCTGGCGCTGTAGATGAGTTGTGCGTCAATTCGTGGGCGTTTAGGCATGCTATATTTTGGCGGTGTCCAAGAAGGCTGGGATTATCGTCATCGGCAATGAAATCCTTTCGGGCAAAACAAAAGACGAAAATTCGCCGTACCTCACGCGGGAGTTACGAGACCTCGGCGTCGATGTCCGCAAGATTTCGGTCATTCCGGATGAACTAAACCTCATCTCGGATGAGGTCAAGCAGTTCTCAAATTCCTATGATTACGTTTTTACCACAGGTGGGGTTGGGCCCACCCACGATGATTTGACCATGGACGGGATTGCGGCGGCTTTCGGACGCCGTACTCATCGCCATCCCGATCTGGAGTCGACGCTCCGGCAGTATTACGCCCGGGATTTAATCGATGGAAATTTGAGAATGGCCGACGTGCCCGACGGCGCTCGCCTTGTTGGGGGAAAAGGAATGTGGTTCCCCGTCATTGCGGTCGAGAATGTTTACATCTTTCCGGGAGTGCCCGAGATTCTGCGGCGCAAATTCGAACGCATCAAAGAAATGTTCCGAGAGGCACCATTTTATCTCCGTGAAGTTTATCTCCGCGCGGATGAGGGACAGATCGCGGGGATCCTTCATCGCCTCTTGGCAGACTTTCCGGATTTGCTCTTGGGATCCTACCCCTATTTCGACAATCCGATCTATTCGATCAAACTGACGCTCGAGTCCAAAGATGCCGACTATCTCGACGGCGCGCATCAACGCCTGATCGGTGAGCTTGGGAAAGTGAAGCTCATTCCTATCGAAGAAAAATAGCCACAAAGAGGGCAAAAATCACAAGGTGTTTAGAACAACATGAGTTGGGCAAGCGGAATGTCGTCCAGCACCTGAATAAAACCAAGTTCCTTACAGAGTGGCTTCAATACGTGGGTGTCGGCGCGCCGATAGCGCAACGCTTCCGATGAAACTTCAATTGGTGCCTCGCGGCAGATGGTGGCGAGTCGGCGGCTGATTCTGACGTTCTCCATATTTTCCCGAATGCGCTTCAGTATTTCGTCGCGTCCTCGAAAATTCAGCTTCGGTGTCAACTCGGCATTCCCGAGCCCTTCGATGCTCTGGCAAACGGCGAGGATGTGTCGGGCCGTCTTCTCTCCCACGCCCGCCACGCCTGGGATATTGTCGATGTGGTCACCATGCAGCGCGAGCAAATCGGGAATTTGACAAGGCGCCACGCCGAACTTTTCTCGAACCCCGTCCTCATCAAGCCAATGCTCTCTGGCGATGTCGTAAACACGCACGTTTTCGCAGACGAGTTGCGACATGTCCTTGTCGCCCGTCACCACTACGACGGGGTGTCCCATTTCCGACATGCGTGTAGCTATAGTTCCAATGATATCGTCTGCTTCGTAGTCATCGAGCTCGCAGCACGCCACGCCAATGGCCAATGTGATCTTTCGACAATATTCAAATTGGGCTTCGAGATCCGCCGGGGGTTGCTTCCGGTTTGCTTTGTAGCCCGCAAAGATACCACTCCGGAACGAAGTGTCTCGCTCGAACACAGCAGCCATGTATTCAGGTTTGCGTTCTTTGATAATGCGGAGCAACGTCCGTAAATATCCGAGTACTGCATTCGTGAGCATCCCGGAAGGCGAGACGATATTGTTCGGCAGGCCGTGATATGCCCGGAAGATGTAGTTCATCGCATCGATGATGTAAACGGCCTTTTTCATGCGTCGATGGGGATCGGTTTTCCGTCATCGCCGACGGCAACGTAGATGACTTCCGCTTCGGTGACCCGGACGATTTCTTTCGTGCCTCCGAGGCCGAGGCGCTCCACTTCAACCTCAACGTCGACTGTGATTGATGTGTGCCCCCTACGAATCGTCCGGGTGTAGAAGGTAACTAGGTCTCCAAGATGTACCGGTGCCACAAAAACGACTTCGTGCATTGCTTTCGTGACGAACTTCTTCGGCGATTGGCGGCGGCATTCAATGCCACCAGCCAGGTCGATATAGCTAAGGATCACGCCACCGAAGATTGTGCCGTGGGCGTTTGTGTCTCGCGGAAGCATCGTCACGCGAATAGCTGGGAATCGTTCACTCATTTAAGAAACGGATTGTACCGCCTTTCGTGGCCAATGGTTGTGGATTGACCATGGCCGGCGATCACAAGGGTGTCGTCACCGAAAGTCATCAGTTTTTTTTCGATCGAGCGAATGATCTCTTGGTATGAACCACCCCACAGGTCGGTCCTGCCGATGCTTTGCATGAAGAGTGTGTCACCCGTAAACAAAATATTACGGTCACCTGCGAGATGAAACGTCGTGCTGCCCGGTGTATGGCCAGGGGTATGGATGACGCCCATCTCGACGCCGTGGCACGCAACAGCATCCCCGTCTTGTACAAATTGATCGATAGCTCCGCGCTTGGGGACCGGAATTCCCGTCCATTGCGCCTGGACATCGAGCTTTTCAAACAGAAAAAGATCGGCTTTGTGAATCGCGACAGGCATACCCAGTTGCTGTTGCAAATCTGCAATCGCACCCACATGGTCAATATGAGTATGTGTACATACGATCTGCTTTGCATTCAGACCGTGTTTGGCAAGGCGCGCGAGGATTTCCTGCGGATCATCGCCCGGATCGATAACAATCGCTTCGCGCGTTTGTTCGTCTCCCAGAATTGTGCAGTTGCACTGAAGCAGTCCGACCGGGAATGTTTCGATGATCATGTCATTGCACCGTTGTTGCTCCCACGACCTTGAGATTGCCACGTCTGGCGGCTCCGCGGCTCTTAAAATCCACACTTCCGATAAGTTTTTCATCGCCGGGTGGAAGCTTCTGGCGGATTACAAGCTTATCAACCTCGAGCGCATTGCCTGCTTCGTCGAGATATGTGGCCTCGAGCTGAATTTCATCGTAGGCGAACCTATCGCTGTTGTTGCGTAATCCAATGATCCAGGCGGGCTTTGCTCCCGGCAATTCCGGTCGAAACTCCGCCCGAGTGATCGCGATGTCGCGTACTGGATTCGGCCGCCTCAGCAGTGTGGTGAATTGGCCGCCGTATTGTCGAATTGCCAGAAACACGACAATGCCGATCATTACCAGACGTCGCGCAATGATCCATTGCCGCGACCGCAGGAACTCGAACGTGACCGGCATTATTGTCGCGGAGCTTCTTCCAAAGTGACAGGAATGTCGATCTTCCGGTTGCCGCGCAGAACCGTAACGGTTACTTTGTCACCGGCTTTATAGTGATCGATCTCACTCGCAAGCTCTTGAGCCGAGTTGATGGCTTTGCCTTGGAATTCCAGAATAACGTCACCGCCCACGGGCAACCGCCTCCGGCCAACCCGCACCACATCCGTTGCTCCGCGCAGGCCTGCTCGTGAGGCAGGACTGTTCTGGTAAGTCTCGATAATCATCAAACCGCGATCAGTGCCAAGCCGCAGTGCATTGGCCAGGTCCGGAAAATCGGCGAGATTGACCGTACTGCCGACACCGAGCCAAAGATGGCGCACGTATCCCGTCGTAAGCAAATCTCCGGTGATGCGCCTTACCGTGTCCGCCGGAATCGCGAAGCCGATGCCGACACTACCCGAGTTTGACGGTGAGTAGATTGCTGTATTGATTCCAATCATCTGACCCTGGCTGTTCAGCAGCGGTCCGCCCGAATTGCCGGGATTGATGGCAGCGTCGGTTTGAATGATATCTTCGATGATTCTGCCGTTCTCTGCCTGAATCGATCGTCCCAAGGAACTGATGACTCCAGTCGTGAGTGTCCGCTCCAAACCATAAGGATTACCAATAGCCAAAACTTTTTGGCCCACCTGGAGACCTTTTGACGCACCGAGTGGAATCGAAATGAGACGGCCGCGCGGGACACTAATTTGAATGACTGCGAGGTCATTATCGGGGTCGGCTCCTATGACTCTGGCTTCATGCTTGCTCTTATCAGGCAGCGTCACTTCCAGCGTTTCGGCGCCACGGACGACGTGAAAATTGGTCACGATGTGACCTTGATCATCGATAACCGCACCGGAACCCGTTCCCGATTCCATCGGCACAGGCCGCAGAAAAAAGTCATAACCGATAGTGGTCGTCGTGATGTTCACAACCCCAGGGCTATAACGCTGGTAAATTTCAATATTGTTTCTTTCTTCTTCACTCAACCCTGCCAGAGGAACGGCGGTCGTGATCCCTGCAGGTGTTGAAGCCCAACTGACTTCCGGTGGCCGCGAGAACTCCGACCGAAGAGGTTTCCATTCCAGGATGACGTACACCACCGCAGCCGTGATGAGGGAACTCAAGAACGCAACTTTCAGCAAGTTCTTCATACATGCAACTCCAGGATGTCGCCTTCGTCGATCACGAAGTCGCGCGGCACCATAATTCCGTCCGCTTTACCCTCGCCCCAAATCCGGGCGTATTTAAGGTTTTCAACGAAGTCACGATGGACTTTCTGGGCCACATCTAAGACCGTACTGCCTCTGGCAACAACGTAGGGATCTGTGAGATCGGGCTTTTTCCCTGGTGCCTTCGTATAAACGCGAACGACATTTAGAAAATCGTACACAACTCTCTTGAACTCCGCTATCTCCTTAGGAGACGCGGCAGCCGCTGAAATGGTTGTCAGAGGAAGCCGGCCGTATTGGGTTTCTTTGATGAGGGCGAGCCGGTCCTCGGCCCCACCGGTATCCTTTTTGTTAGCCACCATCAGCACTTGTATCGCTTGAATGTCGACCTGTCCCGCCGTTAAAACTGCATTGCTTTCTTCGAGGCTTTCAAGTACGTCGTCGTCGGACAAGTCCACGATCCACAGGACAGCGTCTGCGTTCCGGATAATCTGTGGAATCCATGGCTCGGTGTATTCCTGCGAGATAGGCGGTAGATCGACCAACTGCAGCCGCACGTTCTCGAATACCAGCATTCCGGGGATTGGAATTCGCGTCGTGTAGGGATATTCAGCCACTTCCGGAGTGGCGTTTGTGACTGTTCTTAACAGCTGCGACTTTCCGGAATTCGGCGCACCGGCCATCGCAAGCTGCCGCGCCCCTTCCCGTTCGAGGATAAAAGAGTCTCTGCGGCCGGATTTCTTCTGCTGGTCGGTTTCCTTTCTCAGGACCGACATCTTCTTTTTCAGATCCGCCTGCAGCTTCTCGGTGCCTTTGTGCTTTGGGATCGTCGCCATCATCTCTTCGAGCGCGGCGATCTTGTCCTCGACAGAGCCGGCATGCTTGAAACGCTTTTCCGCCTCCATGTATTGAGGCGTGAGGTTGGCCGGCATGGATCTAGGATAACCGAAACAGGGGTTTCAGGGTTCTCTCAACCAAACACAGCAAATTGGAATCAACAATGTCGCGAATGCAGCGACTGAGGCAACTGCGCGGAACCCGCCTAAATCAAATGCGGAAGCGGATATTGCGCCGATCGTCGCAATCCCGAGCTGGGAAAATGCATTGCGAAGAGCGATGTATTCGCCACGGATTTCCGGGACAACAATTTCCGTTGTGAGGGCGTGCAGGGGCGGTTGCCGTGCTGACGCGGCAACGCTGAGGAGCGCAATTCCAATCACAAGGCCTAGACCCAGCTCCGCTCGAGCGACAATTACGAACAGAAACGCGAGTACGATGTTCGACCACACGATCACGTTTCGTTTGCCGGCGTGATCTGAAAGCCAGCCGGCTATTGGTGAAGCCACGATGGCAGCGGCACCAGACACCATGAACAGGAGCCCGATCTGGCCGACGTCCAGGTTATAACTCAACTGCAGCCACGCTCCAACGTACGTCAAGAATCCGACAATTCCACCCGACGTGAGGAACGCGGTAGCTATGCCTGCAAAGGTCTCGCGCTTCCGGAAGTGATCGATGAATCCACCCAGTTGCCATCGTGACGGAGTCGCGGTCGGGCCGGCAGGAAGCTGCAAAAGCGTAATAGCAAGGATCAGGGCTGCTCCTGCTGATAGGCATGCAAAAACCCAGTGCCATCCCCATCGTGATGCTGCCAAGGCGCCTGCAGGCACACCAACGAGGAACGCAACAAAATAACCCATCGATAGAATGCCCATAGCTCGGCCACGCTCTTCGTATGGGTAGTAGTCTCCGGCGAATGACAAGGCCGATGTAGACAGCGTACCTGCCGCCAAGCCGGTCACTGCTCGCAGAATCACTAAGGCGTTAAACGTCGAAACGTGATATGTAAAGAATGAAGCTAGACTGAAAACAGCAAGGCCGGCGACTAAGACTCTCTTCCGGCCAACACGATCGGAAACTGGTCCAACAAATAACGCGAAAGCTGCGGCGGCGAGCGAATAGGTCGTGACAATAATTCCGGCGTGCCCCGGTGTGACGGCGAGATCCGATGCGATTAACGGCAATAGAGGAGCCACCAATTGCGTATCCGAAACACCCAGGAAGAGCACGCCGAAAAGTATGAGCGCAACGTTCCACTGAAAAAGTCTTTCGCCGGACACGCGCGGATGATAACAAATTCGGATTGAGCCATGAAACGCGACTTGGAACAGCTTGATGACATCCAGCAAAAGATCCAAACGATTCCCGAGCTATTGCCGATATTGCCGGTCCGCGACGCCGTCATCTTTCCTAATGCAGTCATCCCGCTGACCGTCGGACGAGAGAGTTCGGTCCGCCTCATCAACGACGTTCAGCAAGGGGACGGTATGCTGGTCGTACTGACCCAGCGGGATAAACGCGTCGATGCGCCTGGCCCGGGCGACCTGTACGATATCGGCACGGTGAGCATGGTCCATCGTGTAATGAAAACACCCGAGGGAAATCTGTTCGTCATTATCATGGGCGTGTCACGAACGCACATCGAGGAATTTGTTCAGTTCGAGCCATACCTCCGCGCAAAGATCAACGTTTTAGCTGATGAAAAGGAAGACGAATCGGGTGTCGATTTCCAGGCGCTGCGGCGAACTGTTATCAGCCAATTCGAGCGCATTATCAAACTCTCGCCGCAATTACCCGATGATTTGCAAACTATCGTAATCAACATCGAGGATGCGGGCCGGCTTGCGGATTACATCGCGACGAATCTACCGAACCTTTCTATCGTCTCGAAGCAATTCGTGCTCGAGCAGATACCAGTGAGAAAACGTCTCGAATTCCTCAATACCGAGCTGGCGAAGGAGCTCGAGGTCCTCGAGCTACGGAGCAAGATTCAAAACCAGGTACAAGAAGAAGTTGGGAAGAGCCAGCGCGAATATTTCCTACGCGAGCAGCTTCGTGCCATTCAGCGAGAACTTGGCGAGGCCGACGACACTCAGCGCGAGATCGAGGAGCTGCGGCAAAAAATTGAAGCAGCCGGAATGCCCGAGGAGTCTAAGAAAGAAGCCGAACGCGAATTGGGCCGTTTGGGCCGAATGTCGCCAGCCGCCGCCGAATATACAGTGACGCGAACGTATTTGGACTGGCTTGTCACCTTGCCCTGGAACGTTCTGACAACCGAGAAAATCGATATTATCAAAGCCCGCGACGTTCTCGATCGTGATCACTACGACCTGGAAAAGATCAAAGAGCGCATCCTCGAATACCTGGCCGTTCTGGAACTGCGTCCCCAAGGTAAAGCGCCCATCCTGTGCTTCGTTGGACCGCCCGGTGTAGGAAAAACTTCACTCGGCCGATCGATCGCCGGCGCTATGGGCCGCAAATTCGTTCGCATTTCACTTGGCGGCATGCGCGATGAGGCGGAGATCCGCGGCCACCGACGGACATACATCGGCGCTTTGCCGGGACAGATCATTCAAAACGTTCGTCGAGCCGGTTCGCGCGATCCTGTCTTCATGCTCGATGAGATTGACAAGCTCGGCGCCGACTTCCGCGGCGATCCGGCATCGGCGCTTCTTGAAGTTCTCGATCCAGAACAAAACGTCGCGTTCCGGGACCATTATCTTGATGTGGCTTTTGATTTGTCTCGCGTGTTTTTCATTACTACTGCCAACGTGCTCGACACCGTTCCTAGCGCGCTACGCGACCGTATGGAAGTGATCGAGTTGCCGGGATACACTGAAGAGGAGAAGGTGCAGATCGCGCGGAATTATCTGGTCCCGCGTAGTCGTGAAAACAGCGGACTGCAGCCGGATCAAATTGACTTCCAAGACGAGACCATCCACTTCATCGTGAGACATTACACGCGCGAGACCGGTGTCCGAAATCTTGAACGCCAGATCACCAGCATCTGCCGCAAACACGCCCGGCGTATTTTGGAAGGTAAAGAACCGAGACTTGTCGTCACACCACAGGTTGTCATCGAACTGCTCGGTGCTCCGAAATATCAGCTCGAGGAAGAAGTTGAAGAGCGAGTGAAACGGCCCGGCGTGGTGATCGGCCTGGCGTGGACACCAGTCGGTGGAGATATTCTGTTCGTGGAAGCGAATATTTCAAAGGGCGCGCGGCACCTGACCGTGACCGGCCAGGTTGGCGATGTCATGCAGGAATCAACAAAAGCGGCTCTGACCTGGGTCCGGTCTTACGCCACTGAGCTCGGTTTGGAAGCGGACTTCTATAAGGAAACGGATGTGCACATTCACGTCCCCGCCGGCTCGATTCCTAAGGATGGACCATCCGCGGGCGTCACTATGGTCACGGCCCTCGTCTCCGCTCTTACCGGTATACCAATTCGGCCAAAACTGGCGATGACCGGCGAGATTACCCTCAGCGGACATGTGCTTCCTGTCGGGGGCATCAAAGAAAAGGTTCTAGCCGCGCGGCGAGCGAAAATCGCGGAATTGATTCTTCCGGCTCAGAACGAAAAGAATGTCAAAGAGGATATTCAACCGGAACTATTAAAGGAAATCAAAATACATTACGTCAAGATGATCGAGGAAGTTTTGAACCTGGCGTTTCCAAAGCCAGTTTTGCGCGTCGTACCCGTAGAACCTATCCAGCAAGCGATATAGGGAAATTCGGGACAGTGAAATTGCTCACTGTTCCCGAATTTCCTTTTTAGTTCCATTGACCTATTGCCCGCCTACCTATATCATAAACAACTCATTGGAAACGCTGCGAGAGAGCCTGCCCGTTGATCAGCTTTCAAAGATGACATTTCAGGCGTGGTTCGAATGTGTTCAAGGATGTGCTGTTCGCTACCGGCTCGACCAGATTGTCTATCGATGTGAGTCATGCGGTGGTCTTCTCGAGGTTCGCCACGACATCGAAGCACTGAAGCGGATTCCCGCGGCCGAATGGAAGCGGCTCTTTGATTCTCGCATCGGGCGCACGAGTGGAGTTTGGTCCAAGAAAGAGGTGGTCCTTCCGGAGTTGGAAGAAAAAAATATCGTATCGCTTGGCGAGGGGAATTCGCCGCTGATCAAGTCGGATCGATTCGCAAAATATCTTGGGATCGATGAGATCCACATCAAACAGTGCGGCACTTCTCACACCGGGTCATTCAAAGATTTGGGCATGACTGTCCTCGTCTCGTCGGTGAACCAAATCCGATCGCGCGTCCGCGCGGTGGCTTGTGCATCCACTGGAGATACTTCTGCGGCGCTCGCGGCGTATTGCGCTGCTGCGGGTATTCCAGCAATTGTCTTTCTGCCCAAGGATAAGGTATCTTTTGCGCAGCTCATCCAGCCCGTGGCAAACAACGCCATCACGATTTCGATCGATACCGACTTCGACGGATGCATGAAGATCGTCCAGGAAATCACCAAAGACACATCCGTCTACTTGGCAAATTCCATGAATTCACTTCGCGTGGAAGGCCAGAAGACGATCAGCTTCGAAATCGTTCAACAACTGGGCTGGCATGTACCGGAGTTTGTGATCGTGCCCGGTGGAAATCTCGGCAACGTATCCGCTATCGGAAACGGGTTTCTATTGATGCGCGAGATGGGTATCATCGATCGCCTGCCGCGCCTCGTTTGTGCGCAAACCGACCGGGCGAATCCCCTGTATCGCTCGTTCCGGGAGGGGTTCGCTAAGTTCGAATCAGTCACCGCCGGTAACACGTACGCAACGGCTATCCGAATCGGAAATCCTGTCAGTTTTGGAAAAGCAGTAAAGGCACTTCGAGCGACTGATGGCATTGTCGAGCAAGTGACCGAAGCCGAGTTGGTTGCCGCGTGTGCCGAAGTCGACCGGTTTGGGTTCTTTACTGATCCTCAGACAGGCGTGGCGCTCGCCGCCACGATAAAACTCGTTAAAGCGAACGTGATCTCCCGCGCATCTTGCGTCGTCGTGATTAGTACCGCTCACGGGTTGAAATTCGCGGAGTTCAAAACGAAATTCCATCAGGGCCAACTTCCCGAAGTCGATCCCTCACTCCAGAACAATCTTATCGAGGTTCCTGCCGACCTCGCCGCGGTCCGTGCGGCCATCGATGGCAGGATACCTGCATGAGTCGGAGGATTGTTTTAACGAAAAGCCGCGAAATCAATCGTTTGCGGCATCGCGAACGCATGCGTGTGATCAAAGTCGACACACTATTACGCGTGGTTTACACATTGGGTCTGTCGGTCATATTGGCCCAAGCAGCGTCCGCACAGAGCGTCTTAAATTTCGCGAAAGCGACTGTCAGTGATTCGCTAAATGGTGGATTCGCTGTCACAAATCCGACAGCCAATTACGCCGACGTGCAATTCACTCTATACGGATTGGATGGGAATCCTGTCTCGTCGGGTTTGGTGAACCCGGTCCGCCACCGTGTGGCACCCAAAGGCCAGATTTCGATGCTGGCGAGCGAACTCTTCGCGTCATCGACAATCGACGGTTGGGTCCAGGTCACAAGTCCCGCCTCCAATCTTACTGGATACTATTTGTCGGGTGATTTCGCGACGGGGCTGGGCGGGGCAGAATCGTCGCCGCCACTGACGATACAGGTCATTCCGGTCATTCGTGACGATCAAACGACAAAAACGGAAATCGTCATTCTGAATCCTGCCTCTACAAACAGTATTGTTACTCTTAATTTATTCAACTCACACGGCGAACAGTCGGGCGTGACGCTATCACAAACTGTGTTACCGCATGCTGCACTGAGGCTCTCGACTCCCGCTTTGGCGGTGACTGGCACAAGCGAAACGCTGTCGGCACGGATTTCTGCAACTGTGCCGGTTGCCGCAACCGCAATTCTCAATCGTTCCGGTTCCGTGATGTTTGCTCCCGGACAGCGGGTGGATCAACCGGCATCAATGCGGATTGCAGCGCATTTCACGTCGGGAAATGGTTTTGACCCAGTTTTGGTTCTCACCAATCCGAACGCTTCTCCAACAACGATCACCGTCACCGCCTTCGGGGAGACTGGAACAGCGATCAGCTCTGCCCGAAGTTTTACGATTGCGGCGAATGGCTCGATTTCAGCGGACACATCGACGATCACTCGTCAACCTTTTGTGCCGACCGTCAACGGTTGGTTGCGGATTGACTCACAGAATGTCCCACTCAATGGTGTTCTCATCCTCGACGGGAATCGGGCTCTGACCTCTATTCCGCTTCAGATAACCCCATTAGACCGGATGCTCTATTCGCAGATCTCCCAGACATCCGACATATCCACAGGTCTGTTTTTCGTGAACACCTGGGCTATCGCTGCAATGCTCGATATTTCATTGGTTCGCGGTGACGGCATGACCTTGGCGCAAAAATCGATCGAGCTGCCATCGAATTCGAAATTCTCAACCGTATTGCGCGATATCTTTCCGAAAACTGTAGGTGAAACCAGCGGCTACGTTGTGATCCGTTCGTCACTTCCCATTTACACGGTTGGAGTATTGGCCGCCAATAGTGGCGCATTTTCTTCAAGCATTCCTCCCAGCCGGGTTCCCGATACATTTGTACCCAACCCCATGGTCGCACGACCCAAAATTACAATCATCGATCCGCCGGCGTATGTTCAGACAGGAACGACACTTCGTCTCTTGGTGGAAAATGTGGCCGAAGACGCGACGTTTCTTGTCGGTGACCAGGCTTCGTCCCCGCCTCAATCGCCGTTTGGAATATTCCTCATCGATATTCCGGCAGTTGAGCCTGGTTTTGTGAATTTGCGCGTTCGCAGTAGCGGGATGGAGTCAGATCCACTGACATTACGCGTGGCGCCTCTGGATAATCCGTTCGTACAGGACATTTCAGGGCAAGCTTTCTACCAGAAAATCGACGTCACGGATTTCGGACTAGATTTTAACCATCCCGTAATGGTTCCAATTCGGAATGCGCGTATTGAAGTCATCAGCCGTTCCACACAGTCAATTGTTAGCGTCTCTGAAACCGATCAAGCCGGTCATTTCGAAGTGCCGGTGCCGTTTGATCCAAATTTGTCAGTCCGCGTTGTGAGCCGTTTGCGGGCTTCCGGTCTGCGCATCGCCGATAACACGAATCTCAATGCGATTTATGCCATTTCGACCGACATCGACGGGAGGCAAACTAATCCAGGTGTGCTGCTCGCTGATACTTCCCGGGTGTCGGGCGCGTTCAATATTCTCGAAATTGTCCAACGCGCCAATGAAACGATTCGTATGGCCGATCCCTCTCTCGATCCACCGTCGGTCACGATCTTTTGGAGCACTAAGAATACGAGGCGAACCGGTAACATCACTCAAGGTTTTGTCGGGACATCATTCTTCAATGTTGCCAACAACACAGCATACATTTTGGGCGATCGTAATGATGACTCCGATGAGTTTGACGATTCGGTCATAGCTCACGAATACGGACACATGATTTCCACAAAGTTCTCGCGCGATGATTCTCCCGGCGGCGAGACGCACCTCGGCGATATTCTTGATCCTCGAGTTGCATGGTCTGAAGGCTGGGCAAACTTCTTCTCGTCCGTTGTTCGGAATGACTCGATTTGGCGTGACGATAGCGGTCCAAACGGTGCCAATGTTTATCGGTTTGACCTCAGAGACAGGATCCCCGCGGCAGACAAACCTGGATATTGGAGCGAAACCTCAGTCGGAACGTTGTTGTGGGAGCTGTATGAAGGCAGCGAGCTGACCGGCAATGTTCCATATCCGTTTTCTCAAATTTGGACGGCGTTCACGGACCTTCGAAATGACCGGTTCATTTACTTGCCGTATTTCCTCGAACATTTCGCCGCTCGTAACCCTGCCACAACGGATGCGATCCAAGCCGTGGCGCAATTCCGCTCGATTGATTTCCGGGCGAATGTCAGACCAAGTGTTACCATGCCTTTCCCCCGCCCCATGACTGGCAACACAGTTACCGGCTACTTAGATTCCTTCACTCCGCGCCGCGCCAACCTGATGCAGTCGTCGCATTACTGGTCGTTCACTACCACAGGAGGTGCGGCTTCGATCCGTATGGATATCACGGGACCCGGACCAGCAGGCAATCTTAGTGCAAACGACCTGGATATCTTCCTGATGGATATGAATGGCCGATTGCTGGATAGATCGGACCGCGGCCTGAACGGACAATCCGAGTTGATTTCGATTCGCCTTCCCGCCGGAACCTATGTCGTCGAAGTTCGTGGGTTCTATGTCAAAGCCGAGAGCGGTAATCTTGTATTTAATTCCGGCGACTATCGTTTAACCGTAGCAGTTCAATAGCCCGCACAGCTAAAATACCGGCAGCCAAGTTTACAAACCCAGATCCCATCCTTTGGAGGTTCGCATGAGCGGGACCTTTATGAGTTTGCTTGTTTTGGAAGCCGGATTAACGGCTGCCGCTGTGTTGATGTTTCTATATCGAGGAATGCTCGATATGAAAGAGGAGGATCACATCATCCTCGGTAGCGCCGAGGCACACCTGGCGCGAGAACAAGACTCGATCCGCCGCAAGGTAAGTGCGTTGAGCCGTTACTTGAAAGTGATCGGAGTCGCTTGGGGCGTTCTCCTCTTCGCAATCTTCGGTCTCTGGATTGCGGAAGGATTGAACATCGTCTAACTCACAGCGCGTATCGGTTGGACTCGACCAGGAAGTCGGCGATCCGCTGGCGTGTGCGGACGGTATTAACCGGCAGCCATCGCAATAGTCTGCGGAGCGCAGCAAGTTGCGTCCGGAGCATATCGCCCTCCGCGACGGACGCCAGCACCTGGCGCGCCGCGAAGTCGATGCGGCTCATCGCGTCGTTGATATAGGTCCGGGCGACATCTGTGTGCGGGTCCGCGAGCTTGTTCTTCCTGAGGCGCTGGATCGCCGTATCCATGGCATAGATTTCCATCACGATATTGCTGAGATGCATCAGCACCTCTTGCTCGTCCCGAATCGCATCGGCGAATTTCTGGACCGCCGATCCAGCTGTGAATAGCAGCGCTTTTTTCGCCTGAACGATGGCGGCCAGTTCAGCTCCGAAAGGCCCAGAAGGTTCAGCAGCCAGTGAAGACGACATGACCTCGTCGACGACGCGGCGCGCCGTTTCATAAAGCGGCAGATGGCCGGCAGTGGCACGTTTCAGAAGCATGCCGGTAATGAGCAGACGATTGATTTCATTCGTGCCTTCGAAAATCCGGTTCACCCGGGAATCGCGATAATAGCGCTCCACTGAATATTCGGCGCTGTAACCATAGCCGCCGTAGACCTGCACTGCCTCATCGACGACGAAATCCAGAACCTCGCTGCAGAAGACTTTCAGAATTGAGCACTCCACGGCGTATTCTTCGATCGCTTTCAAGACCTGCGCTGTATTGTCGACGTCCGCAGATTCTAGGCTTTGATCCATCAGGCCGGCCGTTCGATAAACCATTCCTTCGGCGACCCAAATTCTTATCGCGATTTCCGCCAGCTTCTGCTTGATGGCTCCGAAACTGGCGATCGGCTTGCCGAACGCGATCCGCTGCTTCGAATACTGAATCGCGTCGTTCAAAGCAGTCTTTGCGCCGCCCACTGCTCCAGCGCCCAGCTTCGCCCGGCCGATGTTGAGAATATTGAACGCGACGTGATGGCCCTTGCCGATTTGACCAACCACGTTGTCGATTGGGATCGTTGCATTCTCGAGCACGAGTGTGCGTGTCGAGGAGCCCTTGAGTCCCATCTTGTTTTCTTCAGCGCCGGTAGAGACCCCCGGATAGTCTTTCTCGACGATGAAACAACTGAACTGTTTACCATCCACCTGCGCAAAGGTGACGAACATATCGGCAAATGCGGCATTCGTTATCCACATCTTTTCGCCATTGATGACCCAATGCGCGCCATCAGTGCTGCGAACCGCATTTGCTTTGGCGGCCAGCGCGTCGGAACCGCTGCCGGCTTCCGAGAGTGCATAAGCCGAGATCTTCTCCGCTTTACACAACTGAGGTAGATACTTGCGCTTGTGTTCCTCCTTGCCGAAGTAAACAATCGGGAGAGTACCGATGCCGCTGTGACCACCGTAGGAAACGGCGAAGGAAGCCACGCGGGCAAGTTTCTCCGCCACGATCATTGCTGAGACTTTATCGAGATTCTCGCCACCGTATTTCTCTGGAACTTCGATTCCCAACAACCCTAGTTCTCCGCAACGGCGCAGCAGATGAACAGTGACGTCCCATTGTTTATGTTCGATCTTTTCCACCTGAGGCAGGACCTCGTCTTCGACAAATTGCTCGGTCATGTCCCGGATCATCGTTTGCTCTTCCGTCAGATCTTCAGGTGTAAAGATGTCTTCCGGGGCACTCTCTTCGACGAGAAAGCCGCCCCCTTTCTTAATCTTGGTCATTTCCTTTGTCATAGTTTGTCGTCCTGCACTGTCTCGAAAATTCCGGCCGCTCCCATACCGCCCCCGACGCACATCGTCACCATGCCGTATCGTGCTCCGCGCCGTCGCATTTCATACAGCAATGTCGCTGTCAATTTCGATCCGGTGCAGCCCAGCGGATGGCCTAAGGCAATGGCTCCGCCATTGACATTTACTTTTGACGGGTCGAGGCCCAATTCTCGGATAACGGCGAGTGATTGGACTGCAAAAGCTTCATTGAGCTCGATGAGGTCGATATCTTTCAGGTTCAGTCCCACCTGTTTCAGCGCCTTCGGAATGGCTTCAACGGGACCGATGCCCATCACTTCAGGTCGCACGCCTGCAGTAGCGTAACCTATGAATCGCGCAAGCGGCCGGAGGCCCATCGAGCGGGCCTTCTCATGGGACATAACGATCACTGCAGCGGCACCGTCACTCATCTGAGACGCATTGCCTGCAGTGACGGTCCCGCCTGCCTTAAAAGCGGGCTTGAGCTTAGCGAGAGCTTCCATCGAGGTGTCGCGCCGCGGGCCTTCATCAATGTTGAAGCTGAACTCGCGGCTAGCCGGGCGCCCACTTTCGATCATCACCTCATGAACGGGCAATGCAGCGATTTCATCCTTGAACCGTCCAGCGTCGATGGCGGCGAGCGCACGCCTGTGGCTCCCGAGCGCGAAGGCATCCTGATCTTCACGACTGATCCGAAATTCGGAAGCGATATTCTCAGCAGTAAGCCCCATGCTCAGATATGTCTCGGGATTTGCTTCGACGAGCGCCGGGTTCGGAGCTATCTTATGCCCGCCCATCGGAATCATGCTCATCGATTCGGTTCCGCCCGCTAATATAGTGTGCGCTGCCCCGGATGCGATCCGGTCGGCGGCGAAAGCGATCGATTGCAGTCCGGAGGAACAGAATCGGTTCAGGGTCATCGCAGGAACGGAATAGGGAATTCCCGCGCGGAATGCCGCCACACGAGCGACATTCATCCCTTGTTCGGCTTCGGGCATCGCGCAACCAATATAAATGTCGTCGAGATCTTCTGCCCGGAGACCAGGCGTGCGTTCGATGGCAGCGCGCATCGCAAACGCGACCATGTCGTCCGGCCGCGTAGCTGAAAGCTTTCCTCTGGGCGCCTTACCGACAGCCGTTCGAACTGCTGAGACGATTACCGCTGAACTCATGGGACTCCTTTATCAATTTCGCAACACTTTTCCTTTCTTCAACAGATGCTCCATACGCGCGAGCGTCTTTTGCTCACCGCACAGCGACTTGAATGCCTCCCGCTCCAGATCGAGAAAGTACTGTTCAGGCGCGTTCGAGGGCCGCGTCACATTCCCGCCGCAGATCACGTAAGCAAGCTTTCTCGCAATATTCGCCTCATAATCCGTAATGTGACCGGCTTTCTGCATGAGGTAAATCCCGAGCTTCAGTTCCGCACCCAGCGATTCGCCGAATACGGGAAGTTCAATGGGAACGGGGGGACGGTATCCCGTCGCGGCAAGCTCCAACACCACCGCTTTCGCATCCTGAATCAAGCGATCGGAATTCATCGTGATTCCATCCTCCGCTCGGAGATAGGAAAGGCGCCGGGCATCTTCGGCGCTCGTCGAAACCTTTGCCAGTCCGATGTTTTCAAAAACCTCGCGAATATGTTGGGGTCCCGCGCCGGCGGCGCGCCTGAGCATTTCCGTCGTACCTCCGCCGGCAGGAATGAGTCCCGCGCCCGTTTCGACCAATCCCATATAAGTTTCGGCTGCCGCTTGCGCGCGCGCCGCGGCCATCGCGATCTCGCAACCACCTCCGAGGGTGAGGGCGAACGGTGCCGCCACGATCGGCTTTGGGTTGTAACGGATCGCCTGGGTCGCTCGCTGGAAGGTGCGCACCATGTAGTCGATCTCGTCCCAGTTGCCCTCGACGGCTTCCATCAGGAGCAGCATCAAGTTCGCTCCTGCCGAAAAGTTTTGTCCTTCGTTTCCGATCACAAGGCCCGCGAAATTCGCATCTACCTCTTCGAGCGCACCAAATAGCAAAGAGATGATATCGCCGCCTATCGTATTCATCTTGGAATGAAATTCCAGACAGGCGACACCGTCGCCGATATCGCGGAGCGAAGCACCGGCGTTCTCGCGGATAACGTGTTGATTCTTCAAGAACGAGGAAGGTTGGATGGCCTCGCCTTTGAGCGCGCGACCCAGTTCGAAGGGACCCATCTCCCACGCGAAGCCCCAGCGCATTGCTCGATCCACAGCATCAGGATCGCCGGCAATCTCTGGAAGACACGAAGCGGCATAATCGGCGATGGATGCTATCAGCTCCGAAACAAACGCCGATTCACGCCCGCCCGTCTTTGTCAAAGCCTGCAACCGGGCAGGAAGGATCTCAATGTTGGTAGCCACCTCAAGGGAAGGGAAACGGACATCGCGGCGGGGCCGGTATTGAAGCGAATCGACATCGAGCGCCAGAATAGCGTCGCCTTCCTTCTTAAAGAAGCCGCGTCCTGTCTTCGCGCCAAGCATCTTCCGCTCGGCCATGAGGCGCATGAAATCAGGCACGCGGAAGATGTCCCGCTGAGAGTCTTGCTTTGCATTCTGGTAGATGTTATCGGCAACGTGAAGAAACACGTCCAAGCCGACAATATCGATCGTGCGGAACGTAGCCGTCTTCGCTCGCCCGATCAGTGGGCCAGTCAGCCGATCTACTTCTTCGATGGTGAAACCGCCTCGCTGCATCAACTGAATCGTTTTTAGGGCGGCGAATAAGCCAATCCGATTAGCGATAAAATTCGGCGTATCTTTGGCTCGGACGACGCCTTTACCTAAAATAATTTGCGCAAATTTCTCAAAGCGGGCGAGGACTGCCGGATCGGTATCTTCAGTTGGAATGACCTCCAGCAATTTCATATAGCGAGGAGGATTAAAGAAGTGTGTTCCAAACCAGTGGCGCCGGAAATCCTCGGTTCGACCTGCGGCCAGCGCGGCAATCGAGAGGCCCGACGTATTCGTTGTGATGACGGATCCTGGCCGTCGCACTTTATCCACTTTCTCGAGGAGTTGTTTCTTTATATCGAGATTCTCGACGACTGCTTCGATCGTCCAATCGACTTGCTGAAGGCGCGCGAGGTCTCCGTCGAAACTTCCAATATCGATTTGACGAATCTTTTCCGGTACAAAAAGAGCGGCAGGGGAGCTTTTCTGGAGGCCTTTTAGTCCTGCTCTGGCCTGTTCGGCCGTCACATCCAGCAACAGGACTAATATGCCCGCGTTCGCAGCGTGTGCGGCGATCTGCGATCCCATCGTGCCCGCGCCAAGCACTGCGACATTTCTAATCATTCGATTACTTTACTGCAAGGGCAGTTTCCGGTGAAGAAACGGCTTGGCCTGCGGGCCGGTATAAGTAGCGACGATGTGGCCGTTACCGATGAGGTGGTATTTGTATATCAGCAGGCCTTCCACGCCTACAGGCCCACGGGCGTGCGTCTTATTCGTGCTGATGCCGACTTCGGCGCCGAATCCGTATCGGAAACCGTCGGCAAAACGAGTGGAAGCGTTCCAGAACACGCCGGCTGAATCGACTTCATTCAAGAATCGGCGGGCGTTCGTTTCGTTTTCGGTCACGATGCAATCCGTATGAGCGGACCCATATCGATGAATGTGATCGATCGCTTCGTCCAGGCTGTTAACGGTCTTCACATTCATGATGAGATCCAGGTATTCGGATCCAAAACCGGAATCGCGTAGTTCTACGCCAACATTTTTTAAAGCGGCCAACACCTTCTCGCGCCCGGCAAATTGCGAATGCAGCAGCAAAGTCTCTGCGGCGTTACAGACAGCCGGATACTGCGCTTTGGAATCCACAGCAATTCGAACAGCCTTATCGACGTCCGCGAATTCATCGATGAAGACGTGGCAAATGCCGTCGGCATGTCCGAGGACCGGAATCTTCGTGCTTTGCTGGATCATTCGCACCATTGCATTGGAGCCGCGGGGAATAACGAGGTCGATCAAATCATCCATGTTGAGCAGTTCCGCGATTTCTTCGCGTGTTGACACAAGCTGAACTGCATCTTCAACACCATGAGTTTGGAGAACCTGCCGAAATATTGCGCCGATAGCTGCGTTCGTTTGAGCTGCTTCGCGGCCACCCTTCAAAAGAACGGCGTTTCCGGAGCGGATGGCGAGCGAGGCAATCTGTGGGCCCGCATCGGGACGAGATTCGTAAATGATCGCAAGGACGCCGATAGGTGTTTGGACCTTGCGCAGGATCAGTCCGTCGTCCAACTTTGTTTCTTCAAGTACACATCCCACGGGATCCTTCATCTCCGAGATCTGCTCGATTCCGGTAATCACTTCATGTAGTTGTGACTCATTCAAGACAAGCCGTTTGCAGAGAGGTTCCGCGATCTTCTCTTTTGCTTCAGCGAGATCCCGAGCGTTTGCAGCGAATATGGACGAGGCGTGCTGCCGGAGAGCCGCTGCCACTTCCTTCAAAATGGCACTGCGGTCCACCACGGCCGACAATTTCAGAAATGCCTTTCGCGCGCGCTCCGCTTGCTGTCGTGTTTCGGTCATCGGTGTTCCGTCAGAAACGCGATGTTATTTCGCGTGATGAAAGCATCGTAGTTTTTTGACGTCGCGAGCCGCGCGATATCATCGGAGTGTTTGCCGATCAGTTTGGAAGCGTCCGCGCTCGAGTAATTAACAATACCGCGAGCGACCTCTTCACCATCCGGCCCGACAATAGAAACGACGTCACCGTTTTCAAATTCGTTTTCGACGCGTGTGATGCCTGCGTAGAGCAGGCTTGCATTCTTCCTCGTAATGGCATCCAGCGCGCCTTCATTAATGTGGATACGTCCAGAGACGGAGGAAGCAAATGCAATCCACCGGCGCTTTTCGCCAAGTGAACCAGCCTTTCCATAAAACAACGTCCCTTCTTCCTCGCAGGACAGCACCCGGTTCAGAATGTGGGGTTTCAAGCCATTGGCGATGATGGTCATTCCTCCGGAGTTGATCGCAATACGCGCCGCCTGGAGCTTTGTCTCCATGCCTCCGCGTCCGCGCCCCGATTTACGGCCAGCAAGCGCTTCGATGTCGGCGGTGATTTCCTGGACGTGCGGAATGAATTCGGCATCGGGATTTTCTCGAGGGTTGTCTGTGAACAGGCCGTCGACGTCAGAGAGCAAAACCAGCAGTGTGGCTTCGAGTTTGCTCATGACGAGCGCGCTGAGCCTATCGTTGTCGCCGAAACTGCGGGTGCGATCGGTTATTTCAAGTTCGTTAGTCGAGACCGTGTCGTTTTCATTGATGACAGGGATCACGCCCATCTCGAGCAGTGTCATCAACGTGTGCCGTAGATTGAGATAGCGCTTGCGGCTCGAAAAATCCTCTTCGGTGAGGAGGACTTGAGCGGCGGTCAGTCCATATTTCCCAAACCCCTGCTCGTATAGATTCATCAACCGGCTTTGGCCGATGGCCGCAAGCGCCTGCTTCTGTGCAAGCGAGGCGGTTGAGGACTTTATCTTCAACGCGTCGGCCCCGAGGGCAACGGCTCCGGAGGAGACCACGATCATCTGCCTTCCGGCCAGCCTGGCGGCGGCAATATCCTCTATAAACGAAAAAATACGGCCGAGGGCGATGGCACCGGCATCGTTGAAAAACAAATTCGAGCCGAGCTTGACAACAACGCGCTTGGCGTCGCGAATCCGCTCACGCATAAACGGTACAGGATACCTCAGTTCATCATTGCGCGGATGCGCCGGAGTTCTTTGAGATGACTTTCGATTTCTTCACGGTCGGTCGCTCTAGCGGAATGGCGCAGGTAGTATTCGAGATCGCGAACAGCTCCAGCAAATTGCCGAAGCTGAAGACGAAGAAGGCCGCGATCGCGAAATTGAGGGATTTCTTCGGGATCCACCATGAGCATCATGTCCACAATCGCCAGCCCTTTATCAAACGCGTGGGCTTTCAAATAAATCTCCTTCAGATTGTTGAGTATGCGCCAGAGAATTTGCCGATTCGTGACCCGCCCCAGAAGCCGCTCGTTGAATTCGATGGAGTCCCCGTATCGCTCATAAAGGCGATTCTGGCAATCGTCGAGCGTCAAGATTTCGCCGCGATTAAACGGATCGAGAAAGAATTCCTCACGTCGGTCCGAATATTTCACGATGAAGTGCCCCGGCATTCCCACACCCATGATGGGGAAATTCAGGCGCCGTGAGACCTCCATATAAACCGCGGAAAGTGTGATGGGAATACCGACGCGGCGATCCAGCACATCGTTGAAAAAGCTGTTCCGGGGATCGTAATAGTCTTCCGTTGCTCCGCGAAAGCCGAAAGTCTCAAATAATACGGTGTTGAGCTTCCCGACGCGCTCAACCGGAGAATCGGCGGGACGAAGCCTCTGCTGTGTGACGTCGGCCATTTTGTCCAGCATATCCAGATAGGGACTGATTTCGAGCTGTGGATATTCCTCACAAGCCAAAATCAACGCCGCTTCAGCAAGAGGGATGGCACTGTCGGGCAGCGTCACGAGTTGCTGAAAGGTATTTCGCGACCGGGTGCTCACTTCGAGACTTCCTTCTCCAACCAGGATACAAAATCCGCAATTGAATCAATCACCCACTCCGGACTCGCGCTCCAAAGCCGGGCAGGACTGTATGAGTGCGCAATCGCAAGGCAGCGCATGCCTGCCCCATGCGCCGACTGGATTCCGCCGACCGAATCTTCTACGGCCACGCAGTCTGGGATTCGCAATGAGCGATCTCTTTCCTTTAGCTTCTTATGTGCGCGCAAAAACGGCTCGGGATGAGGTTTTCCAAACCGGACATCTTCAGCTGCGATAATCGCGCTGAAACAGCCTTCTAGTCCGCCCTGCGTCAATATATGCCGTATTTCTTCGGCACGTGCGCCCGAGGCGATAGCCAGCCGACAGTGCAGGGTTGCAGCCTTTACCGCCGTTCCCGCCTCGGAGAACAATACTGCTTTATCGGCAATCGTTTGGAAATAATGATCGCTTTTACGCCGGATCAATTCGTCCAGCTTGCTCTCGGCCAACGGCCGCCCATGTGCGGCAAACAAAGTTTTGAAACAATCCCAATCATTCAGAGGAAGATACCTGTCAAGATATTCCTCATCTGTGAACGACAGGCCTTCTGATTTTGCCGTCTCCCTAAACGCTTCCATGTGAATCGGATCGTCATCGGCCAAGACTCCGTTGAAATCGAAGATCAGCGCGCGAATCATGCAAATCCCTAGACTAACACAGGTAGAATTGCGCGGTGGGGAACGGTGATGCATGACGTGATCGTCATTGGTGGCGGCGTGATCGGCCTCTCAATCGCACGCCAGCTCGCCGGCAGCAAATCCGTACTGCTCTTGGATCGTGGTGCGACAGGGCAGGCAACATCCCATGCGGCTGCCGGTATGTTGTCGCCGTTGAGCGAGGCGGACAATCAAGGACCGTTTTTTCAGCTTTGCCGTGCGAGCCTTGCGCTGTATGACCAGTTCATTGACGAACTTCAACAAGAATCGGGCTTGAATGTCGCGTATTCAAAGGAAGGATTGCTGTCTCTGGCCTCCTCGGAAGCATCGGCTGCCACGCTTCGTCAGCGATATGAGTGGCAGCGTCAGGCCGGCTTTGGAGTTGAATTGCTGCTGCCGAACCAAGTGAAAAAAATGGAGCCGCTCGTTACTGTACCTATTATCGACGCGCTTTTTATGCCAGCCGAGAGGTCGGTCGCACCTCGCCGTCTGTTGAATGCGATTCGCGAGTCGTGTTTCGCACGTGGCGTTGAAATCCGTACCGGAGTTCATGTCGACGCGATTTCCCCCAATACGATCCATTTCGCACACACGACAATGCAGGCTGCTTCGATCATCATCGCTTCGGGTGTCTGGAGCGGGGAGTTCGAAGGGCTGAAGCCGCGCATCCCAATCTCTCCTCGGAAAGGGCAGATTCTCTCGCTTGCGATGCCGGCAGGCGCATTCCGCCGGATGATCCGGTGGGGCCATTCCTATTTTGTGCCGCGAAGCACTGGGGAACTGATCGTTGGCGCCACCAACGAGGATGTAGGATTCGAATCAGCTGTAACACCAGCAGGGCTTGGACGGTTGTTAACGGATGCCCTCGCTATCTCTTCTGATGTGGGTTCGTATCCCATTCTGGAAACTTGGACCGGCTTACGTCCCGCCACGCCCGACGAACTCCCGATCTTGGGGTCGACCGCGGTCCCGGGTGTGTATTACGCCACCGGCCATTATCGCAACGGAGTCTTGCTCGCCCCGATTACCGCTTCCATCGTTACGGATCTCGTCGAAGGCCGGGATCCAAGCATCGATATCCGGCCTTACTCTCCCTCGCGATTTTCGTAATGTATAATTTCCGCTGAAATGTCGATTGCAGAGAAAGTCCATTGTGGCGAGCGCTTGTCATTTGAAGAGGGCGTCGAACTATATCGCATGAACGATATTGTGGCTTTGGGCCGTCTGGCGAACCACGTACGAGAGCAGTTGAATGGAAATTTCACTTACTACAACGTCAACCGGCATATCAATTACACCAACGTGTGTGTCATTGACTGCCAGCTTTGCCAGGGTGCGTATGCGCGCAAGCCGGGTGAGGACGGCGGCTACACCATGCAGCTCGAGCAGGTGTTTCGCTTTGCGGAGAAAGAATACTCAGATTCACTGACCGAGTTTCATATCGTAGGTGGATTAAACCCGGAGCTTCCGTTTACTTACTATCTGGATCTGCTGCGCGGTCTGAAGAGCCGATTTCCATCTGTTCATCTCAAGGCTTTCACGATGGTGGAGCTCGACTTCTTCGCAAAGATTACGCGAAAACCACTCGAATGGGTCATCAATCAGTTGCGCGACGCGGGTCTGGGGAGCTGTCCCGGCGGCGGCGCAGAAATCTTTGCCGAGCGGGCGCGCCCGCTAATTGCGGGTCATAAGATTTCCGGGACGCGATGGCTCGACGTCGCCCGGACCGTGCATCGGATGGGTATTCGCTCGAACGCGACGATGTTGTACGGCCACATTGAGACGCTCGAAGAACGTGTCGATCATATGATCCGGCTACGGGACCTGCAGGACGAGACTGGTGGTTTCAATTGTTTTATTCCTCTCGCGTTTCATCCAGAACACACGGTCTACGCTCACTTACCAGTGACGACAGGTATGGATGATCTGAAAACCATCGCGGTGTCCCGCCTTATGCTCGACAACTTTCCGCATATCAAAGCCTATTGGGTGACGCTAACGCCTGCGCTGGCGCAGATTGCACTGCGCTTTGGCGCAGACGATCTCGATGGCACTATCATCGAAGAACGGATCATTCATGGCGCTGGAACACCGACAACGCCGGGCTTAACTCGATCTCAGATGGAAAAACTCATTCGGGATGCCGGCCGCATACCGGTCGAGCGGGACACGCTTTATGAATTCCAAGGGCGCACCCCTCAATAGACAAATGGGATCAGCACTTCTCGAACTGAGTCTGCGGCTCTCGTCGACCCGCAAGTGCGCAGTAAAAAAACAATGGGCGCCCGTCCGCAACAAGTCATCGATTTACTCCCAAATTTCTTCTTAAAGCCGGAAGCAGATTGTTCCGATAAGTCAAGTACACAACGGGAGGCTGCTGTGGCCAGACAAGGGCGTAGTTTTGATAAGGATGAGATTGAGACGATACTCGCTTTGCTCAGGTCAACGGACCTACCGATTGCCGCTATCGCGGAACGGATGGGGTGTAGCCGCAGCGTCGTTGTTGCTATGAATCGCAAATACCAGGTACGCGATTATCGCGGCCGGCGCAGCACGTGGTACACGTTAGGAAACGAGAGCGTGGATGTAGGGGTAACTACTCGGGAATAATTAACGTCTTCTCGGTGACCTCAGCTTGGCAACGAGGACATCTTGCCACCCTGTACATCAGGTACTCGGTTCGACTCGGATCGGAACCGGTCAGCTCATCCAAGAGATAATCAAAAGAAATTTCAGCGTCTTGATCACAACGTTCGCAGCCGGCAATGAAGGGCTCGGCGGCGTCTACTGTTGGGCCATCCACAAGCACAAGGTTGATCTCTTCTATTGGAAGGGTGAACAACTCCAATGCTATCTGGGGGCTAGCTGGTCTTTCAAACGGGAAGTTCTGATTCATATCGGTCAGTCCTCAACTGCTGACAGGCAATTCCGCCGCCAATGAGCGCGGCCTACACCTTAAGCGGATAGCTTCTTGCGAATCTGAAAGTTAGACGGCTCCCCCGGAGAATTACACCGCGTTCGACCAGCTAAACCGGTTCCGTTTTCGGGGTGGAAATGTTCCTTCCGGCCGGGGGCCGCGAAAATCCTCATTTACAAAAGATCATGCCAATCTTGTAATTTGTCCCGGAGGCCGAGATTCAATGCCATTCAATGTCGGAGACGTCGTGCGAATCAAAAACAACAATGCCCTTCGGTCGGGAGCCGCCCGCGTTCAAAAGGTACTGCCACGAACGACGTCCGTGCAGGATTTTCAGGAGTATGTGGTCGAGTTCATCAACTGCCGATCAGAACGCTTTCGCTTTGGATTGTGCCGAGAATTCGAAATAAGGCCGGAAACAGATACGGATGAAGACCGCTCGTAGTCGACTTTACTCTCCACGGAGCCGTTGTTCGATCTTCTGAATCAATTCCTCCGCTGCCGTTCGGTCCAAAACACTTTCGGCTTGCTCGTAGGGCTCCAGGGCAGATGCTACCGTCCGCTCGCAGATTTTTTCGACTTGCTCCATTTCCTGTTCAAAAACCTGGGGAGTGGATGACATAGCGCGAAACGAGTCGCTTGTGTAGAACGATACGTAGTTGAACACGTAAAAGCACAAAAACTGCTGCATGAAGGCAAATCTCTTTTCCTGATCCAGGAATCCTTTCAGTCGAGTTTTGATTTGCTCCAGATTGAGATTGGTTTCGAAGTTTACGCAATAGAAGAGGAGTTCTTGAATCGATTTGAGTAATAGGTCGCGTTCAATCCCGCTGGCACGTTCAATTAAATTTTCCGCGATTTGTTGTATAGGCTCGGACCCAGTCGCGGAATGTGTAAGCTTTCGTCGTAAGGGGTTTTCGGCTTCCCCGGCCTGAATTGACTTTGCCCACTCACTTACTCTAAGCAGCGTGAAAACTAGGGACGGCCCGATACGCGGCTTTTCCTTGAGAAATCGCCGAAGTCGTACTTCCGCCGGCGACACCACGTGAAAACGTGACATGATGCCCTCATCGATCCGCGATCCTTCAACGGTGAAAAACTGAAATGGCACCGGCA
>QHWY01000333.1 GCA_003223875.1 Acidobacteriota bacterium | reverse complement strand
CTTGAATTGCCGAGCACTGCGGGCGGGGATCGAATAGGTGAACTTGTTATTGCTCTGGCCATCGATCGTCACAGTTATGCTCTGGCCGGATCCTGAAACAAACTGAAGAGTTCCCGTTTCGGTGGCATCCGTGCCATTGACCAGGAGCAGGTCTGTCGTTACACCCGCTCCATCACCGACCAGAGGAACCGACAGTGCCGACGTTGGACCAGTCGCGCCAGCGACGGGCAGCGCCGTCAGCATGAATTCACCGCGCTCGTTCAATCGTGTTCTCGCGGCCATGACCGACACCGGAATACTCGAACTGAACGTTAACGTCCGTGCCGCGCTGATCGGCCTCGTTGAGAATGGATTCGGAGTGAAGAACGGCGCCTGGTCGAGGAAGCCAGCAACCTGCGAATTTCCCGCGATGGTGAGGCTGGCTTGGCCAAAACTGCTACCGTCGTCACCGGTGAAGAAAAACGAAACCGTCGCTGCCTGACTGTTGGTGTTGACCAGCGCAAGAGCCATATTCAGCTGTCCGCCAACTTCAACGTAAGTCGTCCCCGATCGAATCGGAGCTGAAGCGGCAAAGCCGAATTCGTTTACAAGCGAATTGCCTTGCCGGTAGCTGATAAAGGCGAGTCCCGCATTGGTGGTTCCTGAGGCGTTCACCACACGAGCAAATCCTGCATTCATAGTCGACTGAGCGCCCGCCGTCGAGAGGGAAGTACCGCCGCGATTAGCCATAACGAATTGTCGTTCGCTGCTCAGGCCGGGCAAAGTCATCTCGATCGCGTAAATGAAGTCGCCAGTATTTGCTCCATTTCCGTTAGCAGCGTTGCCGGCTACATTGAAGCGAATGCTGCCAAAATTTGCATCTGTGGGCGCGCGATAGGTGAATTGAAAGACATTCGAGCCACCAATTGTTGCGCCCGCGCTCGTGTGCTCGATGAACTGAACCGTTTTGCCGTTGACGTCGGCACTTATAATTCTGGTTCTGCCATCGGCTCCGGCGATCAAATCACCAGCCTGATCTCCGTTCGCGCCTATGGCGGATAACTCAAAGCCAAACCGTATCGCTGTCGGATGAGTAACCACAACCTGCAGTGGGTAGGTCTGGCCAGGCACCCACGCCGCCGGAAGGCCCAGAACCCAGACACTTCCGTCACCCGTGTTCAATTCGTTAGTTCTGTGACAGGCTGTACAGTAAACTCCCGTTACTCCATTTCGATTCGCTGGAGGGCCCGTCGAAAAAGCGCGCAGGCTTTGATTGAAGATCAACGCACACACCACCGCCCCCAATATTCTTGGATTCATCGTCTTTACCTCCGCTTTTTGGGGGTGGCAGGGAGGGGCAAAGTCTAGCACAAATCGGTGAGAAGCTTCCGTTTTATACTGTCGGCCACAAAAGCGGAGGACCAAGAGATGAAAAGATGGTCTGGTGTCCTGTTTCTATTCGT
Organism: Acidobacteriota bacterium; assembly: GCA_003223875.1. GTDB lineage: Bacteria > Acidobacteriota > Terriglobia > 20CM-2-55-15 > 20CM-2-55-15 > 20CM-2-55-15. The sequence continues at coordinate 2,653 of QHWY01000333.1, read as the reverse complement.
TGCGGTATCCGTTTGCGCGCAGAGTACGAATGCGACCTTATCCGGTACTGTTCTCGATCCGACAGGCGCGCGCGTTCCGAATGTTCAGGTCACCGCGCAAAATACTCAGACCGGCGTGGTCCTCACCAATATTACAAACGAGGCGGGAGTGTATGCATTTCCCAGCCTGCAGCCGGGAACGTACCGTGTGACGGCGGAATTGTCGGGCTTCCGGACATATGTGCTGAATAGTCTGGTGGTCGATGTTTCGGCGCGAATGACGATCAACATTTCGCTAGAGTTGGCAGTCAGCCAGGAAGCTGTGGAAGTGACTGCGTCAGAATTGCCCTTGTCCACGACGACGGCTTCGATTGGCGGCGTGATCAATGGACGGCAGCTTCAAGATTTACCCCTGCCCGACCGCGACGCCCTCGGACTTGTTTTGACTCAAGCCGGAGTGCTCGGCGATAACTTTTCGGGTACGCGCATCGGCGCGCTGAACGTCACACGCGATGGAATCAATGTCATGGATCAGTACATCAACTCAGGCACTGCCACGACCATTTTCAACAGCATCGACGATATCGAGGAAGTCCGGGTGGTGACAGCTCCAGTCGACGCCGAATTCGGGAGAGGATTTGGGCAGGTTCAGCTATTGAGTCGCTCCGGAACGAACGAGTTTCACGGTAGCGTGTATGACTATCATCGAAACACGGTACTGGATGCCAACAACTGGTTTAACAATCTGCGCGGTGATCCGCGGGATGCTTTAATCCAGAATCAGTTTGGCGCACGCTTGGGTGGGCCGATCGTCCGGCAGCACACGTTCTTCTATGCCACTTATGAAGGTCAAAGGCGCCGCACCGGTGACGCGGTAACATCGACGACTTACACGCAAACGGCTCGGCAAGGCATTTTCCGATTCTTCCCGGACGTTCAAAACGGCAACGCGAACGCGTCCGATCCAACTGTAGATATCAATGGAAATCCGGTGCGCCCTGCCACAGCAACGGGAAATCTGCAGGCCATCAGTATTTTCGGACGCGATTTCAATCGGCCGTCCTTTGATCCAACGGGTACGATCCAGAAATTATTGACGTCGATGCCGCTTCCGAATGACTTCCGGTATGGGGATGGTCTCAACACCGCCGGTTACACGTGGAAAAGAAGGGGAACCGTGAATTTCGATCATTACGCGATGAAAATCGATCATGTCATCAGCAATCGGCACAGGGTCGATTTCAGCTTCGTCCGGGAAAATTTCGAATCTACTAATAGCTTCTTACCGCAGCCATTCCCAAGTTCTCAAGGGGGTGCTTTTAAAAGTCCTGGAACGTTTTTTTCGCTGGTCGCTACTTCTACGCTTTCGCCAACGACTCTCAACGAATTTCATGCGGGCACGCAGCGTGTTTCCGGCCGTTTCTATGCGCCCTGGGAATTGACAGGCGGCCAAGCGTTACTGCCGAATATCAACGGATACAAATATGTTCCGATTTTGGGTCTCACGGCTTCTCCCATTCCTTACGACAACGATCCGCAAGGCCGCATCGCTCCGCTGTACGTCTACGGGGATTCCGTTCACTGGATCAAAGGCAAGCATGAAATTAAGTTCGGCGGTGAGGGCCGCTTCGCCAGTAGCAATGCTTTTAGTTCGTTCAATGTGCTTCCCCGCGTGCAACTCGGCGTTGGGAACGATCTATTGGGAATCATAGGACTCGATAGCACCTCGATTCCGGGACTTGGCCCGAACGAAGATACCGCCCAGTTGCTGCTGACCGACTTGAGCGGGTCGGTTGATAACGTTTCACAGTCATTCAATGCTACAGGCCGTCCGCTGACGTTCCAGGAAGGAGTCACGCAGCAGAGGACGTGGCGGGAACGCGAGTTCAGCCTGTTTCTGCAGGATGACTTCAAGGTTAAGCCGAGGCTTACGCTCAACCTCGGATTGCGATACGAGTTTTATGGCGTTCCTTGGGAAGCTCAGGGACGTGCTGCTGGCTTAGTTGGAGGGTCGGGTGGATTGTTTGGCATATCCGGCACATCCTTTGCGGACATGTATCAGCCTGGACTCAACAAAGGATTGCTGACGCAGGTTCAGCTCGTTGGCAAGAACTCCCCAAATCCCAACGTGAGCCTGTATTCCGCCAATCCAACGAACTTTGCCCCAGTCGTCGGAATGAGTTGGTCTGTTCCTTATTTCGGAAAGGACAAGACCGTTCTTCGCGCCGGTTACAGCGTGTCGTATGAACGAAACGCCTTGGTTCTGACGGACGATATTTCAGGCGACGAACCGGGCCTGCGGACGGATACGCAGTTCACGTCCAACAATTTTCTGGACTTGCGCAGCATCCGACTTCCTCTGACACCTATAGGCGCGCCGCTGGAGACAGTCCCCGTCACAGATCGCGCCCAAACAATTTGGTCGTTCGACAACCAATTGCGCACTCCATACACGCAGAACTGGAACTTGACCATCCAGCGGGAACTGCCCGGCGGCGTCACCTTTGATGTCCGATACCTGGGGACAAAGGGGACAAAGCTGATTCGAACCGTGAATATCAATGAAATCAATATTTTTGAGAATGGAATTTTAGACGCATTCAAGATAACTCAAGCTGGTGGGAATGCGCTGCTGCTGGACCGCCTCTTTAATGGCTTTAGGGGGAGAATGACC
>QHWY01000158.1 GCA_003223875.1 Acidobacteriota bacterium | reverse complement strand
TTCAAACGATTCTCACTCCCAGATCAGCAGCATGCACACCCCTGCATACTACTTATCGGCGAAATGAGTCGATTTCGTTAGTCGTGATCGAAATTACGATTCCCCTCCTCGCAGAGGAGGGGAGGCGCGACAGCCAGCGGGCTGGCGCGCCGGGGTGGCGCAAAGCGCGAGCCCGGTAGGACGAAGCCTCAATACGCGAAGCGCGAGCCCGATAGGGCGAAGCCTCAATAGAAGTTCGGTCGAGACGTCTCGCCGGTCCCACCCCGTCTGCGCCTTCGGCGCATCCACCCCTCCTCTGCGAGGAGGGGAATGTTGCGCAAAGCTACCAGAGGAGCTTCAACCCGAGCTGAATCTCGCGTGGTCTGGTATCGGTTGCCTGGTAGGTTCCGAATGCCGGGGAGGTCAGGACGTTCTGGAATCCAGCAAAGCTGGTGTTGTTGAATACGTTGAAGAAGTCCGCACGGAATTGAACTTTGACGTTCTCTCTCAGCGCCGTGTTCTTCATGACGACCCAATCAAACTGTGTCAATCCGTTCAGGCGAAAATCGTTCCTGCCAAGCGTCCCGTACTGACCGAGCAGCGGCTGTACGAGTGCATAACCACTCGTATTCGAGTTCCGCTGCGCCGCAGTCGAGTTGACCCCACGTGCGGCAGGTGCGGGAATCCGCGCCGCTTCAGGAGATCCTGCTGGAGCAAAAACAAGGCTGCTCAGGTCTCCCGCGACATTTGCTCGAACCTGATTAGCAGCCGAGTTTCCAGACAGGGCAGCGTCCGTGATGCCCAGCCGAGTGCCGGCAAAGATGTTCGTCGGAAAGCCCGACTGTGTCTGGAAGATCCCGTTGAAGGACCAACCGTAAAGGACCTTGCCGCTCACGCCCGTGAGGCTTCGAAAGATCTGCGGCTCGAGGATATGGTTGACTACCAAGCGGTGCGGAATATCGAATTGCGATACGCCGCGGCTGTTGCGCAGGTCAAAAGGATTCTGTGAGAGGTACGAGTCGTTGACGAGCACGCCTCCGAAATCCGAAACGTCGTCGATCGATTTAGACCACGTGTACGACGCCTGCACCTGCCAACTGCGCGAGAAGCGCTTGTTCAGCTCCGCTGCCATCGCGTGGTAGGTCGAACTGGCCGAGCTTTCCGCTAGCGAGATGGAGTTGAATCTTGGATCGATCCGGTTGCTGCTTCCGGCGGGAGTACCCGTCGCGCCGGCAAAGACAGCCTGAAACTCGGCAAGGCGCGCAACTTCGTCTGCAGCACTCGTCGCCGGATGGACCAACTCCTGGCGAATCGTATTGAGCTGCCTGCTGCGCAGGAGATGGCGTCCCGCCGTTCCGATGTAGCTGATCTTTGCCGCAAGATTCGAAGTGATCTGGCGCTCGATGGTCAGGCTCCACTGCTGAACTCGAGGATTCTGCAATTCAGGATCGACGGGCGAAATCGAGCTGAAATTCGTTTGCGTGCTGTTGAACACGCCTACCGCCGTCCTGCCCTGAGCCTGTAGCGCGCCGGTACCGGCGTAAAGGTTCGCGTACGAATTCGCTCCCGAGAACGACGCCGCTCCTGCTAGGTCGACTCGCTGAATGAAGGGCGGCTGCGAGCGCATATTGGTAATTGGGTTTAGGAAAATGAAATCGTTTGCGATGCCATAGCCGCCACGCACGACCCAATTTCCACGGTTCGGACTCCATGCGAAACCGATTCGCGGCTGGTAATTGTAATTCGCTTCGTACGTGTTACCGCCGATGACAAAGCTTCCGAATGGACCGGCCGGCGCTGCTCCGATGGTTCCGGATTTTCGCCGGTCGAGGTTCGAGAGAATATTGTTCACTTCGCTCACACCGCCGGCGACCTCCATACGGATGCCGAGGTTCAGCGTGAGATCAGGAGTGACTTTGAAGTCATCCTGCATAAACATGAACACGTTCGATACGCGGTTTCCTCGAACTGTCGAGCCGAACCGCTCCTGAAACGACAGCGGGCGTCCCACGGCAAAGTCATCCCAACTGGCGAAGACGAAGCCTCCACGGGTAAAGCCGTCAAGCAGGCTGTTCGCCTGGATCCGATGGAAGTCTCCTCCAACCTTCAAGCCGTGCCGTCCATGGACCCATGAAAGCGTATCGCTGTATTGGAATGTGTTCTGGACCCGACCCTGCGGCATTCCTTCGTAGACTCCGAAGAAGGCCATCCCGGCGATTTGAATTCGAGGTAACTTGCTGTCCGTTTGCGGTATGAAGAACGGATTGACGCGGCCGTACGCCACCCGGGCTTCGTTGACGACATGCGGTCCCACGACGTGGGTCCAGCCCAGGTGAAGATTCTGCGGACGAGTCGTTGATGTCGCGCCCCATCCTGCCAGGTTCGTCAAAAGGAATATGGTACCGGGGTCCGCGCTTTCCTTGTCCTGGAACGAATACCGTCCGGTAACCATGTCGGCTCCGCCGTTGAAGGTGCTGTCCAACCTGGCGGACCAGTCATAAGACTTTTCTGAATCCGGAGCGCTCTGCGCCACGCTGCCGGTTCCTGCCGCATCGATTGAAGTAGCAGCCGGCAATTTCGCTGCGTTGAGAATGGCCTGGGACGTCGGATCCGTCACGGAACTCAGTTGTGCTGGAGAAGCAACGGTTGCAATGCGCGTCCCACCTGCTCCACGCTTTTGCACTCCTTCGTAGTGCCCAAAGAAAAACAACCGATCACGCATGATCGGTCCACCTGCGGTGGCACCGTACTGATTGCGGCGGATAATGCTGGCCTTACCCGTCGTGTCAAACCAATCGCGAGCGTTCAACTTGTCGTTCATCAGGAAGTCGTAGATCGTGCCGTGGAAATCATTTGAACCGCTCTTGGTCAGGATTTGAACCTGAGCATTGGCGTTCCTTCCGAACTCCGCGTTGAAGTTGTTTGTGATCAGCTTGAATTCTTGAATGGCATCGATGCTGAGCGTTTCAAGTCCGGCTTGTCCGGTTGTGGCGACGTCGGTAGAAACAATGTTGTCGATCGTGATGTTGTTTCCGCGGCCACGTCCTCCGTTGCTGTTGAAGCTGCCGGAGTTGAGAAAGGGATTGCCTGGCGTAACCGGAACGATGCCTGGGGACAGAGTCGCCAAGACGAGAGGATCCTGAGTGCGAATCGGTAACGCTTTGATCCGCTTTTCGTCGATCGAGTCCTGAATCTGGGCGTCCGTCGTATTTACAAGCTGGACCGTGGTATCAATAACGGTAACTTCCTGTGTCGAGTTTCCGACCTCGAGGGTCAAATTCAGCCGCGCTTGCTCGGCACTTTTTACCAACAGGCGCTTTAACGCTGGTTTGAAGCCGGCCAGTTCGGCGCGAACTTCGTACTCGCCGATCGGCAGCAGGGTCGCCAGAAAGTGTCCGCGATCATCCGTGATGAGATATCGTTGTGCCCGAGTTTCAAGGCTTGTAATTGAAACACTTACGCCCGGTACGAAAGCGCCGCTGCTGTCTGCGACGAATCCTTCGATATCTCCATTTAGCACCGCCCACCCGCTGAGAGCGCCCACCATCAAAAGGATGACGGCACTCCAGATCTGTTTTCCGTTCATCAATATCCTCCATGAAGTCTCGAACACACCTACCTTGGATGTGTTACGTCAAGCGGGTTCGTATAGCAGGTGGTTTACCAAACGGGGGGAAAGGGAAGGGGGCGCACACCCTAATTCAGAATTTAATTCGTGAATTAGGGTGTGCGCCCCTAGAATTACGTCGCTAGCGGCTCTTGGTGCGGCTGCTCTTCCGCTCCGAGGTCTTCGGCCAGTTCCAATTCCGGCGGCGCCTCTTCACCGAGACCCGGCTCGGGTTCTTCCGAAATCAGTTCAACGTTACGGTAGAACTCCAGGCCGGTGCCGGCGGGAATAAGACGACCCATGATGACGTTCTCTTTGAGACCGCGCAGGTAGTCGATCTTCCCGCTGATTGAAGCCTCCGTCAGCACCCGTGTGGTTTCCTGGAACGATGCAGCGGAAATGAACGACTCGGTCGAGAGCGATGCCTTCGTGATTCCGAGCAACAACGGACGGCCGGAAGCCGGCTTACCGCCACTCTTTTTCACCCGTTCGTTCTCTTCCTGGAATCGGAACTTATCGACCTGTTCATCAACCAGGAATTCTGTGTCGCCTACATCCTCGACTTTGATCCAGCGCATCATCTGCCGAACGATCACCTCGATGTGCTTGTCGTTGATGTTGACGCCCTGCAAGCGATAAACCTCCTGGATTTCGTTTACGAGGTACGCCTGCAGTTCCTTTTCACCAAGCACCGCGAGAATATCGTGCGGATTTCGTGGTCCGTCCATCAACGGTTCACCGGCGCGGACATGCTCGCCTTCCTGCACGTTCACGTGAACGCCGCGGGGCAGAGCGTATTCACGCTCGACTCCGTTTTCGTTGATGACCATGATCTTGCGCTGGCCCTTCGTGATATCGCCGTACTTGACGATTCCATCGATTTCAGTAATGACGGCCGTCTCGCGCGGCTTTCGCGCTTCAAACAATTCAACCACGCGCGGCAGACCGCCGGTGATGTCTTTGGTCTTGGTTGTCTCCCGTGGGATCTTCGCAAGCACGTCGCCCTGGTAGACCGGATCGCCATCCGCGACCATCAAGTGAGCACGGGACGGGATCAGATACTTTCGCAGGACCTTATGCTTGTCGTCGCGGATCTGGATGGTCGGCTGCCGCTTCTCATCCGGCGAATCCGTAACAACCCAGCGCGAAAGGCCCGTCACTTCGTCGAGTTCCTCGTGCATCGTGACGCCTTCCAGCAGGTCCTTGAACTGAACGGTACCGCTGACTTCCGTCAGAATGGCAAACGTGTACGGATCCCACTCGACGAGTGTCGCGCCGACCTTCACGTGATCGCCTTCATTGACCTTGAGCTTCGCGCCGTACACGATCGTATAGCGCTCCTTCTCGCGGCCTTTCTCGTCCATGATGGCGAGCACACCGTTACGATTCATCGCAACGAGGAAACCTGCCTGGTTCCGGACAGTCTGCAGATTGTGGAACTTGATTGTGCCGGCGTTCTTGGCTTCCAGACTCGTTTGCTCGGCTACGCGGCTTGCCGTTCCGCCGATGTGGAAGGTACGCATCGTCAACTGCGTTCCCGGCTCGCCGATCGACTGAGCTGCGATCACGCCCACAGCCTCGCCGATTTCCACGAGTTTGCCCGTTGCGAGATTTCGGCCATAGCAACGGACGCAAGCGCCGCGACGCGATTCGCAAGTGAGCACCGAACGAATCTTCACACGTTCGATACCGGCCGCCTGAATCGCGCTGGCAAGATCTTCCGTGATCTCCTGATTGACCTCGACAATCACCTTGCCTTCGTAGTCTTTGATTTTTTCAAGCGACACACGCCCTACGATACGGTCTCTCAAAGGCTCGATGATCTCTCCCGACTCGACAATGGAGCCGACGTAAATGCCGTCCACGGTACCGCAGTCGGCTTCGCTGATGATCACGTCCTGCGCCACGTCTACGAGACGGCGGGTCAGATAACCGGAGTCGGCTGTCTTCAGAGCGGTATCGGCCAAACCTTTGCGCGCGCCATGCGTCGAGATGAAGTACTGTTGCACGGTCAGCCCTTCGCGGAAATTGGCGGTGATCGGCGTTTCGATGATTTCGCCCGAGGGCTTCGCCATCAAACCGCGCATACCCGCCAACTGGCGGATCTGCTGCTTGGAACCGCGAGCTCCGGAGTCGGCCATCAGCAGAATCGGATTGAATCCGTGGCTGGCCTTTTCCGCCCGTTCCATTTCATTGAACATCATGTCGGAGATCTTTTCCGTCACGTCCGACCAGATGGCGATCACCTTGTTGTAGCGCTCTCCATTCGTGATTGCGCCGTCGCGATATTGCTGATCCACTTTCACGACTTCGTTCTGCGCGTTGTCGACGAAGTCGCGTTTGCCGGGCGGCACAATGAGGTCATCGATCGAGATCGTGATCCCCGCCTTCGTCGCGTAATAGAAGCCAAGCTCTTTAATATGGTCGAGCATCGTGACGGTCATTTCGGGCCCGTAGCGCAGATACGTGTAGCTGACCAACTGGCCAAGACCCTTCTTCTTCAGAAGACCATTGATGAACGGCATGGCTTTGGGCATGTTGTCGTAGAGAATGACACGCCCCACCGTGGTGTTGAGCATGTGATTCTTGGCGTCAACCACTTCTGCGTGAACGATCGCCTGTTCGTCGTACGCGGTTGTCATATCGACGAGCGGACCGCTGTAACGCAAGCGGATCGCGGTCTGGGTCTCGACCTCACCCGCGTCCCATGCCATGAGCACTTCGTCGATCGAGCCGAAAGTTCGGCCTTCGCCTTTGGCGCCCGGCTTTGGACGCGTGAGATAGTAAACGCCAAGAACCATGTCTTGCGTCGGCACAGCGACGGGTTGTCCGCTCGCCGGCGATAACAGGTTCTGCGTGGAAAGCATCAAGACCGACGCCTCGATTTGCGCTTCCGGCGACAGAGGAATGTGTACGGCCATCTGATCGCCGTCGAAATCCGCGTTGAATGCCGTGCACACCAGCGGGTGAATCTTGATGGCTTTGCCCTCGACCAGTACTGGCTCGAATGCCTGAATGCCAAGCCGGTGGAGTGTTGGAGCGCGATTGAGCAGAACAGGGTGATCCTTGATTACTTCTTCCAGAATGTCCCACACCACCGAATCCTGCCGCTCGACCATTTCCTTCGCGGCCTTGACAGTCGTGCAGTGGCCGCCCTGTTCGAGCCGGTTGTAGATGAACGGCTTGAACAGCTCGAGAGCCATTTTCTTCGGCAATCCGCATTGATGCAGCTTCAGCTCCGGTCCGACAACGATGACCGAGCGCCCCGAATAATCGACGCGCTTGCCCAGCAGATTCTGGCGGAAACGTCCTTGTTTTCCTTTCAATGTATCCGACAGCGACTTCAGTGGACGGTTATTCGCCCCGCGCAGAATGCGGCCGCGGCGGCCGTTGTCGAAGAGAGCATCGACGGCTTCCTGGAGCATGCGTTTTTCGTTTCGGACAATGACGTCCGGCGCATGCAGCTCCATCAGCTTCTTCAAACGGTTGTTCCGGTTGATGACGCGGCGATAAAGATCGTTCAAATCCGATGTCGCGAATCGTCCACCGTCTAGCGGCACGAGAGGCCGCAATTCGGGCGGAATGACCGGAATCACGTCCAGAATCATCCACTCGGGCTTGTTGCCCGACTTCACGAACGCCTCGACGACCTTCAACCGCTTTGCAAATTTGATCCTCTTCTGCTGCGAGGTCTCGCTTTTCATTTTGGTGCGAAGCTCGTGCGAGAGATCGTCAATATCCACGCGCTTCAGAAGTTCTTTGATCGCTTCGGCGCCCATCATGGCAACGAACTTTCCGGGATACTCCTGCTGCAATTGCCGAAATTTTTCTTCCGTCAAAAGCTCGCGCTCTTTCAGAGGAGCATCGCCTGGATCGATCGTGACGTAGGCTTCGAAGTAGAGAACGCGCTCGAGTTCACGCAGTGACATGTCGAGCAGGTGACCGATGCGGCTAGGCAATCCCTTGAAGAACCACACGTGCGAGCACGGGCTTGCCAGCTCGATGTGTCCCAGGCGTTCGCGGCGCACTTTCGAGAGCGTGACTTCCACACCGCACTTGTCGCAGATGACGCCGCGGTGCTTCATGCGCTTGTATTTTCCGCAGAGACATTCCCAATCGGTGACCGGACCGAAGATGCGCGCGCAGAAGAGACCGTCCCGCTCCGGCTTGAACGTTCGGTAGTTGATGGTTTCAGGTTTTGTTACTTCGCCATGAGACCACGAGCGAATCTTTTCTGGGGAAGCCAGACTGATCCGGATGCTGTCAAAGTCGGCGATCGACGCCGCCCGGTCATAAGGATTCGATCTAATCAATGTATACCTCCAAAACTGTAGAGGCGGTCTATGACCGCCTGGGGCGCTCATAGAGCGCCCCTACAGGTTACGCCGTGGGTTTGCGCTTCATTAATTCAACGTCTAAACAGAGGCTCTGCAGTTCGCGAATGAGCACATTGAATGACTCCGGAACGCCCGGTTCCATGGCAGCTTCACCCTTCACAATAGCCTCGTAAATTTTTGTTCGTCCGTACACATCGTCGGACTTGGCTGTCAGCAGTTCCTGCAGGATGTGCGCGGCGCCGTATGCTTCGAGCGCCCACACTTCCATTTCTCCGAATCGCTGTCCACCGAACTGCGCTTTACCGCCGAGCGGCTGCTGGGTGATGAGCGAGTACGGGCCGATGGAGCGAGCGTGAATCTTGTCATCGACCAGGTGCGACAGCTTCAACATATAGATGTAGCCGACCGTGACTTCCTGCTCGAACGGCATACCCGTCATGCCATCGTAGAGCCGCGTCTTGCCTGTTTTCGGCAGGTTCGCTTGCTCGAGCATGTTTTTAATTTCCGTTTCGGTCGCGCCGTCGAAGACCGGCGTTGCGAAATACATACCGAGCGCCTTCGCCGCCCAGCCCAAATGTGTTTCCAGAATCTGACCAACGTTCATTCGCGAAGGCACGCCGAGAGGATTGAGGACGATCTCGACAGGCGTTCCATCCGGCAGGTAAGGCATATCTTCTTCCGGAAGAATCCTAGCGATCACGCCCTTGTTCCCGTGGCGCCCGGCCATCTTGTCGCCCACCGACAGTTTGCGCTTCATCGCAACATAAACCTTCACGAGTTTGATGACGCCTGGCGGCAGCTCATCACCACGGCGGAGTTTCGAAATCCTTTCTTCGTGGATCTTGCGCAGCACGTCAATCTGCCGCGTGGTCATCTCCTCGATTTCCTGGATCTGCTCGTGCGGGTTAGCACCGTCCTTGAATTTCAATTTCAACAGCTCGCGCAGCGAGAGGTTTTCGATGACTTCGCTCGTCATCTCTGTCCCTTTTGCCACGATCTTGCGTCCCGTGCGTTCGTGGACAAGCTCGTTCGAGACGACCTTGCCTTGAAGTAACGCGACCAGGCGCTTGTTCCGTTCGTCGGTGAGAATCCGGATTTCGTCGCGAAGATTCTTTTCCAGCCGCGAGATCTCCATGTTCTCGATCTGCTTTGCGCGTTCGTCCTTTTCAGCGCCTTTGCGTGAAAAGATTTTCACATCGACGACAATACCCTCGATACCCGGAGGGCAAATCAGCGACGCGTCTCGAACGTCACCGGCTTTCTCGCCGAAGATCGCGCGCAGCAGCTTTTCTTCAGGCGTGAGCTGCGTCTCACCTTTCGGCGTGACTTTGCCGACAAGCACGTCTCCCGGCTTCACGTAAGCGCCGATACGAATGATGCCGGCTTCGTCGAGGTCCTTCAGGAAAGACTCACTGACGTTCGGAATGTCCCGCGTGATTTCTTCCGGACCCAGCTTCGTATCACGCGCCTCGATTTCGAATTCTTCGATATGAATCGAAGTGTAGTAGTCGTCTTTGACGAGACGTTCGGAAACCAAAATCGCGTCTTCAAAGTTGTATCCGCGCCAGGGCATGAATCCGACAAGCACATTGCGGCCAAGGGCAAGTTCTCCTCTCTCTGTGCAGGGGCCATCGGCCAGCACCTGACCTTTCACAACGCGCTCGCCTTTTCGGACGATCGGCTTTTGGTTGATGCAGGTGTTTTGGTTGGATCGCTTGAACTTCGTGAGCGAATAAATATCCGCCCCCACTTCGCGAGAGAAATGACCATCCTCAGCGGATTCGACGCGGACGATGATGCGTTCAGAATCGATCGAATCGACGATTCCGTTGCGGCGGCAAACCACCACAGCCCCCGAATCGCGAGCGGTGATCTCTTCCATACCAGTCCCAACGAGCGGAGCCCCGGTGCGGAGCAACGGAACGGCCTGACGTTGCATATTGGATCCCATCAACGCGCGGTTGGCGTCGTCGTTTTCCAGGAAAGGGATCAGCGATGCGGCAACCGAAACGAGTTGCTTCGGCGAAACATCGACGTAATCCACCTCATTGCGATGCTTGAGCACGAAATTTCCGGCCTGCCGCACATTGACAAGCTCGTGCGTGAGGCGCCCGCTTTTGTCCATCTGTTCGTTTGCCTGCGCGATGAGATACTTGTCTTCTTCCCAAGCCGAGAGGTAGAAGGAATACGGAACGAAGTCCGCGCGCTTTTTCTTCCGCGGCTTCAGCTCCTCGTTCTCCTGTTCGACTGCTTCGCGTTCGACATGCTCGCCGACTTTAAACTTTGAATCTCCGGCGCTGATAATCGTCACATAATCGACAACACGGCCGTTCTTTACCTTGCGATACGGACTTTCAATAAATCCATATTCGTTGATCCGCGCATAGCAACTCAGCGATGAGATCAGTCCGATATTTGGACCTTCCGGTGTTTCAATCGGGCAGATACGGCCGTAGTGGGTCGGATGAACGTCGCGAACTTCGAATCCCGCGCGCTCGCGCGAAAGGCCGCCAGGACCGAGAGCCGATAGCCGCCGTTTGTGTGTGATTTCTGAAAGAGGATTGGTCTGATCCATGAACTGGGAAAGCTGCGACGACCCGAAGAACTCGCGCACCGCAGCGATCACCGGCTTGGCATTGATCAAGTCGTGCGGCATAGCCGTGACCATTTCCTGATACACCGACATCTTTTCCTTGATGGCACGCTCCATTCGAACCAAGCCAATCCGGAATTGGTTCTCCAGCAGCTCGCCGACGGCGCGCACTCGACGGTTTCCAAGATGATCGATATCATCGACCTGCCCGATATTTTTGCGGAGCTTGAGCAGATAAGTGATAACGGCATAGAAATCGGCCGGCTCCAGGATCCGTTTTTCCAGCGGCGTCGTGAGATCGAGCTTGATATTGAATTTCAGGCGCCCGACCCTCGAGAAGTCGTACTTGCGTGAGTCGAAAAACATACCTTCGAAAAGCGCAGTAGCGGTCTCCAATGTCGGCGGATCGCCCGGGCGCAGCTTGCGATAGATTTCGATCAATGCTTCTTGGGTGGTCTTGATCGTGTCCTTGCGAAGCGTCTGGCTCAAAACGACGCCAATGTCGTCGCGTTCGGGGAAGAAAACCGGCAACTCCGGTACGCCCGCATCGATAATCGAGCGGATGATGTTTTGGGTCAATTCATTATTGGTCTCGACGATCACTTCGCCGGTATTGGTATCGACGATGTCGCTGACAGCAAACGCGCCTTCAAGATCTTCCGGATTGACCTCGAAACGCTCGACCTTGGCCTGTTTGATGTGGTTGTACACCGAAGCCGTGATCTTCTTGCCCGCGTGAACAAGGACTTCCTTCGTCTTCGGATGCGTGATGTCCTTCGACACCTTCAGTCCAACGACGTTGTCGGAAACATTCCAGAAAATTTTCTTGCCTTCGATCGTCAGACGATCGGTCTGATAGAAAGCGCGGATGACTTCCTCATCAGTCTTTAAACCAAGAGCACGAAGGAAAATCGTTGCCAGAAACTTTCGTTTTCGATCGATCCGGACGTACAGGATGTTCTTCGCCGTTTCGTATTCGAACTCCACCCAAGATCCGCGGTACGGAATGATTTTGCCCAGGTAGTAGCTCTTACTCGGAGTCGATTCGAAGAACACTCCGGGACTGCGGTGTAACTGGCTGACGATGACTCGTTCGGTACCATTAATAATGAACGTACCGTTCTCGGTCATCAGCGGAATTTCACCGAAGTAAACTTCTTGCTCCTTGATGTCGCGAATGGTTTTTGCGCCGGTGTCGGGATCTTTATCAAAAATTGTGAGGCGAATGATGACCTTCAAAGGCGCGGCATACGTCATGCCACGTTCCTGACATTCGGACACGTCGTACTTCAGATTCAACTGAACCGGATCGCCGCACTTGTTGCAGAACGTCACCTGGTTCTTGTTCATCGTGCCGCATTTGGGGCACATTACGGTCGGCTCGGCCTGAAACGGATTGGTTGTAATTGTTGCCCCGCAGGATTTACAAGTGCTACGCAAATGATGCAGGCCTTTGAGGTTCCCGCATTTGCATTCCCAGTTACCGATGGAATAGCTGATGAATTCCAGAGTGGAAACGCCGCGAAAGTCCGAGATCGGAAATACCGAATTGAACACTGCCTGAAGACCGGTGTCCTCGCGCTCCTCCGGCAGCATGTTCATCTGGAGGAACCGCTCGTAGGAATTCTTTTGTACCTCGATAAGATTGGGGATCTGGATCGCCGTCCGGATCTTGGAAAAATTGGTTCTCTCTCGTGAGGTACTGGTCTTGGTTTCCGCCATTTTTACTTGCTCCTAATTATTTGGAAAACACAAATAGGCTGACCTGCGGACGGACCACCGCCCTCAAGTCAGCATTCCTATTGCTGCTCGGTTTACTTAATCTCGACTGTTGCGCCAGCTTCAGTGAACTTCTTCTTAATGTTCTCTGCTTCGTCTTTGTTTACGCCTTCTTTGATCGGTTTCGGCGCGCCTTCAACCAGATCCTTGGCTTCCTTCAACCCAAGGCTCGTCACTTCCCGAACCGCTTTGATGACGCCGATCTTATTCCCGCCAACCGCGGTGAGAATGACACTGAATTCGGTTTTTTCTTCGGCAGGAGCCGCGGCTGCAGCTGCTCCGCCACCGGCTGCAGGGGCAGCTGCGACTGTGGCTGCGGCAGCGCTGACACCGAATGCTTGTTCCAGCCCCTTCACCAACTCCGAAGCTTCAAGCAGCGATAACCCTTTAATCTCTTCGATAATATTTTGAACCTTGGACATTGCTAACTCCTAATTTATTACTCGTGAAATTTCTTTTGTTCGATGGCCTGTTTCAGCACCACGGCCAAATTCCGAGCGACACCATTCACGGCAATGGCGATACGTTGTGCCGGCGCATTGAGCAAAAAGAGCAATTTTGCGATGAGTTGTTCCTTCGAAGGCATCGCCGCGAGGTTGGAAATATCGGCGAGATTGATGACACGGCCTTCGACAACGCCCGCCTTGAATACAAACAGGGGGTGGGCTTTCGCGTACGCCGTGAGCGCCTTTGCGAGAGAAACAGGATCGCCGGCGTTATAGGCTATCGCTGTGGACCCGTCGAATGATTTGGAAACGCTTTCGGCGGCGGTCCCTTCGGCAGCCTTTTTCGCCAGCGTATTCTTCACGACGCGATATTTGCTTTTGGCTTCTCGGACTTTCTGACGCAGTTCGGCATCCTGGGCTACCGTCATTCCTTGAAACTGCGCGACGAACAGATTCTTCGCGTCGCTGAGTTCCTTCTTCAGCGCGTCGAGTTCTTCCTTCTTTTTGCCCTTGGATTTCATGAGACCTCGTTTTCGCTCCTATTTCGCGTCTAGCGCCACCAAATCCAGATCCACGCCCGGGCTCATTGTCGATGCAACTGTGATCCGTTTGACGTAGCGGCCCTTTACGGCTGCAGGCCGCGCCTTGAGAACGGCATCAATCAGAGTTTGTGCGTTCTCGCTGAGCTGATCTTTCGTGAATTCAATTTTTCCTATAGGAGCGTGAATGATGCCAGTTTTATCGACACGGAATTCGACCTTACCGGCTTTGACTTCTTTGATCGCTTTAGCCACATCCATCGTAACCGTGCCCGTCTTGGGATTCGGCATCAAACCGCGCGGTCCGAGAACCTTACCGAGGCGGCCGACGCCTCGCATCATATCGGGTGTCGCGATACAGGCATCGAAATCAATCCAACCGCCGGCAATCTTTTCGACAAGGTCGTCTCCACCGACGAACTCCGCACCGGCTTGTTCGGCTTCTTTGATCTTGTCGCCGGAAGCGATAACACAGACCGTTTTCGACTTGCCTAAGCCGTGCGGCAAGACAATCGTACCGCGGACCATCTGGTCGGCATGTTTCGGATCGACGCCGAGGCGCACATGGAGTTCGATCGTCTCATTGAACTTCGCGTAGTGAACCTTCTTCAGAACACCCATCGCGTCTTCGACCGTGTAAGGTCGCGGTTCAATTTGTTTCTTAGCCGCCGCGTATTTCTTTCCAACTTTGGACATACTTAAACAACCTCGATGCCCATGCTACGGGCAGTCCCTTTCACCGTTTGAATCGCAGCCTCGAGACTAGCCGCGTTCAGATCCGGCAGTTTCACCCGCGCGATGTCTTCGACTTGCTTCTGTGTGACGGTCCCGACTTTATTCTTGTTTGGCTCACCCGAGCCCTTCGCGATATTCGCTGCCCGTTTCAGCAGAATTGACGCTGGCGGTGTTTTGGTGATGAAGCTATAGGAACGATCGGCGTAGATCGTGACCACAACGGGTATGATCAATCCTTCTTGATCCTTCGCCGAAGTTTTCGCATTGAACGCCTTGCAGAAATCCATGATATTCACACCGTGCTGCCCGAGCGCTGGGCCAACAGGCGGAGCGGGTGTCGCCTTGCCGGCTGGAATCTGCAGTTTGACTTGCCCGATTACTTTCTTCGCCATTGTTACGTCTTCTCCACCTGAAGGAAGTCCAGCTCAACCGGAGTCGAGCGGCCGAAAATCGTCACCATGACCTTGAGTGTGTTTCTGTCCGTGTTTACGTCATCGACGATGCCCGTAAAGCTCGCAAAGGGTCCATCGATGATTTTCACTGTCTCGCCTTTATCGAAACTCAGTTTTGGTTTCGGCCTATCCGCTGCCGTCGCGACCCGATAAACGATTTGTTGAACCTCTTCTTCACTAAGCGGGGTCGGGTTCTGGCCCGATCCGACAAAACCCGTAACCCGCGGGGTGTTCTTCACAACGTGCCAGGCGCGGTCGCTGGGGCCGCCCTTCTCGGTGGTTTCCATTTCCACGAGAACGTAGCCGGGATAAAACATTTTTTGCGAAGTGACGCGCTTACCGCCGCGCACTTCGACAACTTCCTCCGTAGGGATGAGGACGTTGTGGATCTCGTCATCCAGATTGAAAGCCTTCACACGGCTTCGCAAGCTTTCGGCGACTTTGCGCTCAAATCCCGAATAGGTATGAATGATGTACCAACTTTTGGGCACGAACTATGCGCCTCCGGTTACTCGGAAGTAGCGGAGTACCCGGTCTAATCCCATAGCAAGCATGTAATCCACGAGACCTAGATAAAGGCCGAAAAAGAAAACAGCGACTATGACGACGATGGTCGTGCCGACGACTTCCTGACGGCCAGGCCAGGAGACCTTCTTCATTTCACTTCGAACATCGAAGTAAAATTGCTTTGTATTTTGTGTCCACTCTTTAATTTTTTCTGCCGGATTCATGAATAAAAGAATTGGCAGGCCAGGAGGGATTCGAACCCCCAGCATCCGGTTTTGGAGACCGGCGCTCTACCAGTTGGAGCTACTGGCCTGCACGTCGCTAGACGCCCATCAAAACAGTTTACACTAAACAACGCTATTTCGTCTCACGATGGACCGTATGGTGCCGGCACCGCGGACAAAATTTCTTCGTCTCGAGACGTTCTGTGTTCTTCCTCTTGTTCTTGGTCGTTGAGTAATTTCTTTCCTTGCAGTCCGTGCACTGCAGCGTAATGATTTCGCGCATAAAATCCTAAAACAGCCGCAAAAAGGCACAAAAGTCCCAAAAGGCTTTTTGTGATTCTTGTGCTTTTTTGTAGCTATTTTTCCCTTTCCTCAGGCAATGATGTCCGTAACCGTCCCCGCGCCGACCGTTCGTCCGCCTTCCCGGATCGCGAATCGCAGTCCCTTCTCCAGCGCCACCGGCGTGATCAACTCGATCGCCAGGTTCACGTTGTCGCCCGGCATCACCATCTCGACCCCTTCGGGTAACTCCGCCGTCCCCGTCACATCCGTCGTCCGGAAATAGAACTGGGGCCGGTATCCTTTAAAGAACGGCGTGTGCCGTCCTCCTTCTTCCTTGGTCAACACGTACACTTCGGCCTTGAACTTCGTATGCGGCGTGATCGATCCCGCCTTGGCCACCACCTGGCCCCGCTCGACTTCTTCCTTCTTCGTCCCTCTCAGC
>QHWY01000157.1 GCA_003223875.1 Acidobacteriota bacterium | reverse complement strand
CTCAGGCAGAGGCCCGTCAACTCATTGCCGACAAGCTTGAAATTGAAACGAGGCTTCAACAGTCTGAAGCCAAGCGCATCGAAGCGGAGCAATCGGCTGCCCGGCTGCTCATGGATACAGGTCAGGCTGAAGCCGGAAGAAAGGAGCTTGAAACCCAGCTCAAGGAATCCCAAGAACGACGTTCAGAGCTGGAGGAAGCCGTTGTCAAATTGCAGGCAGAATTGAAGCTTACCCAGACGGGGGCTTTAGCCGCGAAAGGTGGAGTCGAAGCCCGCCTGAAGGAAACTGCCGCGAGGCTGGTCGAAACCGAATCCACTCTGGCCAGGTTTCGCGCGGATTTCAATCACCTGCAAGGTGAAAACCAGCGGTTGGAAAGCAAGCTTGCCGACGCCATGGCGAATCGAAGTGATGCCGAAGTCCGCCTGAGGGAAGCGGCTGACCGTTTTGCCCGGGCCGAAGAATCGATTGCCTCGTTGCGAGAGGATGGCAATCAGACCAACACTGCTCGCGCAGAACTCGAAGCAAAGCTAAAGGAAAGCACGGCGAGCCGTGCGGAACTTGAAGAAAAGTTAAAGGAGACGCAGTCGACCCGCTCGCAGCTCGAGACCCGATTAACGGCGGCCGATACGCGCCGTACCGTGCTGGAACTGGAGATTGAAAAGCTTAAATCGGAATTGCAAACCGCCAAAGCTTCGATCCCGGCGCCTGCGGCGAAGCCGGAGACCGCGTCGGGTATCACGGCAGCCGGCTCGGGCGTGAAAACTGTTTCATCAAAGCTCCTGGAACAGGAAATTGTCCGCGTCGAAGGCATGCTCGCTGAAGTCACAAAGCTGATCGATGATCCTGCTTCCGCGCTTTCCACAGTGATGCGCAAAAACGTGGAAAAGACAGAGATCGAGGCTTACCTGAAGGGCATTCGGTTCACCATTGGCCAGATTGAACCTAAATAGTTCCCATAGGCGATTTCGAAATTTCGAATCTGCGTGCAGGATTTGTCCAATTTCAAAATTTCCTGCCGCTGCGTTATTCCCCTGAGCTCCCACCGGGCTCGGACATGTGCAGCAGTTCAAGAAGATGTTTTTTCCAGAGCACGGCGCGGTTGTAGGTCTGGTGGCCGCGCGTTTCCGGGCTAAGCGGGATCAGAATGTAGCGCCCACGTTTCATGTGCTTGATCTCGCGCTCTAGGATGCCAAGCTCCGGCGGGTTGATTTCATCATCGGCAGAATTGATTGCAAACAGCGGAGCGCGGATCTTTTCCAGCATCGGCGACGGATTGTAATCGGTCGAAGCTTCATATTGATAGATCGTGTTATTGGCGTCGCCTCGCAAAGCCGCTTTCGCCATCGCCTCGATAGCCGCGTCGGCCTCTTCTGCCGTCGGATTTTCCTTCTGATATTGCACGGCGCTGCCGGTCATGATCGAACGAATGTTGCGCGCGGCGATCAAGCCTCGTGGCTGCTTGCTGTATTCGCCATTCTTCCAGTCGGGATCATTCTTGATGGCATCGATAGCCATGATCCGGGTCATGCGATTGCGCCCGGCGATTTCCACTGGGGCACTGGCCATGGGCATCAGCGCATCCATGAAATCGGAATAGGTTACGCCCCAAAGCCACGTATGCATCCCACCCTGGGAAGTGCCCATCACTAGGCGCAAGTGATCCACCTTCAGGCCGTCGCGAACCAGGAGATATTGTGCGCGCACCATATCGTCGTAGCGGTAGTGCGGAAATTTCATCCGCAGACCGTCGCTGGGTTTGCTGGATTTGCCGGTCCCGATCGCATCAGGAAGAATGATGTAGTAGCGGGTTGCATCCAGTGGCTGGCCCTTGCCGAATAGCTCTCCGCCGAACTCCGCGGATAGAAAATTCCGGCCGGTGCCTCCCGTACCATGCAGGATGAGGACCGCATTGCGGACGTGGCCGGCGGCATCGCGCTCCGGAGAGCCGAGAGTGATGTAATGCAGTCGCAATGACGCGAGCTTCTCGCCGGACTTGAACGTGAAATCGGGGACGTTCCAGTCGCCTTCGAATTGTTTCGGGAATGCGGATGGTTCTTGCTGCGCCCAGCCGAGCGCCGAAAGCAATAACAGGAGAGAAAGCAACCCAAAACCCCGACGAATGAGTAGATCGCGCACTGTAATCGTTGCCATGGTGATACAAGTATACGCGCTGAAGCCTTAGACATTGCGTGTACTTCTTATTTCATCTATCCTCGCTATAAATTTATGGGACGTAGGATGGAAATGATGCGCATTATTTCACTTTGTTTTTTTGTGCTTGCGGCGGCTTTAACGCTCAGTGTGCAGGCTGCCCAGGTACGATCGATTTCCGAACGGGTGTACTCGGCTGGACAAGCAACGCGCGGCCAGGAGCTTTATAAAGCACAATGTACAGAGTGTCACGGCAACGCGATGGAAGGCGTCAGCGGCCCGCCGCTCGTTGGAGAGGATTTTCTCGCGAACTGGAGCGCGCGGCCGTTGACCAATCTTGTCGACAAGATTCAAAAGACAATGCCCTTCACATCGCCCGGAAGTCTTTCGCGAACGCAATCCATTGATCTTGTCGCCTACATTCTGCAGACGGGTAAGTTCCCCGCCGGACCAACCGAACTGAGCGAAGGTTCGCTCGCGCAGGTGACGTTTCCAACGGCGGCTCGGACCACGGCCACGCCAGCCCTGACTTCTACTGGCACATCTCTTCCCTCTCCCGAAGGAAATCTGGCGGAGTTGATGCGGGCCATTGCATTTCCCAACGCGAACATCATTTTCAATACTCAGCTCAAGGATCCTGGGGCGCAGGCAAAGAAAGAACTCGCAAAAGCTCCGTTTGATTACGTCGAGTGGGGTGCAACCGTTTATCCGGGATGGCTAGCCATCGATCAGGCCGCGGTTGCGCTCGCCGAGAGCGCACCTCTTTTATTGACTCCCGGACGCAAGTGTCAAAACGGCAGACCTGTGCCCGTCGATCGCGCTGACTGGAAACAGTATGTTGCGGCATTGGTAGACGTGGGAAAGCTCGCTCATCAGTTGTCCCAAAAGAGAGACTACGATGCGTTCCTGGAGATCAGTGAGAAACTGAACGACGCGTGCGCGAACTGCCATAAGGTTTATCGCGACAAGGGAGGCGCCGAAGGGAGCGGCGCGACTCGATGCCAGTAAGCCGCAGGCGACCGTACGGCCGGCAACGCTGAAGGAGGACGAGCATGCGATTCAATTAGCCGTTGGGCTAGCGGTGGCCTGCGCAACTGTGTTCCTTTTACCGCGTGGACGCACCATTCCCACGGCAATTACGTCGATACCTTCCATGCCTCCTGGGGTTTTTGAAACATAGTGACGGCAAAGTCGTCGACTGGGACGGCAATAACGCGCCTGGGCCGGCGGATTTTTAGCCACAAAGAGGGGCTTTGCACAAAAAATCCGGGGCGGTCATAGACCGCCCCTACAGCTTGGGGTTCGCAACTGTAGGGGCGCTCTACGAGCGCCCGCGATGTATTTTTTGTCCAAAGCCCACAAAGAGGCACAGAATTCACAAAATGAAAGTCGGTTTTATCGGTTTAGGCCGAATGGGGAAAGGAATGGCGCGCCGCATTCTCGGCGCAGGACACGATCTCACCGTGTATGACGTCGTGCGCGAGGCGACAGTGGAGTTCGCGGCGGCGGGAGCGCGAGTAGCATCATCCGTTGCAGACGTTTCGAAAGACCGCGATGTTGTCCTCACGATGCTCGTTGAAGATGCGAGCGTGATCGATGTGGCCGTCGGTCCCAGAGGACTGCGGGACTCCCTTTCGCCCGGAGCGATTCATCTCGCGATGGGAACATACGGAGTCGCTGCAATCAGAACACTGGAAAATGCTCATGCGAAAGCGAACCAAGTCCTGGTCGCCGCGCCCGTTTTGGGACGCCCAGACCTTGCTGCTCAAGGCCAACTGGGAATTGTGGCTGCGGGGCCTCCCGAAGCGGTGCGGCGATGCGCTCCGTTGTTTCAAGTCATTGGCCGGCGAACGTTCGAAGCGGGCGTCCAGCCGGAATCCGCAACGGCGATCAAATTGGCCAACAATCTGGTGCTCGGTGCTGCTATCGTAGCGCAAGCGGAGGCGTTCTCGCTCGTTCGCAAATATGGAGTCGCGCCGCAGGTCATGTACGATGTGATGACGGACGGACTATTCGCCGGAGCGCCCGCGTACAAGGGCTACGGCAAAACGATGGTCGATGAAACTTACGACAACGTTGGATCTCCGGTTCAAGTCGGAATCAAAGACGCCAACCTTATTTTAGCCGCGGCCGATCTCGCTCGCGTTCCGCTGCCGACTCTGGACATTTATCGCGATCGTCTTTTGGGCGCCATCGCGCATGGCGACGGCGACAGAGATCAAGCGGTCATCGCGCGGGAGCAGGCGCGAGCGTGCGGGCTGGAATAAGACTTTAGGGGTACTCATCTATGGATCTTGGCAACGGCCTCGGACACCTGACTTATTCGACACTGGTTCATCCCGGCGACAATTGGAATGAAATCTGGAACAGCCTCACAACGTATGTTCCCAAAGTAAAGGAGCGCATCGCGCCAAAGGAACGGTTCGGCGTGTCGTTGCGGCTGGCGGCAGAGTCGGCACAAACGCTCGTCAGCAATCGGACCGAGCGCGACAAGCTGAAAAAGTTTCTCGATGACAACGACATGTATCTATACACGGTGAATGCGTTTCCTTATGGTCCATTCAAGGGGCGCACCGTAAAAGAACAAGTCTATGAACCTGACTGGCGCACTGAGGAACGGACGCAATACACCATCAATGTCGCGGAGGTCCTGGCGGATGTCGCCCCTGAAGGCACAACGCCTTCCATCCAGAGTCCACCCCTCGGATTCAAGCCGCGCGTCACCGGACCCGAAGTCGTTGCGGAATTCACGGAACATGTGTTGCGCGTTGTGGCGCACCTGATCGAACTCAAAGAGCGAAGCGGCCGCACCGTTGGCTTGGCGCTCGAACCGGAACCCTATTGCTTCCTTGAAACGACGGACGAAGTGGTGGACTATTTTAAGAATCATCTCTATTCCGGCACGGCAGCGGCGAGAGTTGCAAAGCTTGCCGGTATTCCGATCTCCGAAGCGCACTCGGGGCTGCGGCTCCATCTCGGCACCGTCTTCGACATTTGTCATCAGGCCGTCGAGTACGAAAACATCTCTGTTTCGCTACAGAAACTCGTCGATGCCGGCATTCCCGTCTTCAAGCTTCAAGAGGCCGCCGCCATTCATGTGCCACAGGTGAATGAGAAAGCGATCGATGTGCTGCATCGCTACGCTCAGACGATCTATCTGACGCAGACGCTCGAGAAAAAAGACGGCAAATTCACGATGTTCCTGAACCTCGAAGACGCTTTCGCAGCATGGAAATCGAACCCCGGGCCGCGTGAATGGCGGACACATATCCACGTGCCGGTGTTTTTAGATGACCTCGGACCTTTTCGGACCACGCGCTTCGCGATCGAAGACGCCCTCCGGTTTCACAAGGCCAATCCCGTGTCTCGACAGCTCGAAATCGAGACGTATACGTGGGACGTGCTGCCGGATAGCCTCAAAACCGGCGACATCGTGGACTACGTTTGCCACGAGTTAGAATGGGTACAAAACCAATTAATTTAAGAGGTAGCCGCGAAACTCCCCTCTCCTAAGGAGGGGCGGCTTCGCGAACCGCGAAGCGCGAGCCCGCGCGAAGCGCAAGCACGATAGCGCGCAGCCTCAAGAAATAGAGCGAAGCCTCAAAAGAAGTGAGCGAAGACGGGGTGGTTCCCAAGCCGAACCACCCCGCCTCGCTGCGCTCGGCACCCGTCCTAACTTAGGAGGGGAATTTTATGACGCGCGAATGAAGGAATACCGCGGATCCGCAGCCAAACACTCCGCTTCGGGAATACCGAACTCCTTCCGCACGATGTTCGTTCCTCGAACGAGAGCCACAGTTTTGTAGAACGCGTGGCGGCGGCTCATGCCCTCTCGGCCCATGCCGCAGTCGGTGCATACAGCGAGCCGCTCCGGCGAAACATATTTGAGCGTTTGGCGGAGTAGATCGGCGACTTCTTCTGGGGTTTCGACCTGCAGGGTGTGGTGATCGATAACGCCGATCGCGATTTTTTTACCGGTGATCTGCCTGCAGACCGCTTCGAGGTCCATCGCATTCGAACTTTTCATTTCGAATGTGATCAGGTCGGCATCGATCTGATTCAAGACTTCGAGCGCAGGCTTGTAGGATTGCACCTGCGCGAACATTCGCTGTTGTGACGGATTCCCCCAACACGTGTGGCACCAGACTTCGGTTTTCTCGCGCAGTCCTTTCACGGTGTTGTTGAAGACTTTCAACATGAAGTCGAGGGTGATGTCCTTGTTCGGAACGGGCCGGGCGGCGAGCAGGTGAAGCTGCGGATCTTCGATTTGAATGACGGGGCAACCGGCATCCGCCAGGTCGTGTAATTCTCTATTGAACGCATCGCTGATCGCCATGATGCGTGCCGGCAGATCCTTGTAGTGCTCGTCTTGTACGGCGTAAGCAACCAACTCCGGCGCAACCGTACCGAACTTTACGGCCCGCGTGGTGAGGCGCTGAGCGGCCTTCCATATTTCGGCATACTGCATCTCGCCTGGCCCAACCGGCCCTACGATCTTCGGCATGACCCGCGCTTCGAGATAATCGTGGAGGATGTGCCCGCGCGGAAACCCGATGCCGCCGGCTCCGGCGCGCGCCAATTGAGGATGAGTGGCCTCAAAGCCCGACATGTGGCGCGGTGGATAACTTGTCCAGGTTTGTCCGCCGACGTCCTGATCGAACCGGCAGTCACCGTCGGTCACAATGTCGAGGCCTGCGACTTCCTGATCCCGCAAATAGACGCCAAGCGCATCCGTGTATTGCTCGCGGAATTTGTTGTTGGACATGGCGTCGACAAACGACCGCGTGCCCAAATTTTCTGTGTACCAGCTTGGCCGCGGCAGCGAGCCGATGATTGTGGTCGGTAATATTTTTCCTTTTGTGGCCTTTAACACTATCTATTGCTCTTTCTTAGTCAACAGCAGCCAAACGATGGTTCCCAGAACCGGACACAGTGCAACGATCCACCAAGCCTCCGCATATCGGTGTTGGTTAAACAGAGTACCAAGACCCATTAGTGGCGTCTGCAGGAGGATGTAATTGACCAGGGCAAAGGACCCGGATGCTATGCCCGTCATCATCGCTGCCTGTTCCCGCGCGAATGAATAGGAGGCGGCCTTCAACGCAACCATCTGGAAGCCGCCGGCAATGAACGTTGACCAGGACATTATCGCCATTGTGATCGCGATCGAAGCAGTCCAACCGGTGGCGCCGAGAGCGAGAGCGAACAGGGTCAGGATGACAAAGAGTCCGACGGGACGCTTATTGTCCTGAGCGTAACGGTCGGCAATCCACCCCCAAAAGAAATATCCGATGCCCCAGGCCAGCGCTGGCATCCACAAAAGATAAGCGAGGTCTCGCTGCGTAACGCCAAGTCCACCGGAGTTAATCGGCGCACTCAGGTAGACGGCAAGCAGAGTCACGATCGGTCCCGCTGAAATGGCTGGCAATCCGTAACTGAATATGAGCGCCCAGACTCGGCGCTCCCGGAGATTCGGCAACGAAAACTTCATTGTTTTCTGTTCGGTCTTAGGAAGAAATGGAGGACGCGAAACGGCTGCCCAGAGAATAAGCCAAGCAAGTCCGAAGGCACCGGAAATGACGAACGCAGTACGCCATCCGTATTGCAGGGCCAGCGGCACAATGATTAGAGGCGCCGCCACACCGCCGAGCGTTCCGCCGCTGAACGACAACGCCATGGC
Organism: Acidobacteriota bacterium; assembly: GCA_003223875.1. GTDB lineage: Bacteria > Acidobacteriota > Terriglobia > 20CM-2-55-15 > 20CM-2-55-15 > 20CM-2-55-15. The sequence goes on along the minus strand of QHWY01000157.1, from coordinate 7,897 downwards.
GCGTGCTCGGCGGTTGGCCGGAAGTGATTCGACGGCCGTTCTGACGCCTCCAGGAAACGTGACGCCTTCCCCGATGCCGAGCAAAGCGCGAGCCATCGCGAAACCGATGAACGCGGTCATCCATCCGTGAGAAACGCTGGCGGCGGTCCAGATCGCTACTCCCAGGAGCATCCCGATGCGCAGTCCGACGTAATCCAGTATCGATCCCCATAGTGGGTTGCCCAGCGTGTATGTGACGAAGAAATACGCGTTGATGCTGGCGAACTGCTGTGCGGTCAATCCGGTCTCTTTCAGAATGGTCGGCGCAAGCGCCGCCAGTATGGTGCGATGAAAAAATGAAAGCCACGAGCATGCGGCCATTGCCAAACACGGCACCCACATTTGCCAGGTCACGGCAGCGTGATCGGCCGTGGCTGTCCCCGTGACTGTCTTCACACTTGTTGTTGTCGACATAAAATTTCTCTCCCCGAATTACCCTACCTTCTCGACTTTTCCCGAACCGGCGGATCGTATCACGGCCTCGGTCACTGCTGCGCCGTGAATCATCTGGTCGAGTGGAATCGGAAACGCCGGTCCGCCGCTTGCGGCATTCGCAAAAGCTTCCAATGTGGCGCGGCCGGCATCGAGCGTTTCCGCCTGCCAGACCTCGGCGTCGCCTTTTGACGGTTGAAACTTGCACGTGCCGAACAGTCTGGTGCGGCGTTCTTCAGACGAAGCGCCGGCGACGTGCGTCATGCCTTCGAGCCGGACCCATCCTTTTGAACCGAATACCTGGAAGCTGAAGCCGGCCCCCGTCGCGGTCAGCGTGCCAAGATAGCCCGACATGCCTTCCTTCATCCGGAAAAGGATCGAGGTCGTGTCGTCGCTATCGATCTCGACAACGCGCCTGAAACTCTGGCAATAGACCTGGTCGATCGCACCACAGAGGTCGATTATTCCGTCGATCGCGTGAACCCCCATTGGCGTCAATCCGCCGCACGGCGTTTCTTCGCGATTCGCGCGCCACTGCGTTGGCTTCAACATCAGTGCATTCGGAAATGTCATCGTCGCTTCAACGTGCATCATGACCCCGAGTCCACCGGAGCGGATGCGATCGCGAAGTTTCGTCATTTCGGGATGAAACCGGCGGTTGTAGCCGAGGCCAAGCGTGACACCAGCCTTGCGGCTCGCCTCTACGGCTCGTTCGGCATCACTCTTGGTAAGCGCGAATGGCTTCTCGCAAAAGACGTGCTTTCCGGCTTGTGCCGCAGCGACCACCTGACGGGTATGCATGGAGTGCGGTGTGCAAAGCACGACGGCCTGAACATTCGAATCTTTGAGTAATGCGTCAAAACTTTCGGCGAGCCGAAGCTTGTACGTGTCGGCGAATGCCTTTACTTCCGGCGACACTGTACGGGTCGCCGCTCGAACAAAACGAATGAAATCGCTTCCTTGCGCGGACTCGACAAGGGTTCTTCCCCACCATCCAAGTCCAACAATGGCTGCATTAATCATGATCGACCTTCTCCAAATGTCGGTGCGGCGTATAGTAAGTTGAATAGCCAGAATTACTTCTTAATCACTCCACCGGCGGGATTTCTCGTTCTCTGGTTGAAAGACTGCTCATCGATCGGGGCACAGAATTCCTCGCGAATTTCGCGCTTAGGCTGCAGTCTCCACATCTTTTTCTCGCTGACCCAAGGCTTCGTATAAAACCTCGGATCATCCAGCACCATGGTCACTTCCATGTTGTCTCGATCGAGACGGTGCCAACGTTCCGTCAGACGCATCTGCTCGCTGTGGACGTCGCCAAAGTGATCGACCCAGGTCCTTTCGTCAACTCCGGCGGTTTCGACAACCAATGTATCGCCCTCCCAATGCCCAACCGAATATCCGTACCAGGTCGGATCGGGGTCTTTCGGCAGTTGCCGCCCATCGGTCCAAATCGTGCGCCACACATGAGTCCACTCCCAGAATTGAACCACGCGATCTGGAAGCTGGATGATTTCTACAGGGCGCCCGAAAAAGAACAAACGCGGCCAACCCAGGGGATTGCAATCGCCGATAGGATCATTTCCGAGAGCAGGCGGAACACCCCGGCGGCGGCTGATATGTTCTTCCGGATGCGCCGCGGCGTCGGCGCTCCCAAGCTCGCGCCCATAGGAAGGCTTATTTAGATCGAATTTCTTTTGTCCCTCCGGGGTTAGTGGAGGCGGCGTACGGCTTAGCGAAAGATCGGTGCCGCCCGCCAAATTCCAAACGCCCGTTAGGTCGTGCGGATCATGAGGGGGCGAGGGAGCAGCGGGAGTATTGCCCCTTCCGCCCCTCTGCGCCGCAAGCGGCAAGGCCAACAGGGCAAGCACAAAAATTCCAAGACTGAAGCGGATTCGCATGGTTAGTCGACGTTTCGTCCCGCGGGAACGACTTCCTTGCCGTTGGATATGATCGGCTTGGACCGATCCACAACGCCGACTGGAGCGCCGGCCTTCGACGGAAACACACTCAACGTGACTTCGTCGCCGGGCACAAACATTTTCCGGGTCCATCCTTGTCCGGTCAGGACGCCAGGAGAATTCAGTTCTCCGGCCCAGTGGACGACGTTGCCACTCTCATCCTTCACATCGAAATAGAGCTGCGCGTGAGGATTTCTCCAAACGAATTCGGTCACGGTGCCCTTTAAAGTCGTCGGCTTTGAGTGGTCATACGAGATGTTCGTACCGTGATGGGCCAAGACCGGTATCGAAACCACAACGAAAACAATATTGAAAAACATTAGCAATGCGACATTGCTTTTCATAACACACCTCCCCGAATTCTCAAGCTGTAACCAGCTTGACCGCAGTCTGCCATCCATGGCATGCGCCAAACCATCCATGGGGCGCAAAGACCCTTCACCTTGTTTTCATAGAACTTTTGGCACTACCTTCTCAATTCGTCCGAACGTTAGCGCAATTGCGGGCCATCTGGCAAACCGAATATACTGGCGCAACCTTTTGAATACGCGTGCCACGAAGGAAATTACGGGATGTTCGGCATCTTGAGCGGCGGCCGGGAAGAAGACAACGCCCGACAAGAGAAGTAATTCAAGGCGAAGGACAACGATGAAGTTTGGATCGAGGCAGAGGTTCGTTTCTGCGACGGCAAGCGTGACGGTATGCCTATTCGCTGTTGCAATCGCGAATGGTCAGGCTGGACAAGCACAACGTCCTCCAATGGCGGAGGAAGTTTTTAAAAACGTTCAAATCTTGAAGGGCATCCCGGTCGACGAGTTCATGGACACCATGGGGATGTTTGCCGCGGCTACCAGCTTGAACTGCACGAGTTGCCATGCGTCAGACAACACAACGACGTGGGACAAATTTGCCGTTGACACCCCGCTGAAGCAAACAGCGCGCCGGATGATGAACATGGTCAATGCCATTAATAAAACCCAGTTTAAAGGCGTGCGTTCAGTGACCTGTTACACGTGCCATCATGGGGATCAACGGCCTAAGATCGTTCCCAGCCTGATTGTGCAATACTCCGCACCTCTCGAGGATCCAAACGAGATCGAAATCCTTCCAAACGCGAAAGCCCCGCCGGCCGACGAAGTTTTCGCGAAATACATTCAGGCGCTCGGCGGCGCCGCGCGTGTCGGCAATCTCACCAGTTTTGTAGCGAAGGGAACGTACTCAGGGTACGAAACGGATCTGGCGAGAGTACCCGTGGAAGTCTATGTGAAGGCTCCGGCGCAACGCACCATGGTCGTACATGCTTTGTTTGGTGATAGCGTTCGCGTCTTTGATGGGCAAGCCGGATGGGTTGCCTCCGCCGATAAACCGATGCCGTTGATGCCACTGACGGGAGGGAATCTCGAAGGCGCCAAGCTCGAAGCGATGGTGTTCTTTCCCTCCCAGCTCAAGCAGGCGTTCAGTCAATGGCGCGTGACGTCGGCGAGCATCGATGATCGGGAGGTCCAGGTCCTGCAGGGAACAAACCCAAGGCAGCCGCCGGTGAATCTCTACTTCGATCAATCCGGTCTGCTGGTTCGGTTGGTTCGATTTGTCGACACCGCGGTTGGCCGTGTCCCAACACAAGTCGACTATGCGGATTATCGTGATGTAGGAGGGACCAAGTTACCCTTCAAATGGACCGCCACGTGGACCGACGGGCAGTCCACTGCGGAGTTAACCGAAATACAGACGAATGCTCCAATCGACTCCGCGAAATTCGCGCGGCCTGCTCCGGCGCCTCCCCCGAAGGGAGATTGAAGCGAACCAGCGTGTCTCCTTCCCAATGACCAATCGGATCGCTCAAATAGCTTGGGGGGACATCCTTCCGATGCGGCCGTCCGTCGGTAGGAATGATTCTGAAGAATGCGCCGTTCACGTCATCGTAAAGAAACACGACCTCGCGCGCGTTTTGGACAATTTTATGGGGTGGTTGAAACCTCCTGCTCTATCGGAGTAGTTCCCACATTATAATGCGGGCCAAACAATATGAAACGTATTTACCACTGGTTCGTTCTAACCACGGCAATTGCCATGGCCGCACCGACGGTGTCGTTTGCCCAGACTCATCCGGAGTTCATTGCGTTGGGCCGAATTAGCGCAGCGCTGTACAAGCCGGACAAAGGGCCGGCGCCACATCTCGCGTTCGTGATTGGGCATCGGACGGCGAACTACTTGAACCATATCGCTTGCCGGGAACTATCCAGCCGTGGCTTTCTCGCGCTGTGTTTCAACACCCGATTCCAAAACAATGAAAGCCAAGTGCGCTGGGAGGAAACGCCGCTCGACGTGAAAGCGGCGGTGGAATTCGTTCGCCGTCAGCCTGGGATCACAAAAGTCATCCTCTTCGGGCACAGCGGCGGCGGGCCATTGATGAGCTTCTATCAGGCCGTCGCGGAAAATGGTCCGGCGTACTGTCAGAAGCCGGAGCGGCTGGTGAAATGCGGCGACGATCTACGCGGTCTGCCGCCGGCCGATGCGATCGTGTTCGCAGATGCGCATGCGGGAAATCCCGTGCAGGCGTTGCGCAGCCTGAATCCGTCGGTCACAATCGACGGAGGCAAACGATACGTCGATCCGGCGCTCGATCCGTTCGATCCAAAGAATGGCTACAGTACAAACGGGTCGTCACATTATTCGAAAGCGTTTCAGGAGCGGTACTTTGCGGCTCAGGCCAAGAGAATGAATGAACTGATCGACCAGACGCTGGCAATCCAAGAACGAATGAAGAAGGGCGATTACCCGTATGCCGACGATGACATTTTTCTTATCCCGTCCGGTGGAAATCCGGGCGCGGGAGCTGGAGGTGACGCGAAACTTGCGACACTGGATCCCACGATCGCCAACCTTCAGAGCACTGATCGGCCCGAAAAATTGCTTAAGAACGACGGCAGTATTGTCACGCAAATTGTAAAAAGCGTGGAGGTCGCCGAGCCCGAAATGGCCAAGACCAATCGCGCCTTCGACACGGGTACCAAGATCTTCACCTTGAAATCATTCCTCAGCGCGAATGCCACACGGGCCAGAAATGCCAATGATGGGATCGACTATTGCTCCAGCAACAACTCGACAACTTGCGCGGTACAGTCGATCTCTGTACCGATCATGATCGCGGCGATGGGCGCCTACCAGTTCATCCGCGACGACGAGATCATCTTTGATAAGTCGGCGAGCCGGGACAAAGATTATTTCGTTCTGGAAGGCGCGGCGCACGGTTTCACGCCATGCACCGCCTGCGAGACCACACGCGGCCAATATTCGAACAGCGTTAAGAACCTTTTCGATTACATCCGCGACTGGACCAATAAGCGGTTTTAGGATACCGGGAACACCCCTCCTAAGTTAGGAGGGGTGCCGAGCGAAGCGAGGCGGGGTGGTTCACTTCGCAACCACCCCGTCTGCTCGGACTTCTTTGAGGCTTCGCCCTATTTTTTGAGGCTGCGCGCTATCGCGCTTGCGCTTCGCGCGGGCTCGCGTTTCGCGGTCCTCGCAGCTACCCCTCCTAACTTAGAGGGGAATTCCCCTAGAATATCTCCGGAAAGTAGAACGTCATGATCGTGTTCCCGTTGCCGGTCGGAACCATCAGCTCCTTGTGAGCCGGATCCAGGGCTATCCCGTTGACGTTGAGTCCCGATATTTGTTTGACCGGAATCCGCCAGCGAGGCGGGACGTCACCATCATCGAACACGCTCCATACGGCGATGGAGTTTCCTCTGGCGCCTCCCACAATCCAACCCTTCGGCGAGATCGCCATCTGCTGACCGCCCGCGATTTGAGTCTTGGGTCCGCGGATCACACGCAGCGGCTTCGTATTGCCGCTCGCCTTACGATCGAAAATGAGGAGAGCCGGAAGGTCGTTTCTTGTTTCACCGATACGCGGCACGACCAGCAGGTTATTCACGGGATCCACCCGTATGGGACGAGTGTTTCCGCTTCCAACAGTCTGTTCCTGGAAACGAATTTGAGTATCCGAGCCGCCGAGGACCCGGACCGGTTCTACGTCTCCCTTTGCGCCGTATGGGAATACGAGAATGTTGTGCCTAGCGGTGGGAATATAAATTTCGCCGGTCTCCGGATCGACGGTAACCTTGTCGAGCGCACCCACTCCCAAGATCTGAGTCTTTGGTCCCTGAATAACACGAAGCGGCGGCTCTTCTCCGTTCGCTCCGCCTCGGAATACCAGAATGGCCTGCGTCAAAGGACTGTTGACCACGATTTCGTCATGGGTCGGGTCGTAAGCGATATCGTGCATCGTCCGGCTGATGAGCGTCTTCTGACCTTCGAGCGTCCGAGTCGGCGCCGTATTTTCCCCCGCCAACCTGGCGAAGGCCGCGATCTGCGGATGGTTCACTCAGTTCGGCACCAAATACTCTTCCCGCTTGCTGTCGTACGCTACCGCCTCCGTCTTGCCGAATTTCGTGGATTTGTATCCCACGGGCGCGCTCCGAATCGTGTGGATCGGAGCGATGTCGCCTTTGGCCATCAGGGGATAAGCAGTGGCGGTGGAATTACCGAGATTCGCAACCCAGAACTCCCGGTTCTTCATGTCGAGAGATACACCGGTGGGGTTTACCAAGCCCGTCTTGTTTCCTTTAACAACACGGGTCGGCGCCACGTCGCCCTGATCGGTCGATTTGAACACGAGAATCGATTGACCCACATCATTCGCTACATACAAATCGCCGTTCTCCGGGTTCAGAGCCATGGCGGCCGGCCAGTTCATCTGCGTCTTCGGACCTTGAATGATGCGTACTGGCGCGACGTCGCCATTGGCGTCCAACGGATAGACCGTAATCGAAGGAGGATGGAATTTACCGGTACCGGGAACGCGGAAGTTACTTTCATTTCCCCAATTGTTGACGAACAGCAGCTTGTTCTTTGTATCGATGGCCAAACCATGGATGGCTTGAAGCTGCGTATGTTCACCTTCGATGAAGCGCAGCGGCTTCTCTTCGCCGGAAGCGCCTTTGCGATACACCATTACCTTGGGCGGGTACTCAACGGTGACGAACATCTCCGGCTTACTCTCATCGACGGCGATGCCGTAACCCCGATGCGGCGTGTGCAGGAACCGCGCGGGAGCCACATTTCCCAAGGCATCGTGCGTAAAAACGACGATCTTGTCGCCCGTGTCGGATTCGATCGAATAGATGTCGCCAATCTTCGGATCAACATAAAGACCGTTGTTAAACTGGATGTCCGTCTCGTCTCCTTGAATCAGCCGCTGCGGTTTGGCAACAGGCCCAGCGGGCGGTGTATTTTCGGTACGTTTGAATACTGCGGTCGCCCAGAGATTGTTGTCCTGAAGAATGACTTCATCGAAATTGGGATCGACGGCAACCGAACTGTAGATCGGATACCGGTCCGCGATGGTCCGTACCGGCGGGCGAGTGATATCGACTGTCGCTCCGGACTCCTGAGACGCCGCC
>QHWY01000329.1 GCA_003223875.1 Acidobacteriota bacterium | reverse complement strand
GGGACCATACGCCCCAGGCGAAAGATTACCGCACGCTCGTACTCCTTGATGATTTTGATGCCGCTGATGATCAGAAGCACTACGACAATCGCGGCCGTTGCCGCCGGTGCGAGATCGAACATGATGGCCTCCTGTGAAAGAGAGCGGAATTCTTTTCGAGCTAAGCCCGGGCGTGATCCGCCGCTTCCGGCCTCACGTTCTTATAGGCTTCTGGGGTCTCTTCTGCAACGCTTCAGGCCGCGGTGCCTCCAGAGGAATATGGTGAATTTCAATTAGCATTAGGATGATTGTCAACGCGGCCAAGCCGGGTAGGGCGGATTGCTGGCAGAGAGTTTCGAGAATCCGAGAAAAGTCGCTCTTGAGGCCGGAAACGATCTTCGCAGGCCGAGGAGGCTCCGGATCAGACCGGTCCCACGGCGAGCGCTTCACCCTAGTCTTTCCACATACCTCAAGATATCCGTAGTGGTGACAAGGCCAACGAGCGTGCCGTTACTCATCACCGGCACGCAGCCGATCTTTTTGTCCGCCATCAGATGAGCCGCATCCGCGACCTTGGTGTCCGAAGTCACCGTGATGACTTTCTTCTTCATCACGTCCTTGATCAAAACGCTCTTGAGCAACGCCGACTTGCTCCTCGGCTTGAGCCCGAAAATCTGACTCGCCGTCGCCCCCATCAGGTCCCTTTCGCTCAATAACCCGACCAATCTCCCGTCCTCTACCACCGGAATATGGCGAATCCGTCCTAGAGAGATCACATCATTGGCCAAATCCAATGTATCTTCCGGCTTTAAGGTCACCGGGCTACCCATCATGATTTCCCGAACCATTCCCTCTTTGCCGTTTTTCATTGCAATTCCTCCCCGATTTTTAATGTTCCCGTAGCCGATTGAGAAAGCAACGCAGCACATCCACTTACGTCACAATTTCAACCAGCCCCTCCGCCTCATCCACGACTGGAATACCGCCAATCTTCTGCTCGATTAAGAGTTCCACAGCCTCCGCGAGATCGTCGTCAGGTGAGACCGTGATGGGATCGGTGGTCATGATGCGTCGGATTTTTCGCGCTCGTCTGGTTCGTTTAGAGGCGAGGCGCTCAGAAAAGATCGGATATCGCGGTCTGTGACGATACCAACCAGTTCGTTGTCTTCAACCACAGGGAGCTGGCGGATCTTGTTTCCATTCATGAGTTCATCGGCCTGGCCGATGGCCTCCGATGGCGTCACCGTCAGCGGATCCTTCGTCATCACGTCCACGACTTTCATTCAGCTGTACCTCCTGGCGGATAGGGTGATCATATTTGTGCCCTCTCCGATTGTTTATTTCTCTTCCGTTCACTTTTATTGGTGCAGCGTTTGTGCCAAAGACCAAACAAAAATTTCTTCGTAGATTCCGTGGGCTTTAACCTCAGTGGGGTCGATTTATTTTCATCAATGCGAAAAAGTTGGAGGAATTCCTCAGAGGTGAGAAAAAGGCCTTAACAGGCGGAAGGAGCGGGCTGAGGGCCGGAATCAAAGGAATAAAGCGCGTAATTCTTAATCGCTTCGCGGAAATCAAACTTTGGTCGTTATAATCGCCCTTCGGAGCTATATACGAACAGCGTATTCGGCACATCCGCTTCTGCCTCGATTCGACGTGGATTCGGGTAGCGAATCGCGCGCCAACAGAGCCACAACAGTGGCACAGCGCCGCCGAGGATAAACAGAGCGTCGCCCGGCAGTCGCGCCCATTCGAGTTTATTAACCCAGGGAAGCAAGATAAATTCCGGGCTACGAGCCCGCCAATAGCCGCTATCGACGGCGTGATAGAGCTGTGCGATTCCAAGCGGGAAGAGATTGAGAAAGGCCATCCAGGTTAGGCCCAAGTTTAAAGACCAGAAGGAAATTTTCGCAGCGCCGTCGCTCCACTTATCGGGTTGGGTCAAGTAGCGGAGACAAAAAAGCATCAAACCGATCGGTAGCATCCCATAAACGCCCATCATCGCCGTGTGACCGTGATTGGCGGTGAGCGCCGTGCCGATCTCGTAATAACTTACGACTGGCAGGTTGATGAGAAAGCCAAAGACGCCGGCGCCGAGGAAATTCCAAACCCCGACGGCGACCAGGAACCAGATCGCCCAACGGTGAAGATGCATGCTGTCCGATGTCGTCTTTTCGCCCGCCCTGATGAATCCCCAGGCCTCGAGGGTTAACAATAACAGAGGGATAACTTCCATGGCGGAGAATGTGGCGCCGAACGCGAGGTGGGCAACCGGGGTGCCGCTAAAGTACAGATGATGCATCGTGCCGATCACGCCGCCCAAGGAATAGAGGATAATATCGAGATAAATGACGCGCAGCGCCGTCGCTTCCCGAACTACGCCCAGCAACACAAACATGTAGGCGACCATGACGGTCGTGAAGAGCTCCAGAAAATCTTCCACCCAGAGGTGCACCACCCAGAAGCGCCAAAAATCATTGATGACAAAACCGGCGCGCGGGCCGGTGAGGAGACCCACCGCATAGAAAGCTGGAATCGCCAGCGCGGCGTAAAAAAACATCCACGGCATATTGCCGAAGTGTTGCTGTCGCAGCACGCCGCTCAGGCCCCGGAGCAAGATGACAACCCAGAAGAAAAGTCCGATCACGAGAAGAAATTGCCACAAGCGACCGAGATCGAGATATTCCCAGCCTTGGTGGCCCAGCCAGAACCAGAGGCCTCCAAGCCAGCCTTTTACGCCCGCATACTCGCCAATCAAGCTGCCGAACACCACGATGGCGACGGCGATCAGTAAAAGCAAGGTCAGGCCGCTTGTCCGCGGCGTTCTCGACCGGCGATCAGCGGCACAATGAAAATCTCCGTTGCCAGATAGGAGGCAGCGACCCAAAAGATCGCCAGTTGGACGTGCCAGGTTCGCGCGATATTGAAGGGCAACAGTTGCGAGAGATCAACGCCAAAAAACCGCCGGGCTCGGCGGGTAGTGAGCGATCAGCCCGCCCGTTAGAGTTTGAATCAAGAAGAGCAACGAAGAAACCAGAAGAAACCACACCACTGCCTTTTGACTCGGTGTCAAAGCCACCTCGGCGACCGAGCGAAAATTTATCTTTTTGAGCTCATCGCTCCAGCCAAGCCAGTCGTAGCGGCCAAAGAAATAAAAAATGACTCTGGTCCCGCCGAGAAGGCCAATGATCGAGATGACGCTCCAAGTCACGGTCCCCGCCGTGATCGTGTTACCGGCCAGCGGCTCCGGCGGCCAGTTGTTGGTGTAGGAGTAATTTTTTCCGGGACGGTTGGCCGCCGCCGTCCAGGCTGTCCAGGCGAAAAAGGCCGTCAGTTTGCGGATGTCGTCGGGATTGGAGATCCAATCCGCCTTCACACCGGGATAGTGGCTCTTGGTTGAAAAGACCGAGCGATAATAGTCTTCCATTGTCCTGTGGGCGTTTGCCCGCGCATCGCTCCATCTAAGGGTGTCGCTCGCCTCGTCGTAGTGATTTTCATGAAGCTCGGCTGCGACCCGTTCCTGCGCTGAGAGACGGCCCCCGGGCAGATCTTGGTAACGTCTGATGAGAGACTGCGCCGTGATGTGCAAATACTCGGCGGTAAAGTCCGGGCCGAGATAAGCTCCGTGTCCGTAAATGGAGCCGTACTCCATCAGTCCATAGCGTTGAAAGACGTTCATTCCCGTAATGACGTCGTCGCGGGTGAATAAAGTTCTCCCTGCGGCGGTCACTTTTGCAGGGAGAGGCGGCTGGTCCCGATAGACGAGGTAAGCGAGCACAATCAAAACTGTGAAACCGATTAGGTAGGTTAAGATGGCTCCCTGAAACCATCGCCTCGATATTGTCATGAGCTGACGCGGCATCTCAGATCTCCTCCATTGACTGACTAGTTGTCAACTCTCACACGACATATCAACAGTCAAGTTTTGTTGAGCAACAGTAGACAAAAAAGTTAAATCAGGGCTGCTGTCGCGTCGCCTCTAACGATGTACTCGCCTGAAGCGATAGGCACGCTTTACGACAGAATAGCCGCCACGCAATTTCGTGATTTTAATGTTAAAGTGCATTGCCTCACAGGTAGCGTATACTCCAGGATTGTCGAAAGTGAGAATCGTATCCAAAAGCAAGAAAGTGCGATCGCGGCCTCTTTTTGCTTCCTACGAGGCGGTAAAAATGCCGGTCTTTTACTACGGAGCATCATCGCTGCTCAACCTCGGGAAAAATTTCCGCCCAGTCGCCGGTAGTTAAAATTCCCATCTGCGAGAATACCAGCCAACCGCTATCAGCAAAATGGCCCTCCTAGACTGGCATCACCTATGCGTACTTGCGTTTGTGATGGCGCGGAGGAAAAAAATTCTTATAGTCGAAGACAACAACGACTGCCGAGAGTTGTTTGTACAGCTTGTTAATCGTTTAGGATACGACACTATCGAAGCCGTTTCAGGCACGGGAGTGATAAACCTGGCGTCTAAGCTGCATCCTGACTTGATCCTGATGGACCTAAACCTGCCTGAGATGGGCGGGGGGGAAGCAACAGCACGTTTAAAGGCGAACCGTTCTACCAAAGACATATCCGTGATCATCAGTACAGCTTTCCATGATGGTGTTTACAAAAACCG
>QHWY01000328.1 GCA_003223875.1 Acidobacteriota bacterium | reverse complement strand
GGGACATGCCGGGCGGAACATTGTGCGAGGTCCAGGCCTGACGAACGTCGATTTCTCCATGGGCAAGGACACGGCCTTGAGTATGCTCGGCGAGAGCGGCAAGTTGGAATTCCGCGCAGAATTTTTTAATGTCTTCAACCACGCCAATTTTGCTTCACCCGAAATCGGATTGGGAGATACTCCTTCGGCAGCTCTTGTTTTCCCGGGCAGTGCCAATGAATTTGCGGGCGGCGTGTTGATCCCGCAACCACGACTCCCGAGTGTGGGTAAAATCCTGAAAACATCAACTTCCTCGCGGCAAATCCAGTTTTCGCTTAAGCTGCTGTTTTGAATCTAATAGGAGAAACAGATGACCAATAGAAGAGACTTTCTAAAAGCCAGCGCGGGTTTTCTCTACCTTCAGGCTGCCGCAACCAAGCGGCGCGAGGTGTCGATTGGAAAACGGCGCGCGAAAGTAATCGATGTCCATGGGCACTTTGTTTTTCCGGAGGAGCTGGATGTCGTCAAAGACACGCCTCTGGCGAGATTCGTCTCTAATAACATCGGTCCTGGGGGTGGGGAGCAACCGAGTTCTCTGGTGCTCGGTCCGGAACGCCTGCGGGTCCTCGATGAAGCCGGAATCGATATTCAGGTATTGAGTCACCAAGGCGGCTGGTGGTACGGAGCAGATCGGGACCTCGCCCGGCGAATCATCAATGTACAAAATCATAAGCTCGCCGAATGGTGCTCGGCGCATGCAGATCGTTTCGCTGGTCTCGCATCCGTTGCTGTGCAGCATCCGGAAATGGCCGCGGAACAGTTGGAGGAAGCGGTCAAAAAGCTCGGACTCAAAGGCGTCGGCATCGCCGGTCACGCCGGCGGCGAAGTACCGTTCTCGCCGAAGTACGATCCGTTCTGGGCCAAGGTGCAGGAATTGGGAGTTCTTGTCTTCGTGCATCCCGGCGGCGCCGATAACGTCCTAAAGGAAGGTGCGCTGCGAGGCCGCGGCGATCTCGGCAACATTATCGGCAATCCGCTGGAGACGACAGTCTTTCTTTCGCGCATGATCTTCGAGGGAACACTCGATCGATTTCCCGCTGTGAAGATTTGCGGAGCTCATGCCGGCGGCTATCTGCCTTCCTACATCGGACGGACGGACTTGGCATGCGATGTCCGCGCCAACGCAAATTGCGCGAACAAGAAACACCCACGCGAGTATTTCAAAGATCAGATCCTGGTGGACTCGATGATTTTCACCGAAGAAGGCTTAAGGCATCTGGTTGCGGAATTTGGCGCCGGCCAGATCGTTTACGGCACCGACACTCCGTATAAGTGGCTGTCAACGGTCGACCTGATCTTGCGAGCGTCCTTCTTGAAAGATGCCGAAAAAGAAGCGATTCTCGGTGGTAATCTAATGAAGCTGCTCCGCATTACCTAAGCAAAGGATTGGAAGGAGATTTCCGATGAAGCATCGACTTCTCGCGCTAACGGCTCTGATGTTGATTGCCACGGTCCCGGCTGAGCCGCAGACCAATAAACCGGCACCAAAAGTCTACAAAGCGCCGCGCACGCCTGACGGGCAGCCTGATCTGCAAGGCTTCTGGACAAACAACACATACGTACCGCTCGAACGGCCCAAGGGTGTGACCAAAGAGTTCTACACGGAAGCCGAAGCCAGAGAGATGGAACGGCGAGCCGCACAAGCTGAATCCGAGCAAACTGCTCCAGGCACGATCGCCGACGTGCACTATGACTTCACGCAGTTTAGTCTGGATCGGAACCAAAGCGCTTTCTCACACGATCTCCGCACCTCAATGATCTTCGATCCGCCGGACGGCAGAATCCCTCCAATGACACCGCAAGGGCAAAAGCGTGCCGCCGAAGCCATCGAGCGCCGGAAGCGAGTGGGCCGATGGGATATGGCGGAGTCGAATGATTTGGACGACCGGTGTTTGATGATGCTCGGTTCGGGCCCGCCCATGCTGAATACGGGGTACAACAACAATTACAGGATCGTTCAGGCGCCGGGCTACGTCATGATTCTCGTCGAGATGATCCACGATGCGCGGATTATCCCAGTGGATGGACGTTCCCATGTCTCACCCCAGATCCGCCAGTGGATGGGAGATGCGCGCGGACACTGGGAAGGCGAGACGCTGGTCGTCGAGACGACGAATTTCAACGGCAAGAATCCGCTGCGGGACTCCAGCGAGAATATGCGCGTCATCGAACGCTTCACACGTGTGTCCGATGATACGATCCGCTACACCTTCACGATAGAAGATGAATCGACCTGGGTCCGGCCCTGGTCCGCGGAATTGCCAATGAAGAAAACCGTCGGGCCGATCTTCGAGCACGCCTGCCATGAAGGCAATTACGGTCTCTACAACACGCTCGCTGGTGCTCGTCTAGAGGAGAAGAAAGCCGCCGAAGGCGCGGCAAAGAAGAAATAAATTCGGGGTCAGACGGGTGAATTCCCTATTTTCCTTTAACGTTCTCCTTGATCGGAAAATAGGGAATTCACCCGTCTGACCCCGAATTTATTTGCTAATCCGGGTTCTTCTCTTGCGCCCGCGCTCCCGCCAAGCCGCCCGTCATCGCGTAGTTTCCTTCGTGACACGCGTACTCGAACATGGGTGCTTCACTTCGCGGAAGGGGGATCTCGACAGTCCAAGGCTTTTCAAAAGAGGACAGATCGTCCACGGTGTACTGATACAGCAGGGTGTCGGCATCCATCCGTTTGAATCGCTCGATCAAGCGCATTTTCTCACTGGATCCCCGGAAGGAGGTTTTTCCGGTGAAGTTCGTTGTCTCGACCACAAGCGTGTCGCCTTCCCAACGCCCGCGCGAATCACCCCTCCATTGGTGTACGTTGGAAGCAATGTGTGGGCTGCCGTCCAGACGAATCACGCGGGCGTCGTGAATCATCTCGACCAGGATGGTGACGTAACCCGGAGACTGTAGGATTCGGATGTTGTTGTTGTACGCGGTCGGCATCATTGGCGGACCTGTCGATGCCCAAATGATGCACCGTTCTTGCAAAGGCCTGTTCTCCGGCCCATCGAACTCATGCCCAAGGTTCGCGTTTTGCCGTTCCTTTTGCCTTTCTTTGGCAGCCGCAGTTAGCGACGGAATCTTCCCATCGGGAGGATCAATGATTAGGGACGTACGCCGCGTCTTGACGATTCGCGTTCCGCGATCCCACCAAAAATCGTTGTAGGCTCGCCGGACATCGTCTTCCACCGGACCATCACGCCGGTCCATGTTGTTGCGTTTGAGTATCTGCCGCTCGTACTCGGCCGCTTCTTTCGGCGTAAAAAATTCTTTCCCAGCGAGTTCGGCCGGCTTTTCCAACGGCGTGATCGTCGCGAAGCTCCAAACTCCCTGTAAATCCGGCTGTCCGTCCGGCGTTCGCAATGCCTTTGCTTGGCTGAACGAGAGAATAGGAACCAGCCCAACAACGATCAGTGCAATAACCAGTCGATACCTCATGGGAAATCTCCTTGTGGAGAATACTACTACTGAATGCGCTCGGCTTTGTAGATCGTATTTCGATCGGTCGCGTCGAATCCGGCAAAGTAAATCAGACCGTCATCGAAGAACAGCATTGCGTTTCGCTTCGTTATCTCGATTGCGAGACAGTTTGCGAGAACGACAAGGGCAGCCCATCGGGATCGAGCATTACAGCGAGCCGAATACCTTCGCCTGCACGTTCTGTCGGAGGCATAGCCACCCTCACACCCTTCGATTTCAGTTCTTCGAAGACCTTATCCACGTTTTCGACGTTGAAGCCGATGCTCGCGCGCCCGGCATATCGCTCTTTCTCTGGAGAGCTTGCCACGCCTCCTCCATGAAGAGCTAAAGTGGTGGAGCCGACATCGAATTCAGTCCAATCCGGAGACTGGAACCGGAGCTTCAAACCGAGCGCATCGCGGTAAAAGCGCACCGAACGATCCATATCCGACACCATGACCATCGTTATCATGTTTTTCATGAGGGCATTATACGACGCGCAACTCCTCTCCTAACTTGAGCGTGTTGCAAAATGCGGCGCAGTGCAAATTCCAATCTCAAAATGTTGGGATGTCCGATGAAGGACGTCAAATGCAGTTGTCAAATGACCAGATTACTCAGTTACCCAATGATTGATTTAGTCAGTAGGTCGTTGGTTATCGGGTAATTAGACAACTAAATTTGATATCGTTCATTGGACATCCCACATTTGACATTACAAGCACCCTGCGAAAGCGAGTTTTGCAACAGTTTCAACTCAGGAGGGGAGTTCACGGTTTTGCGATAGAATGCATAACTCATGAAACCCAAACTCTTCCTGCTGGCTGTCCTGTTCTACTTGA
>QHWY01000156.1 GCA_003223875.1 Acidobacteriota bacterium | reverse complement strand
CTTCGAGAGCACTCAGGATCCGCTGCAAAGTTTGTTCAAGCTGTTTCAGACGTTGTTCGTTCATCGACAGACCTGTCCGATTATAACAAAGTGGCCGGAAGCTCCCTTTCGGCGGACGACCTCGGTGCGCGTCGTTGGGGCCGAAAACCCCAAAACCCGAAGGGTTGCTCTAGCCACCACTTCCCTTTTAAAATGAGCGTATTATCCGCAGATACTTCAACTTGAACTTAGCTGGCTTGTCTCGCACGCGTAACAACCTCTATTTATATATTTCGGCGAAGAGTGTGCCGAGCCAACTAAGTCCAGGGCCCCACATCTCCGCCCTACAGGCCGGCTCAGGATGAAAAACGCGCCGCATTATCGATCGATCGATCGAACTCTGAATGGACAAATCCATGGCACTGGATTGTAGTCGCAGGCTAAGGCCTGCGACTACATCAAGATACCACTTTGCAGTGGACAAGGATGGCACCCCCGTATAATCGCTCCAGGTTATGAAACGCTGGGCCGGAGTTCTGTTATTTATTCTGTTCCTTAATGTAGTGTCGTTCGCGCAAACCTCCGCGACGTTCGCGATTAAGGATGGCGGCGGGATGTCATTCCAAACTGACGGAGCAGCATCGGCCGCCTTGGCTGTGGGCTACGCCAAAGTCAGTACGAATCCTGGCGCGCAACCCCCATCCGGTTTGGCAATAATCGATTTTCGCGAGAATAACTTGCTGGTCAGCGAGGCGGGCGTTCCGGCTTCGGGCGTGATCACGTCGGGCCGTATCTATGCCGAAATCCGCAGCACCATTAATACCGGCATCGCCATTGCAAATCCCACGAACCAAACAGCCACGATCACTTTTTTCTTTTCCGATTCAAGCGGCGATTTCGGCCCCAATGCGACAACCATTCCGCCTAACGGTCATATTGCGACGTTCTTAAATGAAGCGCCCTTCAACGGCCGTTCTGCTCTGACCGGAACGTTTACTTTCAGTTCGAATATTCCCGTCTCAGTACTGGCGATGAGAGGCCGGGTCAACGAACGCGGTGAGTTCCTGCTGACAACGCTGCCTGTGACAGACCTTTCGGCGCCCCCATCAGCTGCGCCTATCATTTTCCCGCATTTCGCAGCAGGCGGTGGATCGACGACGCAGATCGTGCTGGTTAATCCCACGGACGCCGCGTTGACCGGCGGGCTTGAATTCCGGGATCCGTCGGGACAGGTAACCAATCCGTTTAACAATGACCTGAGCTATACGATTCCGCCTCGTTCGTCATTTGAAATGCAAATCTCTCTGGCTTCATCGCAGCTAGTGACGGGATCTCTCCGCGTCATCCCCGCGGCAAACACGACGACGCCGACGGGATTGAGCATATTCTCTTTCCGAAATAATGGCGTTACTGTTTCCGAGGCGGGAGTGTCGGCTGCATCGCCGGGATCTGCATTTCGGGTTTTTGTGGAGTCAACCGGCGATTTTGATCATGGTGAAGCCGGATCCATGCGAACCGGCCTGGCGATCGCCAACACATCGCCGCAGGCAACAACCGTTGTTGTAGAAGTAAAAAACCTGGATGGCAACACGGGCTTGATCGGCACTCTTTCCATTCCAGGAAATGGCCAGAAGTCTTTGTTTGTGAACCAAATATCGGGCATCCAAACGCTTCTGACGCCGTTCAGGGGGATGCTAGAGCTGACCAGCTTTGCTCCCATCACTATCGTCGGCATCCGCGCCCGATACAATGAACGAAATGACTTCCTGATCTCAACAACTCCACCCGGAGACGAAGGCGTGCCGCCACCTGCTTCAGGACTGTATTTCCCGCAATTCGCAGACGCGGGAGGCTACAGCACGCAATTCGTTCTCTTCAGCGCACAGCCCGGACAAAGACCGTCCGGAACCTTGCAGCTTGTCCCCCAGGCCAGTGGAGCCGTGAATCTGGTGCTCAGCCACTAACTGGAGCGAACGTGTTGCGAATTTTGTGGCTCCGTGTGGAAATCGGCGCCAAGGAGAAACCATGAAACGTGTTCCGTTGATCGTCGCCTGGATGCTCGGCACAGCGCTCCTGGCTTCAGCACAGACCAGCTTCTTTTATCCACATGTCGTGGACGGTGTGCTGGGAAACACGAGGTGGAAAACCACAATTTTTCTGACGAATCCATCCTCGACAGCTGCGACCGGTGCGATTACGTTCACGCAAGACAATACCAACCCTCTCGCTGCCGGCTCGTCGTGGCAGGTGACGCTGGCGGATGAAACGGGAGTTGCGACGACTTCGAATGTCTTCACATTTACGCTTGCCCCCGGTGCAACACGTAGATATGTCTCGACCGCGGCGGGAAGTTTCGTGAACGGTTTCGCTACCGTGACGACCATCTCAGGAACGGTTAGTGGAACGGCGATCTTTTCCGAATTTGACCTTGCTGGAAACTTGATGCATGAAGCTGCAGTCCCTTCTGCCGACGCCGTGCTGCGGCAAAGGATCCTGGTGGACACCACCGGCGGTTATAGCGTCGGGGTCGCGTACGCGAATCCCGGCACCACCACCATCGCCAACATCTCATTAACGCTTCTGGATAATTCGGGCAACGCGGTTGCGGCACCTGTCACGCAAACGCTGGGTCCCGGTAATCACCTGGCGGCATTCACATCTCAATTCTTTATATCCGCTCCGCCTGTAGTCGGAACGATGCAAATCACCAGCAGCACGCCGATCATCGCCATCTCCTTGCGGTTTGACCCCACTCTTTCGAAATTCACAACGTTGCCCCCGGTGCCGTTGGCATCGTTGCCGTGAGCGGTTGCCTCACGGCTTCGTCGGGCCGTGACGTCGGTGCCATTGAACATCGCTGAAGGTTGCGGGACCGCAAGCAATGCCGCGTTTGCGCGTTTCCTTGGCTTTGCCTACCGTTCCCTGAAGGAAGTCGTGACAGGTTTGGAACTTTGTCAGCGGCTATATCCTGCTTCCCGCTATCGTGCGGCCTTTAATCGATGAGGGCAACGAGATCTCCAGGATGACCTACAACCTGATGCAAAAAGTCGTACCGAAAATCATCTCGCGAGCGCGTCTGACTCGAAACTCATAACTCCAAACTCACAACACCCAGGGCGGGCGTCACTTGGTCCCGATGAGATTCACGAATACCCCTCTGTGGTTGTACCTCAGGTCGGTCAAATCGTCGGAGAAGTCCGTGAAGTTGTAGCCGACGCCGACCTTCAGGTTGGCGCCCAGGCGACGATAGATCGTGGTCAGCGCGCCGCGGCGGCGTTGTTGGATATCCCGGAGGGCGAGCATCCGCACTTCGGCCATGGCGTCCCAGTTTTTGCGGAACCGGCGGTCCACGCGGAAGACCGCGAGTTGCGCGGTATTGGCGAAGAATTTCAGCTGAGAGCGATCCAGGCTCGCTTGCCCCAAACGGTAGGCGTACTTGCCGCCGAGCGACCAGTTGGCTGTGAGGTCGTACGAGAGATCCAACGCCGCGATGTGGCTCTTCTGAATGAACTCGACCGCGGTGTTCTGAATCGTCACCTGGTCCGTGGTCGGGACATTATAGAAGTATGTGTACTTTGCTAAAACGTTCAGCCGGTCGTGCCGCACCGGACGGTACGCGTAGGCGATCACGCCCTCCGTGTAGCCGCCGGCATAGAACGCGCCGAGCGAGCTGTCACTCATCGAGTGGTCCAGCTTGCCGATCATCCGCCAGCTGGGAGTCAGTTGAACCTTGAAGTTGTTGCGGAACAGCCACGCGGTGGTTTTGGTTTGCGTCAAGTCGAGTTGCTCCGCATTGTCACGCCGAAACTCGATGCCGCTCGAGAACTGCATCTTTTCGCGGCCGTAGCCCATGCTTATTCCCGCCGCCTTGCGATTGGTTGCGGCGCCGGTCAGTGAGTCGCGCAGCGTGCCGATCTCCGTGCTTCCGCCGAAATTCCAGCGCTCTTTCGTCACGAGGTTGATTCCGGTGGTGCGCGTGAAGCCGGCCGACGCGCCGTTCTGGTAACGCTGCTCGGCGTAGACGCTGGAACTATCGGAGAGTCTGGTCTTCACTCCCGAGATGAAGTTCCCCTGGCGGACCTGCGTCCCGTTGTACGCCCGCTCGTTATCCAGCGAATAGTTCAGGTAGAGATTGGTCGAGTCGGAATAGAGGAAGGTGGTGCCGACCTTTCCACCGGGCCCGAGGTCCCCGTCGGAAGCTTCGCCGTCGATCCGGAAGCGTTTTGTCAGCCGATAGGAGCCGCCCGCGCCGACGCGACTGTTGCTTTCACGGCTTCCGCTTGCCGCCACTGTGTCCTGGACGAAACCATAAGTGCGCCAGGTGGAGCCGGGCACGAACATCACTTGTGCGACGGCATCCGTGCGCTCGCCCTGCTCCTGAGTCAGGGGAACAACGGGCGAACGGTCATTGCGTCGATCGCTGCGCGCGCCGGTACTGACTGCCCATCTCTCGCTCAGCTTATATGCCATGTCCAATTCGAGGGCCCGCGTTTGGAGTCCCTGAACCTCGATCCTCTGATCGCCCTTGGCCGCCAGGCTCAGGCGGTTCGTCACCGGCATCTTTAACGTGCCGCCGTATTGCTCGGTGTCCTTGAGCGTCATCTGTCCCGGCGCCGAATAACCGGCGTCCATGTTCTGCTTATAGAAGGTGAAGACGCCGTCTCGACCTTTGAAGAAGTCGCCGACCCCGATGCTCAAGTCGGCGCGGTAGGCCTCGGCCTTCGAGTCCGTAGTCGATAGATCGCCCGGAGTCTGGAATCCGAATCCGCCATCATTGGACTGTATCGTTGAGGAGACAAGACCCTCGCTTCGGCCCGCCTGCACCTTCAAGAAGGATTTCGCGCTCATTCGCAGGGTCATGTCCGCAGCGCCGAGGTTGCTCTCGGCATCGCCTTCCATACGGCTTCGCCCCGGGCTCGCGCTTCGCGCCTTATTACTGTTCGCGGTCAGGCCAAGCTGGATGTGGTTGCTGAGCCAAACATGGCTCTGACCACCGGAAGACAGCGCGTTCAGCTGGGTGAAACCCGGCGTGTACTCATAACGCGCCACCAGCCACGCCTCGTTACCGCTCAAGCCGCTGCTATGCACCAGCATGTTGTCGTCAGCGGTCGCTGAGAGCGGATGGGTCAGCAGCAGCCGGCCCTGCAAGTAGTCGATGTCGTAGTCCACGTTCGGCTGCAGGTTGACCACCCCCACGACG
Organism: Acidobacteriota bacterium; assembly: GCA_003223875.1. Classification (GTDB taxonomy): domain Bacteria; phylum Acidobacteriota; class Terriglobia; order 20CM-2-55-15; family 20CM-2-55-15; genus 20CM-2-55-15. The sequence goes on along the minus strand of QHWY01000156.1, from coordinate 19,710 downwards.
ATGTGAGAGTCCTTGTCGCGAATCTCGATGCGCACCCGCTCCGAGCCCGTCAGGATGTCCTGGTGGCGCAGGAAGTAGAGCGACCCGCCCGTTCCCCGGAATTCCTGATAGCTCGCCAGCGTTCCCGGTTGTGCGGCGAAGCCGTCCATGCTGAATCGTCGCTCGCCGAATCGGGTGGTGGAATCGGACCCATAGTGCAGGTTGCCCCCGTACAGGCCGCGATCGACGTGGGCCAGCTCGTTGCCCATGTAGCCGGTATTGAAATTCCCCCACATCCCGTAGTTCTCACCGTGACTCGCTTTCAAGTAGAACTTACCCAAAGTCGGCGCCATTTCTGTCACGACACCGTCGTCGCCGAATGTCGGGTAGTAGTACTCGGGATTGATGCGCCGGAATAACGAATCGGGCGACTTATCGAGGAAGTTGCTGAACAGGTGCTTCACCGGCCCTTCGCGGGTATCCGCGCTCGCTGTCAATCGCCAGCGCCCGCTCACCTTGCCGTTTACATAGAACGCAAGCCGGCCGTCCAGTGACGAATCGGACGGCTGCCGACCGTTCTGGCCCTGGAACAGATCTATTGGCCCTGTCGTACCGTTCTGAGACACCGTGAGGTCGGCGACGCCGATGTAGAAGACGTCTCTGCGGTTGAACTCCAGGTCGCGAAGATACAGCGTGCCGTTGCCCGCATCGTCGAGCACCGCAACTTCGACCGTATGCGTGCCGTCGGGAAGGATCTGCTCCGCGGCGAAGTTGCCTTTCGGGTCGATCGGAATCTGGCGGCCTCCCAACCAAACGGTATGGTCCTGCGGTATGCCGCTTCCCTGCAGCGTCACCGTGCCGCTGCCAAGCGGAATCTGATGGCGCGCCAGGTTGTTCTCACCATAAGCACTCAGCAGTTCACGCACCAGCAGTTCACGCGGGTCATCTTTCGTCGACGCTTTTCCGGTTTGACCGGACGACTGCTCGCCGTACAGCAACAGCGGCCGCGCTTCCGTTTCGTCGATATGACCCTTCGAGTCGTAGGCGCGCAGCAGGTATTTGAGTTCGCGTTCCGGCCCCGCGAGAATTTTTTCCGTCGGAAGCCATACCGCGAGGCCGGCTTCGTCGAGCATGATGACTTCGAGCGGGACATCCTGCAATGACTGCTGCGGCTCGAAAAGTCGGATTTCGGCACGGTCGATAAAACTCGAGTAGTTGTTGTACATGCGGAATCGCACGACCGATGCGGCAGGACGGCCCTCCAAAGCGCTCACGCCCAGGGCGCCCGGGTACGCCGCGACCGCCAGCCTCGGCTTGGACTCGAGATTGTCGAAACGGAACCGGATCTTCGCATTGTCGAGCGCGACGTCGGTGCAGCGCTGGATGTCGGAAGAGCTGCGGCCCGGGTCGTCGATCGGCTTGCCGTCCACGGCGATGTGCATCAAGTTAAGATCGTAAGGACTCTTCGGACGAAGTTCCTGGGTCAGACGCGTGATGTCCACCCCTTCGTAGTTGTCCAACGGCAGCGCTTCGTCATACACGACCTGCACGCGCACGAACGACTCCTGGCCCTCGATGAAGCCTGCGTTCACAACATCGTCGGACTGAACGTAGCCGCGGCCCTCGTGCTCGGCCTTGGCGCCCGACAACATCGGATCCTGCATAATGCTCTCCATGGCGCGGCGCGCCCGCGCCGCGGAAACGCCAACGTCGTCGCCGTACACCGAAGCGGTCCGGCGGTTGAGGCGCTCGTTCCTGGTGTAACCGATAAACCGTAGTCGGGCATTGGTCCGATCCGAGATGTCCATCAAGGCACGACGCAGGTTCGCGGCATAGCCGGGTGGAATGATCGGCTGCCCGTTCTCCAGCGCGATCGGCGCAATGCTGCCCCACAGAGGCTCGTAAACCCTGGTCACGATTTCCGAGGCATCGCCGGGACAGAGCTGCGGTTCCTCCGACAACTCCTGGAGAGGGTCGTCGTACCAGAATTCAATCTCGACGCGGCGATTCAATGCCCGTCCCTGCACGGTTTCGTTGTCGGCAACCGGGTGTGTGGCGCCACGACCGTCGCTTTCGATCGCTGAAGCCGGCAATCCCAGTTTCTCCCGCATAGCCTCCGCGACACGACGCGCCATTGCCTTCGACAACGACAGCTGGTTTCCATAAGTCTGCTGGTCACGGCCTGTCAGCGGCGCGTTGTCGGTATAGCCGATGAACCGGGCCGTCACGCCACGCTTGTCTTGCAGATTGTCGAACGCCTGCCGGACCTGTCTCGTGAAGGCTTCGGAAATGGAAATGTTCTCATCCTCGTACCGTAACGGCACAACGAGGTTCCTGATGCGCACCCGCGGCGTCTCGCCTTCCCTGAATCGCATCTTGCAGACTTCCTCCGTCCGGCACACTTTGATTTGCTTAATGTCATCCGGCACATTCTCGTCCAGCGACCACTCCCGGAATTTCCGGTCGCTCGAGAGATGCCGCTCGACCTGCACGCCCGGCTCGGCCGTTTTGAACGGAGTGGTCGTCGTGTTCGACTGACCGGCCGCTGAGGCGGTGATCATGAGGACTTGGGAGTGTTTCGGCGGCCCACCACGGCGCCAGAAAACTTCAGGCTCAATGGTGAGCACGGCGCTGTTCGCCGGACCCCACGCCTCGCTCAACTGCCGTTTAAACGCTTCAACGCGTCGTTTGACCAGTGCCGCATCCTCCGTGTCGGCGACGTACGACAGGCGCAGCACCGCCGGGGCCTTGCGCAGTTCCTCCACGAGTAAGTTGATGCGTGGCTTCCACTCCGCGGCGATTTCGGTCGTACCCGGCTCGAACGCCGCATCCAACAGATCGATGGAAACCACGCGCTGGATTGAGGCGCCGAAATTGAATTGCAGGGCCTTGCCGCTCGTCGCGCGCTGGACCTGCACCTGGTCGGTCGTCATCCGGAAGCCGCTTGGCAGCGTCCTGTCGTCGAGCTTCAGCACGAAATTGCTGCCGCGGCTGTCATTTGGCACGATCGCGCAGGTGATGTGGTAACGCCCGTACTTATCGGTTGTCGCCTGCAGACCTGTTGGTGTCACCACACGCACGCCGGGAAGGCCCTCTTCGCCGTCCTCCTGCCGCCCGTTGCGATTGGCGTCGTTGTAGACCTTGCCGGTCACGTCGCTGCAATCGAGCGTTGAATCGGGCACGAGGCGTACGGTGGCTGTTGCTTCCCCGGACATCTCGCTCCCGGTCGCGAGGTTCAACAGCTGCGCGCGGTTCACGAATTCGCCCCCGTTGACACCGGCACTCACGGCGAGCAGGAGTTTCAGCGTGCGCACCTGCATGCCTCCAATGCTCAGGCCGTTCCAGTTGAGCGACGTGCCCGCGACCGACGGCTCTGTCGGCACGCCGTCGAGAATCGCAGAACCCTTGATATAGCTGAATCCAGCAGGCATGCGATCCACGATGCTCAGATCCGTGACCGGCAGCGTGGAATGATTAATTACGGTGATCGTGTACGGAACCAGTTGGCCGCGGCTCACGTTGACGAGCGAAGTCGCCTTGGTGATCGTGACCGAGCCGGGCACCACCGGATCCACCGGGATATGGTTATTGAAGATCTGGCTCGAACCCGGCATCTGGCTGTTGTCCAGCCTCAGGCGGAGGTAGTAGGTCGTGCCGGCGCTGCGTGGCGTTACTGATGCCGCCGGCGCGAAGTCCGAAGGCTGAGCTTCGCAGAATGAGGTTGTGCTACGCAGGGCATCGGTAGTGTTGCCCGGGCAGGCCGGCACCGAGAACGCTGTAGTCGAAGCGCTGGACGTTGGCGGAATGACCTGCGAATAGCCCGGAACGTAGTTCGTTCCGGGAGGAGCCGTCACACCGATGAGGTAATCACCACCGGTCGGGCAGGCCACGTCGCTGAAGTTGATGTCGAACCTGTAATAGCCATCTGCGAGCGTGATCTGACCTTGCTGGGCGGCATCGTCGAAGCAGCCCGCCGGCAAGGGCGTGCCGCTGCGGGCGTCCAGCATGGTGAGTGTCGCCGCTGCAACCGGTGTTCGCGCGATCGAGTCGTAGATGACGCCGTTCGGATGGATCGGCAGGTTCAGGCCATCCAGATTGACGCCAGACGACACGATGATGTTGCTGATCCGCTGCAGTCCGTTCGTGAACGGCGAGACGGCGCGGCCCAGCACCGCAGTGTTCGGCCCCGCGCCCGGCGCATGGAACCGCAGCTCGTAGCTACCGGCGTTGGGAGTGTTGTTCGGCGCGACGCCGGTGATGCGATAGACGCCGTTTGCGTCCGTCTGTACGGATTGCGACAGTTGGTTACCTTGATAAAGCTCCACCACCCAACCCGCCAGCACCCGTTCTCGGGAATCCTGGACATTGTCGAAGTTCGCGTCATACCAGGCTGACCCGTTCAGCACGGCGGGAGTGGGGGGAGGCGCGACGACGGTGATCAAGGCACTGGCGCTCGTTGTTTGAGTGGGCCTGTTCCAGTTGGCCACGGCCGTGTTGGGGACCACCGTTCCGGGCGTCAGGCTGGGATTGAGAGTGACGCGGAAACTGATCACCACGATCGCGCCGGGCGCGAGCGCTCCGTAAACTGTGCTGTAGTTGGCGGTGATCGTCGAACCCGAGACGGTGACGCCCGCCGGCAAACCGTTCATCAACGCAGACCCGTTCACATAGGCGAGCCGGCCGGGTTGCGTTCCGTTGAGGTCATCCGTGACAACAACGCTATAGGCGGGCACGGCTCCGGTATTCACGATGCTTATGAGGTAATCCAACTGCGCGCCGGGGATCGGACGGCCGTTCCCGACTACGGCAACCAGCTTCGAGATTGAAATCTGCTGGGTGCCACTTACCATGACGACTGTCGGTTGTGGGGCATTGGCCGGATTGCCGGAGCTGTCGGTCAAAAGGCTCGGCTGCCCGGCGCTGCTCACCACAGCCTGGTTGCTGATCACGGCGCCAACGGCCGTGCCGGGGTTGACGCGCAAGTCGTACTGAAGGACTGCCGTCGCGCCGGCCGAGATCACGCCTCCACCTGGGCCCGGTAGCGGCGGCGCCAGGTTGGATGAGCTGATGTTGATGCCCGAAGCCAATGGGGAGACACCCCCGTCCGGCTGGCCGGCCGGCAATCCGTTAAGGAGCGTGGAATTCGCAACGTAAGTGGTATTCGCAGGAACCGGGTCCTTCAAACCCACGCCCGTCGCGGAAGTCGCCGCCGCGGAATTCTGTACGGTGATCGTGTAGCGCAACACATCTCCCGGATCGACGATGCCCGGCGAACCGCCATCCACGAGCAGCGCGACTCGCTTCTGGGCATAGAGCACGGGACGATTGCCCACGATGTCGCACGTTCGATCATTGGCGGCCGGTGTGCGGGGATCATCGGACGGCTGGTCGGCGATTCCACTGCCGGAGGCGTTGACGAAGCTCTGGTTGCAAATCAGCGTACCGTTAGGGGTGTTCGGGTTCACGACCACATTGAATGTGATGGTTGCAGTGTTGGCCTGGCTGGCCATGTTGTTAGCGGCGTCCGCAGGCATCGAACCCGGCGTAGAATTCGCCGGCGAGTTGATCAGCATGCCGTTCGCAAGCGGCGACATGCCCGCGACATCCGCGACCGCAGTACCATTCAGAGTGGTGCTGCCCGCCACGTAAGTCGTGTTCGCCGGCACCGCGTCACGCAACACGACGTTCACTGCGCCTGCATTGCCGATGTTCTTCACCGCAATCGTGTAGTGCAGCTTATCGCCGGCAAGCAGAACGTTCGTATTGCCCACATATGTGGAGAGCTTCTGTTCCCGGAAGGCGGGCGCCGACGCGATTGCCACGCGGGTCGGGTCTTCGCCGTTGGCAGCAGTCGGATCGGCTATACCGTTGACGTTCGGGTCATCGCTCCAGGCGAAGGTCGTGCCATTGGCGAGTCGGAGCGTCGCCTGGTTGGTGACAACCGTCCCGTTGGCGATGGACGACTTGAGAATGATATCGAACTGGATCAGCGCTTCGCTGTTGGCCGGCACGCTCAGATTGCGAATGTCGATGACACCGGTACGCTTGGCGCCGCCTATGCTGCTGGTGGCGCTGATGTCGGCGCCGGCCGGGTACTGGACCAGCGTCAGCGTGCCGCCCACGAAAGCGGCCTGGGCGTTCAGCGCATCCATCTCGTCAAAAATGCTGAAATTGCTCAGCCCTTGACTAGTCGTACGGAAGCGCAACGTGTAACGCAGCTTGTCACCCGGCGCAGCCGTTGTGGTGGGGTTTGCGCCGTTCGTGAGATCCACAACGATCTTGTCGAATTCATATCCCGACAGAGCCACGGTCACGTTGACGGCGTCCTGATTGTCCAGGATGCCGGGCGTCCCGTTGGTCAAAAGCCCCGTGTACGTGTTGCGGCCATTGAGGCTGTTATCGGCATTGAACCACTGGATGGCGGCAGCGATATTGGTCAGCGTCGCACCATTCTCTGTGTTGGGATCGAGTTGAGTCCGGTAACGGACGATCAGCCGCTGATTCGGACCGATCGTTCCCGCAGCCGTCAGGATCGTAATGTCGAGTTGGCAGTTGAACGTAACGCTGTAGTTCAACGAGTAGTCGCTGCCCTGATTCAGCGGTCCCTTGCCCGGAACCGCGGTGACGCCGTCGGCGGCGAAAACCTGGGCGCTCAGGATTTGAGGTGTCAGATTGCACATGCCGCCAGTGGTGCCGTTCGGCAACACGTCACGCAGAGACAGGTTCCAGGCATCGCTTTGTCCGGTGTTCTGAACGTCAATGCCGAAATTGCCCCATGCTCCCAGATTCATCGTCGCCGGGCCCGACTTCCGCACCACGAGCGCAGGGTCGGAAGCGGGCTGTTGCGCCCGCGCCGGGGTTGGCGTCAGCAGCGACAGGATGCAGTTGAACAGCAGGATTGCGATCCACTTGCAGCCGGCCCTCGTGCGTCGCGAGGTGCACGGCATAGGAGGTGGTATTCCCCTCCTTGGATAAGGAGGGGTGGACGCGACCTCAAGAAAATATCGCGAAGCCTCCTTGTTGGGAGCGGACGGGGTGGTTCGTTCAAACAACCGATCATCGGTGGCTTGAACCAACCACCCCGTCTGCGCGAGCTGATGTGGCTTCGCGAAATCTTCTTGATCGCGCAGCCACCCCTCCTTGTCCAAGGAGGGGAATTCGCCTGCTTCGACACCGGCCCTCGGCTCGATTGCTATCATTTCTTTCCTCCGCGCTCGCGAAGGTCGGCAATCCACTTGACGACCTCACCGTCGTCCGGGACGAGCCGGCTGTACGACAAGCGACGCATCAGCGTTCCCCCGTGCCGGACTCAGCGCGCGACGCTCGATCGTAGCTATCGGCGACGCCGAAGCGCGCCTCGGTCTTCTCCGTCACGAGTCGTTCGCGGCGGGCCTCGAGCTGGCTGATAGCGCCAGTCTCGATCATCTGTCCTTGACGGGCCATCAAGGCGTCGACACGCTGCAGTGCTTTCTCAACACCCGCGCGGAGCTGTATAATCTGAACGTCATATCCGACGTAGCCCTGTGTCGCGGCCTGCCTCGTCCTGACAAAGGCGTCGTACTGCGTCGTGAGAGCGTCGATGCTTGCGTTCAATTCGTTCAGGTGCACATGTGCCTCTTTCAGCCGCTTCCGGTACTCGGTTTCCATCCGCCATATGAGCGCGCCGCGCAGGCGTGCCAGGCGTTGCCGCAGTGCGAGCGATTCGGAATTGTCGAAATCGCCGAGCTGTTTCTCGATAAGCGCGATGCGCTCTCCGGCCATCCGCTCCTCCGCGGTCGCCAGATAATCCGGCCGCGGCGCGGTCAGCATCGAATTCAGGCGCTCGCTCAAGTGCTTCCTCTGCTCGAGTCGCAGGCGCATCCGTGAATCCAGCTCGCCGAAATGCGCGTCGACCTCAGGCAGTAGCGGTTCGTAGTTCTCGCTGCGCAGCCGGATGATGTCGTCGAAAGCATCGAGGCTGGTCTTCCAGGTCATGAGTCTCGACTGCAGATCCTCAAGGTCGAGGTAGTTGTGCAGCGCGGTCTGGAAATCGTGAGAGGCCAGCAGCTCCATCAGGTAGTAGGTTTCGGGCGCCTCGGGCAGGCTGCGCAGGCGGATGACCCAGGTTTCGTCTTGCCGGCTCTCCTCGCGGATCAGGGCCTTGAGAAAGCGCCCTTCCCGGATGCTGCCGATGGAGGCGTCCACTCGTTCGATTTGCTTGCTCAACTGATCGACCGCCCGCTCGAACATGATCGCAGCGCGACCGTACAGGCTCAGGCTGGCGTACGCATGCGGCACCGCGAGCATGGCTTCCTGGACCGCGGCATCCGTCGGCTCTCGATCCGCCAGGATGTTCCACGGAATGAGCGCACGGTCGTACTGCTTGGCCGAGGCCTCGGCCCAGCCTGCCCGCAGCAGAGCCTGGTTCGAAAACGGCCCCTCGAGGCGGACGTGGTCCAGCGATTGTTTTGCCCGCTCGAAGTCGCCCGATTCGAACAGCATGCTGCCAAGCACCAGGTTGGACTTGTCGCGGATCGCAAGCCCGGCGCCATCGGCGGCTGGAAGCCGTCCGGCCTTGTCCAGTTGCTCGATCGCCTCCTTGGTTCGACCGTCCTGAAACAGCGCGATGCCGAGGTTGTACGCGACAAACCCGGTCAGGCTCTCGTTGCTGTGCACCTGCTGAAGCACCTTGACGGCGTCGCCCGGCCGGCTCGTCGCCATATCGACGTTCGCCCGCAGGAACTCGACGTCGTCCCTGATCTCAGCAGGCACCACACCGTGGATCCGCCCCAGCGCGTTCTGCGCGTCGTCGAACTGACCCTTCTGGAAGTGGATGCGTGCCAGCCTGAATGCGGCCTCGTTGCGCACGACTTCATCGACGGCGCCTTCGAGCACCGCTTTGATGGCGCGCCCGGCGCGCTGGTGCATACGGTAGTTGAGCTCGAAGTCGCCGACGGAGAATTCGGCGTCATTGATGTGATAGTGGAGCGTATCGAGTTCGGGTTGGTCGAGACTGCGATACTGCGCGATCTCAGTGTCGAGCCGCTGGATTGCATCGAAGAACTGTCCCTGGAAGGCACGATAAAGCGCCTCGCCGAAAAAGAGATCCCTCAAGTCAGCGCCAGCGACTGGTAAGGCGGCAAGTACGAGGGCAAGACCGAATCCGATTAGCCGGCGTCCCGATCGCATCGATTACCATTCTCCAATCGGGATCGGAGTGTTGCCGGAACCGGCGAGCGTCAGTCCTACCAGCTTTGGCTTTACTTCTTTGTGGATGGTAAAGCGCTCCGTGCGGCTGAAGTCCGCGCCGCCTTCGAGCTTGCCGTCGACAAGCACTTCGAGTTTGTGATCTCCGGTCGACACGTTGCCAACGTAGATCCGTTGCACGCCGCCCTTAGGCTTTGCACAAAAAATACATCGCGGGCGCTCATAGAGCGCCCCTACAGTTGCGCACCCCAAGCTGTAGGGGCGGTCTATGACCGCCCAGGATTTTTTGTGCAAAGCCCCGCCCTTACGCAGAGCCTCGAGCTCTTTGAAGTTGTAGATGCGGTGCGCAACGAGCTGGCCGTCGATCTGTAGCCGAACGTCGAGGCGCATCTGATCGCCCTTGGCCAGCGAGACAAAGATCGCGACCTGCGTCCCTGACGGGTACAGCAGTTTCTCCTCGAGCTGATTCAGCTCCGCTGCAATGCCGAGGACGTCGGACTTGATCTGCTGAACCTCTTCGTCGAGGCCTCTCATCTGCTGTTGGTTGTTTTGCTGCGCCCAGCCGAACGTATCTTCATCGATCCCTCTTGGATGTCCGTAGAATCGCTTCCCTTCGATCCTTCCTGTCCCGCGCCGCCTGGCAACTCGTTGAACATTCATTCCGTTTTAGTGTTTTGTTCAGGTTGCGGAAGACGACCGCTTCTGAATCCATCCAAGTTAGTTGGAAACTTCGAATACTTCGTGGACAAATCGAACGACAACTGCCTTTCATTTCCCGCAAAAGTCAGTGGAACCAGGCCCGGAACCCGACTTGCTGAGCGACTGCTAACCAGAACTCTGCGATTCGGAGAGCGAGAGAGATATGCGACTAACTTGGTTCACACTGCCCGTCTTGATCCTGGCTTCAGGATTGTTGTTGGCAGCCGCAAATAAGGACTGCAGTTTTCTAAAGGATCCTGGTCAGTTCACGAGTGATGTAGAACGATCCCGGAAGGATCGGTCTGATCTGACCGGCAAGGTTGCGATGTACGTCTCCAGCGCCCTGCTGGGCGATCAACACCAACCCACGGTTCGAACGCTCGCGGCTGCAGCCATTCCGCGGAAGAACTTCATTGATGATGCCGTCTTCGGCCGTATGGCGACGGCAGGCATTCAGTCTGCGCCATTAGCTTCCGACGTGGAGTTTCTGCGACGTGTCACGTTGGATCTGACGGGCCGGATTCCATCCGGAGCCGACGTCGTCAGGTTTGTGAACGATCCCAATCCTTCCAAGCGTGACCTGAAGGTGGATGCGCTGATTGGCTTGCCGGAGTTTGTAGACAAATGGACCATGTTCCTCGGCGATCTCTACAAGAACAATGCGTCGAACAACAACGTCAATCGCGATGTGAATGGGCGGGACACGTTTTATCTCTACTTGAAGGATGCCGTCAGCACGAATAAACCATACGATCAACTGGCCCGCGAATTGATTTCGGCCACCGGCGACAGCTTCGCTCAAGGCCAGGTCAACTGGCCGGTTGGTAACACTATCGCGATGGGCCCGGTTCAGGATACGTACGACGGTCACGCCGTAAACCTGGCGTCGATGTTCCTGGGCATCAACGTCGCGGACTGCTTGCTCTGCCATGACGGCGCTCGCCATCTGGATCAGGTAAATCTGTGGGGTTCAAAACTGCGACGAGCGAATATGTGGGGTCTCTCCGCATATTTCGCGCGTACCCGAATGCAGCGGCAAGTTGTAACCACGACACCGCAGGTGGCGAAGTACATTGTCAGCGAAGCCGCGGCGGGTGAATACCAACTCAACACCACAAGCGGAAACCGGGTGGCGCGGCAGCCAATCAACGGAGTGTCGGTAATCGCTCCCAGCTATCCCTTCGCCATGGGCACTGCTTCGGCCGGTGGCATTCAGCCCGGCGAGAATCGACGCCAGGCCCTCGCGCGGCAAGTTACCGGCGACATTCAGTTTTCTCGCGCGATTGTGAATTACGTCTGGGAGAAGTTCATGGTGCAGGCGTTCGTCTCCCCGTCCAACACCTTTGATCTTGCGCGCCTGGACCCGAATAATCCGCCGCCGGCGCCGTGGATGTTGCAGCCGACCAATCCCCAACTCCTCCAGACACTGGCCGAGTGGTTTCAAGCGAATCGTTATGACCTGCGCGCCTTGATGTCACTGATCGCCAAGTCTAATGCTTATCAATTGTCGGCAACGTACCCTGGCACCTGGAACATCAGCTACGTCCCCTACTATGCGCGGAGATATGTTCGCCGCCTGGATGCCGAAGAACTTCACGATGCGATCGCAACAGCCACGGGTATTCCGGGTAACTACACGATCCGGGGATCAGCGCTACCGCCGGTTCAGTGGGCCATGCAATTTCCGGATACGAAAGAGTCTGGATCGAACTCAGCGGTGGGAGCCTTCCTTAACGCATTCGGCCGGGGAGATCGCGACACGATGTCCCGCCGGTCGGATGGTTCGATCCTCCAGTCATTGGACATGCTGAACAGCCCGGTTGTTCTTGAACGTATTCATAAGAACAACCAGGGTTCGCGTGTGGCAACCCTCCTGTCGCAAACCTCCGATCCCCAGACCATTCTCTGGGATCTGTTCATGAATACATTGTCTCGGCAGCCAACAAATCAGGAACTCGCACTCTACACACCAATGTTTCAACAGTTAGGAAATCAGGCAGCGGCGGAAAACGTTCAATGGGTGCTCCTGAACAAGGTCGATTTTCTTTTCAACTATTGAAATCTATGGAATCCATCATCGACAGAAGAATTTTCTTTAAGATTGCCGCCACCGGTGTTGCAGGTTATTTCGTTTCGCCGCTGCAAACGATGGCTCAAACGGTGACCACCACTCCCGGAGCGACAATTTTCGGCACAGCCAGGAACTGCGTTTTCGTGTTGCTGGCGGGCGGGCCAAGCCATATGGACACACTGGATTTGCGGGTGGGTTCATGGACACCCGTGGATTTTTCGCCGACCACGATTAACAGCATCGATTGGCCGAATGGACTGTTGCCGAATCTGGGAGCACAACTCAATTCGAATCGGTTCTCGATCATTCGAAGCTGCCAATCCCTCGCGCTTGTCCATGCCCTGCTCCAAAATTGGAATCAGATTGCGAGGAATCCTGCAAACGCGACGGGAAAGATTGCGCCCAACATCGGCTCGGTTGTGGCCCTTGAAATGGAAGCGCAAAGAAGACCCGGGCAGAAACTTCCGGGATTTCTTTCGCTGAATGGCGGCGGAAGTCTGGCAGGGTCCGGGTATTTCTCAGGCAAGTATGCCCCCTTCGACGTTTCACCCAGCGCGAACGGCATATCGAATCTGAATCATCCCGATGGTGAGGCCGTTTTCACAAGTCGCTACAACGTGCTGATGGCCGGCGATGCGTTATTGAGGGGCACACCGTCGCCGATCGGAACGCCCGTCGATGAAGTGTCGGATTTCTACACGTCGGCCAGAACCATGATGTACGACCCGATCGTAACCAACGCGTTTCGCTTTTCAGCCGCCGATCAACAGAAATACGGTAACAGCTCGTTTGGATCCGCCTGCGTTACGGCGCGCAACGTCCTGCAGGCGGACCTCGGCGTTCGCTACATCCAGATCACGCTGGGTGGTTGGGACAATCACACCAACATTTATGCTCCGAATAACGGAATCTACCCATCGGCAAGGCAACTCGACGCAGGACTGGGCAATCTTATAGCGGACCTCGCATCCATGCCTGGAAGTCAGGGCAGAACGATGCTCGACGATACCCTGATCGTGGCCAAGGGCGAATTTGGCCGCACTGTTGGGAATATAACGGGTGGCGGGGGGAGGGATCACTACTACATCCATTCCACATTGATCGGCGGGGGAGGTGTCCAGGGTGGGCGAGGGCTCGGAAAGACAACTCCGGATGCCGGGTATGTCGATGACCCAGGTTGGTCCGAGCAACGACCCGTGTATGCGGAAGATATCGCAGCCACCATTTATTCTGCGCTGGGCATCAATTACACGACGGTTCGTCACGACGATCCGCTCGGCCGCGGATTCGAGTACATCCCGCAAAACCAGGCGTGGCTGGGAACACCAATAACAGAGTTGTTCCACTGATCATGAGAGCTGTAATGAAGATCGCTGTAGGCGCTAACTCCCCTCCTTGGCCAAGGAGGGGTGGCCGCGACATCAACAAAAAGTCGCGAAGCCTCAGAAGCGGAGCGGACGGGGTGGTTTGTCTAAGCAACAATGCGAATGGTGGCATATGTGCAGACGACCCAGCCGTGGTTAAGCGACTTCACAATCGCACTGAGAAGAAATCAAAACGCCAGGAATTGCGAAACTCCGCGACTGCCGCTGAGGCGACGCTCTGGAAGTTTCTGCAAGGTCGCCAAATCTACGGCAGAAAATTTCGACGGCAACACAGTATAGGCCCATACATTGTCGATTTTTACTGTCCGGAGCGCCGACTGGTTGTCGAACTAGACGGTCAGCCGCATTACGAACTGAGTGCCGATACATATGAGGCTGAACAGACCAAATATCTCGAGCGGTTGGGAATCAAGATCGTACGGTTCGAGAATCGATTAATATACGAAGCGCTTGAGTCGGTCTTGGAGACGATCCGTCAAGAGCTTTGCCCTAGGAGACCTGATGGATCGGCCGAGGCATAAACATTCAGTTGAACAAACCACCCCGTCCGCTCCCTCAAAGGAGGCTTCGCGGCATTTTCTTGATGTCGCGGCCACCCCTCCTTGGCTAAGGAGGGGAGCTGGCACCATTCTGATATGCGTGTTAATGCTCTCCGGAGCAGTACGTCTCCAAGAGCCCGGCACGCCTTCCATTTTTTTTGAAGAAAATCGCGGTCAAGCGCGTGCCGATGCGCGGTTCGTGGCGCGAGGAGCCAGTTACAGCTTCGCGTTTACACCACAAGGAAGTCACGTCGCGCTCAGCCATTCCGGAAAGCGACTATCGTTCACGACAACGCTCACCGGGGCGAATTCAAATCCAACAATAACGGGTGAAGAGAAGCAAATCGGAAGGGCGAATTATTTCCGTGGCGACAGATCGATTAAGGATATTCCGACATACGGGCGGATACGGTATGACGGCATCTATCCAGGGATCGATTTGGTCTATTACGGAAATCAACGCGAACTCGAATATGACTTCGTGGTGCGTCCGGGCGGAGACTCCAATACCATCGCGCTTCGTTTTGAAGGCATACAGGGCCTCGCGCTTAATCCGCAGGGTGACCTCCTTGTTCAGATTCATGGAACGAGTCTTGTTCAACAGAAGCCATTGGTCTATCAGGATTACGGCGGCCTGCGTGAAACCCGCAAAACCATTGGGGGCCAGTACCGCTTGATTTCGGCAAACACCGTTGGTTTGGATATCGGTCCCTACGATCACGGTAAGGCGCTCGTTATTGATCCGATTCTGAGCTACTCCACATTCCTCGGCGGTAACGGAGTCGACGACGCCCGTTCAATCGCGGTCGATTCCACAGGCAGCATCTACATCACCGGTTCAACGACCTCCACAAACTTCACTGCCTTTGGCGCGATTCAACCTGGTCCCGGCAATCAGGATCCCACCGCCGATACAAAAGATGCTTTCGTGATGAAGCTCAATGCTTCCGGGACAGCGTTGGTTTATGCGACGTATCTAGGTGGCGCAGACGATGACGTTTCAAACAAAATTGCCGTCGATGCTGCGGGGGATGCCATCATCGCCGGCTGGACCGCCTCGTTGTCTTTTCCCACAACCGCCGGCGCCATCAGCCGCGTTTGCGGTGTTCGAACGGGCGGCAGTTGCCTCGACGCATTCGTAGCTGAATTGAACCCTGCGGGTTCTGCTTTGGTCTATTCGACATATCTGGGCGGTTCCGGAGACGACCAGGCGCGCGGTCTTGCTGTCGATTCGGCCGGAAATGCCTACATCACCGGAACGACAGCCTCGACGAATTTCCCAGTTACGGCAGGTGCGCTCTCAACGGATACAACCTCCGGAGGATTTGTCACGAAGCTCAGTGGCGCCGGCGCCATTGTTTACTCGACATACCTGGGAGCGGGAGCAGGAGCAACGGAGCCTGCGGGCATTGCCGTCGATTCCGCGGGAAATGCATATATCGCCGGCACAACGCCATCCACATCGGCTACGGGAATGGATGTTTTCCTTACAAAACTGAATCCGACCGGCACCCGGTCCTTGTTCACGCAGTTTCTGCGTGGCGGTAAGGACGAAGCCGCCGGCGCGGTCGCCGTCGATAGCTCCGGCGATGTTTACGTCACGGGTAAGACGTTTTCCATTAATTTCCCGACGACATCGGGTGTAGTTCAACCTGCGTTTGGCGGCGGTCCACTCTTTCGATCTGCGGATGCTGCAACGACGTGGAACATAGCGAGCGCCGGAATTACGCGCGCTTCGTTGTATGCGCTGGCAGTGGCGCCGAGATCTCCTTCAACCATTTTTGCGGGTGCCGATGACGATAACGGCGGTGATGTCTTCAAAAGCACGGACGGCGGGAGCAATTGGGTGGCCGTCAGTGTCGGCTTGACGGACGCGCGTGTTCATGCGATCGCCGTCGATCCGTCCACAGCAGCGACCGTCTATGTGGGTACGCGAAGCGCCGGCGTTTTCAAAAGCACGAACGGAGGCGCGTCGTGGTCGCCCACATCGCTGAAAGCTGGATTCGTCACTGCTCTTGCTGTGGATCCAGTGACGCCTGCAACGGTGTATGCCGGAACGGACAGTGGATTTTACAAGAGCACCGATGGCGGCACTACCTGGGCCGGCTCTAACAATGCACTCGCGGCTTCCACGATACACAATATCGTGATCGATCCGGCGGCACCCGCGAACTTGTATGCGGCGACAAGTACCGGAGTTTACAAAAGCGCAAACGGAGGAGCGACATGGGTGTCGGCGAACTCCGGCATCTTCGATGAAAACGTGAATGCGGTCGCTGTAAGTCCGCGAAATCCCGCCCTCCTGTTTGCCGCAACGGATTCATACGGCATCTTTCGCAGCCTGAATAGCGGAAGATTCTGGTTGTCAGCGAATAGTGGAATTCCGATCTCCACCGCAGGTTCTACGGTGAGTGCGCTGACTGTCGATCCAACTTCCGGAACCGTGTACGCTGCAGTAGGCCAATCCAATCTGAGCCGGATCTACAAGAGCTCGGACGGAGTCACGTGGGCCCCGGCGGGGCTCGCCTCGGCTCAAGTGTCAGCGATAACCGTAAATGAAAACTCCAACACGATCACCGCAGCGACTGTCGGAGGATCAGAGGCGTTCGTAGCGAAATGGAATGCCTCAGGGACACTTGTCTATTCCACATACTTGGGGAGCTACCGCGATGACGCGGCAAATGCCATCGCCGTAGACAGCGCGGGCAATGTGGTGATTGCGGGCACGACGAGCTCTATCAATTTTCCGGTCGCAAACGCCATTCAGTCTGTCTTCGCCGGCGGATCGGATCTCGTAACGGATGCGTTTGCGGCGAAGTTGAATCCATCCGCAGGTTCGATCTTGTGGTCAACGTATCTGGGCGGAGCTAGTGACGATTTTGCGAGAGCCGTGGCTGTCGATTCCAACGACAACGTGTACGTTGCCGGTCAAACAGGCTCCATGGATTTTCCAACAGTGTCGGCCTACGTTGCCAACCGCCCGGGAATCCTCAATGGATTTGTGGCAAAAATTGCCGACAACGCCTCCTCAGTTGCATTCGCCGTCGCGGCTCGCGGCGGCATGTCGACGACTTCGCAGGGCGGTTCGACCAACGTTGGTGTCGGTTATGCGGCTATCCAGCCGAACACCGCAGGCGCGGTGCTTTCGGGAATGGCAATCTTCGGTCTTCGCCAGAATAATATTCTGGTCAGCGAAGCCGCCGTTCCATCGTCCCCGCTTATTAGCTCGGGACGTCTTTATGCCGAAGTATCGTCGACCGTGAACACCGGCGTGGCTATGGCAAACCCCAACGGTCAGCCGGTGACCGTCAATTTTCATTTTACGGACACCACAGGAGCTGATTTCGGCCAGGGATCAACGGTCATCCCTGCTGGTGGGCAGATTGCGCAATTCCTGAATCAGGCGCCTTTCCCTAGCGGAAGTGCGCTAATGGGTACCTTCACGTTTACCGCGTCCCAGCCGATATCGGTCGTCGCGCTGCGCGGGCTGACCAATGAGCGTTCCGAATTTTTGATGACGACACTGCCTGTAGGCGATTTGTCCATCACTCCAGGTTCCGATGCTTTTGTCTTTCCACAGTATGCAGATGGTGGGGGGTGGACAAGTAAACTTTTGCTTGTCAATACGACGGACACGCCGATGAGCGGCACGATTCTATTTTGCGGTCAGGGGGGCTGCCCAGCCGCGGTCCAGCCGATAGCGAGCAATGCCTATACGCTTCCACCTCGCAGTTCGTTTCAATTTCAAACTGCAGGCGCTGCAAATACGCTAACAACCGGGTCCATACGAGTGACGCCGATTTCCGGCAGTAAAGCGCCCGCAGGCGTAGCTGTTTTTTCATTCAAGTCAGGCGGCGCGACGGTAAGCACTGCCGGAGTTCCGGCGTCCAGCACATCGAACGCTTTCCGTTTGTATGCCGAATTGTCCGGCACTCTTGGACAAATCGGTTCGATTCAGACGGGTGTCGCTATTGCCAATCCTGGGACAGGCACAGCATCGGTCGTATTTGAGCTCAACACGTTGTCGGGTGCATCCACGGGATTGACCGGTTCTCTCAGCATTCCCGCCGGCGGACAGACAGGGGTGTTTCTGAGCCAAATTCCGGGCTTCGGTACATTGACGACTCCGTTTCGGGGGGTATTGCGCGTTTCAACGCCCTCTTCCGAAGGAATTTCTGTCATCGGAATTCGCGGCCGTTATAACGAACGCGGGGACTTCCTTATCACCACAACTCAGCCCACCGACGAGAGCCGGGCTCCCGTAGGACCGCAGTTCTTTCCGCATTTTGCGGATGGAGGCGGATCCACAACGCAATTTATCCTGTTCAACGGCGGCGCGGATCAAGCCACATCCGGCTCGCTACGATTCTTTGGCCAATCGGGACAACCCATCAGCTTGGCAGTCCAGTGAGGCAGGGTTTAATGGACGCGAAATTGTTGTCCACCGAACTGGCCACCCAACGACCACCGAAGTTGTCAGCGGTACACCACTCGACGAATTGCATCCTTAAAGGAATCGGGGAATGCCTGACTCTGTGCGGAACGCCCCGATAGAGCTGTTTCGCTATTCCCTTTTGGCTAGGTATAATCAGCCACGCATGAGCAAACTCGAAGAAGTGGAGCGCCTCCTCTCAGAAATGACGCGCTCCGAGAAAGCCCAACTGTTGCAATGGGTTGTTCGAGATATAGGAGAAGCCTTTCCCGGTCTCGAAACAGATCCAACGGTCAGCGGTGGTGAACCCTGCATTGTGCGGACCCGTATCCCAATATGGGTCTTGGAAGAGGCGCGACGTTTGGGAACTACTGAAGCTGACATCTTGAGAAGCTATCCCACCTTAAGGGCTGAAGATCTGACGAACGCGTGGGCATACGTCCGAGCCCACCGACAAGAAATCGACAAGCAAATCGAAGAGAACGAAGCCGCATAGACCTTGGCCCGACTCTACGCCAACGAGAATTTTCCACTTCCAACAGAGGTGCTCGAATATGCATCGTCGGAAGGCCGTGCGCTCTTAACTCTCAATCGCAGACATTTCGTGAAACTTCATAAGAGCAGACCTGTGCATGCGGGCATTATCGTCTGCGTGGTTGATCCTGACTTCAAGGGCCAAGCGCACCGCATCCATGCTGCCATTGTCGAATGGGCTTCCCTCAACGGAACTCTCGTACGAATCAACCGGATCTAAGACTGTGTCAACAGACAAGGCTTGAGATAAATGATTTGCATCGCCCCCGAGAGAGATTATCAATTCATTTAATCAATTGGAGAGCAACGTCAATAGGAATCGCCAGCGCGGCGCACGTCGTCGGACGGTCTGGACGCGGCCCTGTTTTCCCGCGTGCGGGTTCCTTCCCAGATCGAGACTTCAGGGTCTTTGAGGACATCTCCGGTTTGGCGATTATCCAAGAAGTGGAGCACGTTTGGCAGATGCACATCGGTTTTCGGCGGCACCTGACGGCGCAGCGATGAGCCGCGCGTCTTTCGCGTCGGCTCCACGCATTGTTAGCCGGTCTGTGGGACGGGTACCTGTGTCTTGAGCGGCCAATTGGGGCATCTCCGAAAAACCCCCCCGATGAGGACCCTTGGGTTTTGTGCATTTTTTTGTGCCTGGATGCCTGTGTATAATGTCGACGTTTCTCGTCAGGAGGAGGATATCGTGAAACACTCCGTTCGATTCGTTTTGGTAGCCGCCATACTGGCGATTGTCGCACGGAATGCCGCGGCTCACTTCAGGCTTTTGGAACCTGCTTCGTGGCTGATCGAAGACAACCGCGGCGATCCTCAAAAGTCCGGTCCTTGCGGTGGTTCGAATTCGGATTGGGGTAAGCCCAGCTACATCATTTCGAAAGC
>QHWY01000326.1 GCA_003223875.1 Acidobacteriota bacterium | reverse complement strand
ATGGCGGGCCGAACGACTTTTGTAATTGCGCACCGGTTGAGTACTATTCGAAGCGCCGACCAAATCCTGGTGCTCGAAGACGGTGTCATCCTCGAACGCGGTACTCACACTCAGTTGCTTGCTCATGGAGGGCGGTACTTCGAACTCTACACACGCCAGGCCGGCATTGAGGCCAATCGGTTTATCAACCCCGGCGAGACCGAGCCTTCGGCGGATGCCGAATCCAACGAAGGATCGAAAGAGAGAAGAGAAGGTCTTGGCGAAGTTGCGCGAGATTTGCTGGGGTTTACTCCAACCCCGCGTGGGTCAACTTGACCGAACTAGGAGCGTATAGTAGGTTGCGGACTTAGCCTTAAGGTGTTGAGGAGGTTATGAATGCCCGAGCTCGATGTTCTCAATCAGAAATTCAGAAATTTTGGAATATTGGAATTTCCGATTCAATCGGAGATTGCAAATTCCAAGGTTTCTGAATTTTTGAATCGGGTGAAGCTTATAGTTTTCTTTCTTTTCATCCTGATCATTCCGGCGGTAGTTCCGGCCTTTGCGCAGATCGATTTTTCCGGTGAGTGGACGCCGAACGGCAACGAGGACAGTATTGGGAATCCGTATGTCGGCGACTGGCTGGGCATTCCAATGAACGAAGCGTCGCGCGCGCGGGCCGAGGCTTGGGCGGCTTCTGTTCAGACGCTGCCGGAATGGCAGTGTCGGCCGCACGGTTTTGCCTATATCTATCGAGGGCCTTCGCAGTTGCGAATCTCGAAAGAAGTCGATCCCGTCACGCGGCAAATTACCGCGTTTCACGCCGAGTGGCTGCGCTCGGTAGATGTGCCCATTTACCTGGATGGGCGCCCGCATCCGTCGGAAAATGCGCCGCACACTTGGGGAGGATTCAATACCGCAGAATGGGTGGGCGACACGCTGAAGATCCGTACGACACACCTAAAGGAAGAGTATCTGCGTCGGAATGGTGTTCAGCACAGCGACCTAATTGAGATCACCACATATTGGATCCGCCGTGGCAATATCCTGACGTGGTTGAACATCGTCTATGATCCGGTCTATTTGACGGAACCTTTGGTTCGTAGCCAGGAATATCGCCTTAACCTCAATCAGCAGATTCCTCCGTATCCATGCGACGTTGTCGAGGAGGTCGATCGGCCAAAGGGCGTCGTGCCTCACCAACTGCCCGGCACAAATACATTTGTTAAAGAATTCGCGGACAAGATCCACGTTCCGGAAGCCGTGATCCGAGCCGGCGCCGAAACGATGTATCCCGAAATCAGAAAGAAACTGAAATGACAAAACGCCTGAAAAGATGCTGGGCCGTGCGGGCCGCTTTGCTTCTCAGTCTTGTTTCCGGCCCCGCGGGCGCACAACAGCGAGGCCAGCAGGTCCAGCAAAACGCGCCGAGTGTACAATTTGAAATTCTGCCGATCCGTAACAATGTCTACATGCTCGCTGGAGATGGCGGGAACATCGCCTTGTCGGTGGGACCCGACGGTGTTCTGATGGTGGACACGGGCACGCTGGCCAACAGCGAAAGACTGCTCGCTGCGATTCAACAACTCCAGCGCCAGCTCGCCACCAACGGTTTGCAAGCCTGGAATTTTGCGGCCGAAACTCGTTCGAATCTTTCGCGGATGATCAGTCCGCCGGCGCCGTCCAAACCCATTCGCTACATTATCAATACATCTCTCGATCCGGACCACAGCGGTGGGAATGAAAAATTGTCTCAGGCCGGCGCCACGATCACCGGTGGAAACGTTGCCGGTAATATTGCGGATGCGGCGCAAGGCGCTTCGATTATTGCTCACGAAAATGTTCTTTTGCGCATGACGACCGCACAGGCGCCGTTCCGCTCGCTGCCAACCGACACCTACCACATGGAGAGCATGAAGCTGAGCCACTTCTTCAACGGTGAGGGCATTCTCATATTGCATCAGCCATCGGCACACACCGACGGCGATAGTCTCGTTTTTTTCCGTGGCTCGGATGTGATTGCGGCCGGCGACATTTTCAGGACCGACAGCTATCCGGTCATCGATGTCGAGCGAGGGGGGAACATGCAGGGAGTCATTGACGGGCTCAATCGGATTTTGGATCTATCGATTGCCGAGTTCAGAACCGAGGGTGGAACCATGGTGATTCCCGGACACGGCCGGCTCTGCGATTCCGCCGACGTTGCGTATTACCGCGATATGGTGACGATCATTCGGGATCGCATTCAGGACATGATCAAGAAAGGAATGACGCTCCAGCAAATCAAAGCCGCCAGGCCGACGAAGGACTATGATCCCAGATACGGAAAGACAACCGGGCCGTGGACAACGGACATGTTCGTCGAGGCGGTGTATCAGAGCCTCATTCAGAAGAAATAATTCAGGAGGAACTATTCATGAAACGCGACCTGCTCGTCACCTTGGCGATCGCGGGTGTGTTCGCCCTCGCCACTCAGCTTTATGCGCATCATTCATTCACGGCGACATATCACGAGGACCAAACCGTCACGATCGAAGGAAAGCTGGTCCAGTTCCAATTCCGGAATCCACACTCTTTCGTTCAGGTGCTCGACGATAAAGGAATCCGATGGTCTATCGAATGGGGCGGCGCCGGACAATTAGGCAGCCAGGGCGTCACGCGAGAAACGTTGAAGCCTGGAGATGTTGTCGTGATCACCGGAAATCCCGGCCGAACCCCTGAGGACCATCGAGTCCGCATGCGATCGATCAAGCGGCCCTCCGACGGATTTGGTTGGGGCGAACGACCAGGCCAGACATTCGATTAGACCGCAGCACAGAGCGAAGCGATGAATTATCGAATTTCAAACTCGCTGCGGCTTGCGGTGATTGCGATGTTTTTTTTCGCGCTGACGCCGCGGAGTGGGGCTCAAACCGCCACTTCTCCTCAAGCGGCCGCTCCCATCGATCTCACGGGTTACTGGGTTTCGCTGGTCACGGACAACTGGACGTACCGCGTCGTGACTCCACCTAAAGGCGACTATCTCTATCTTCCGCTCAATGCCGAAGCGCGGCGAGTTGCCGACGCATGGGACCCCACGAAAGACGAAGCCGGCGGCGAGCAATGCAAAGGTTATGGTCCCCTCGGTGTCATGAGGATGCCGACGCGCCTGCACATCACCTGGCAGGATGAGAAGACGTTAAAGATCGAAACCGATACCGGCACGCAGACGCGACTCCTACATTTCGGCCCGCCGGAGGCGCCAACTGGTTCCCGAACGTGGCAAGGCTACTCTGTTGCCGAGTGGCAATTACCGGGAAGCGGCCGCGGCCGTGGAGGTCAACGCGCGCAGTCCGGCACCGGGACTTTGAAAGTCACCACGACGCAAATGCGTCCCGGTTACATCCACAAAAATGGGGTGCCTTTTAGTGAAAACGCTGTCCTGACGGAATATTTCACGATCGTGAGCGACCGAGGTACCACGTATCTGGTCGATACTTTGATGCTCGAAGATCCCAAATACCTCACTCAGTCCTTCGTCAGGAGTGCCCAATTCAAGAAACAAGCCGACGCGACAGGCTGGGATCCTGTGCCCTGCTCCGCAAAATGACGGCTTTGCACAAAAAATACATCGCGGGCGCTCATAGAGCGCCCCTACAGTTGCGCACCCCAAGCTGTAGGGGCGGTCTATGACCGCCCAGGATTTTTTGTGCAAAGCCCAAAATGACAATTGAACACGCCGAGTACAAACATCAACGGCATTAACACGTTCGACCGCATTAGAACGGCTACTGGGTCGCGGCGCTTCATTATCGGAACCCGACTCAACTTCTAACCGAAATGCTGGCTCTTGGGCCGCGCCTCGAGCCAGCTTCCGTCTTTCTCGTAATAAATTTTCACCGGCTCATCCGGAATCATTTTGCTCGTGCCGCATACGGGACAATCGACTGTCCACATGGCGCCGGTCCGTGCAGGTTCGCTGATAAATTCGATCTTCAACGGCGCGTTACACCCCTGGCACATGCACTGGAATAGGACGTTGCGTTTCAACTGAACCTCCGCGGTGTTATATGATCTCCGTTATTTTAGTTCTGTTTTGTGGAAGGTGGACATGAACCGGTCTTTCATTTCCTTGTTCTTCGCGATTGTCTTGGTTGTTCTTCGAAGCAGTCCTTTTTGGGCCCAGGCAGTTTCGACATCCCAAATTAGCGGGACAGTTAAAGACCAAACCGGCGCCGTGTTACCCGGCGCGGAAGTGTCGGCCACCCAGATGGACACCGGAGCCAAACGAACCGTCGTGTCCGACGAGACAGGCTCTTATATATTGCCGAACCTTCCGATCGGCCCTTATCGATTAGAAGTGGCTTTGCCTGGGTTCCGGACCTATGTTCAGACCGGCATCATCCTTCAGGTTGGCAGCAATCCCACAATTTCAGTGGTCCTCGCCGTCGGCCAGGTTTCCGAGCAGATCGAAGTTGCAGCCGACGCGGCGCTTGTGGAAACGCGCAGCACCGGGTTGGGCCAGGTCATCGATAACCAACGTGTGCTGGAGTTGCCGCTCAACGGTAGGCAGGCGACGGAGTTGATTTTTCTGAGTCCGATGGCCGCGCCGAGTCTGGGCGCCGGTTTGAATTCTAAGGTTCGGAATTATCCGACGACCGAGGTCGTCATCGCTGGCGGCTTGTCGAACGGCATGACCTATTTGCTCGATGGAGCTTCGCACAACGACTCCTATAACAATCTGAATCTACCCTTACCGTTTCCCGACGCCCTGCAGGAATTCAAGGTTGAGACGAGCGCGTTACCCGCGCAGTACGGCCATCATTCAGCGGCAGCGATCAATGGAGTGACTAAGGCAGGAACCAATGATATTCACGGCGATCTTTTCGAATTTGTTCGCAACGGTGTTTTCAACGCGCGCAATACATTCGCGAAAACGCGCGACAACTTGAAACGGAATCAATTCGGAGGAACGATCGGCGGACCTATCATCAAGAACCGGCTGTTTTTCTTTGCGGGGGAGCAGGCCACCGTCCTGCGATCGACCCCGGATCAAACGACCCAATTTGTTCCCACGTCCCAGATGCTGGCGGGCGACTTCACGACGATCACTTCGCCACAGTGCAGTACAACCGGTCAAATCGATCTGCGGTTACCGTACGCGAGTAACCGTATCGATCCGTCGCAATTCTCGCCGGTCGCACTGGCGATATTGAAACAGCCGGGTTTTCCAACCACGTCCGACCCGTGTGGTCTGGTCAAAATTAGCCGCAGAGCCGGGTCCGACGAGTACCTCACGGTTGGCAGGATGGACTATCAATTAAACGATAAACATTCGCTTTTCGGCCGTTACCTCTCGGCCGTTTATAACCAGCCTTCGGATTTCGATCCGAAGAATTTACTCGCGTTGGCGAATGCCGAACTGCGATTCCGGGTGCATTCGTTTGTTCTCGGCGATACATATTTGATTGGCAACAGCACCGTTAGTAATTTCCGTGCGAACCTTTATCGGACCAAGGTTCCGAAGTCCAGTCCACAGTATTTCGACGCTAATGATGTCGGCATCAATACGTATGTCGCCGTTCCAAAGTTCATGCGATTTTCCGTTTCAAATGGTTTTAACATTGCCGGCACCGGCGCGACACCGAGTAACTACAACACCACAGGTTTCCAATTCGCCGAAGACATCAGCATGATCCGCGGAGCACATCAAATCGGATATGGCGTCAACTGGATTCACAGTGAAATGAACGGAGTATCGCAGCTCAACGCGACTGCTCCGTTTACGTTCAATGGTCAGATCACGCTGCTGGGTCTTGCGGATTTTATGATCGGCCTCCCGTCGGCTCTCACGCAAGGCAGCCCATCGTTGGGTTACTACCGCTTGAACTATTTCGGCTTTTACTTACAAGATGCGTGGAAGGCGACGCCGCGCTTAACAGTTAATGCCGGCGTGCGCTGGGAACCGAGTCTACCGGTGTATTCCAAGAATGGTTACTTCGTCCACTTTGACCCGGATGCATTTGCTCAGGGCAAGAAAAGTTCAGTTTATGTCAATGCTCCGGCCGGTCTCACGTTTCCTGGCGACGCCGGATATCCTGGCGATTCTGCCGGTAACAAGCGATGGTCGAACTTTGCGCCACGCCTGGGTTTTGCATGGGATCCGAAAGGCGACGGTCTGATGTCGGTGCGTGCAGCCTACGGCATCTTCTATGATTTGCCTGCGCTGAATTACTACATCGGATTTGCCCAGAGTCCGCCGTTTGGCAATAACGTTACGTATCAGAATCCGCCGAGCTTTGCGAATCCATGGCAAGGATTTCCTGGAGGCAATCCTTTCCCCCGAACTCTGACCAAGGACAGCACGTTCGTTACGTTTGGCGGCTACGAGAATATGCCTTTCAATGCGAAGTCCACCTATTCGCAGCAGTGGAATCTCAGCATACAGAGACAGATCGGAACAAACTGGCTGGTTTCCTCAAATTATGTCGGGACCAATATCATCCATCTATGGGCGGGAAACCAGATTAATTCCGCGGTCTTTTTGGGCTTGATTCCCTGCACACTTCCCGGTTCGACCACGCCAATCCCGGTTTGCTCGATCACAGGCAACATCAACAATCGAAGAAGGCTGAATCTGCAAAATCCCGTAGAGGGGCAGTACTTCGGAACCATGTCAGAACTGGACGGCGGCGGCACGGGTAGTTACAACGCTATGGTCCTTTCGGTGCAACGGCGGCAAGCAAAAGGCGTGACGGTACAGGGGAACTATACCTGGTCACACTGCATCAGTGATCTCGCAGATCCGGAATTAGCCGTTGCCGGACAGAACTCCACGATTCCCTATAATCGCCGTTATGACCGCGGAAATTGCGCGACATCGGACCGGCGGCACGTGTTCAGTGGATCGGCTGTATATCAGACCCCACAGTTTGCAAGCCGTACTGTACGGATGCTAGCTGGTGGATGGCAAATGACTGGAATCGTCAGAATGCGAAGTGGTCCTTATCTGTCCATCGTCAGCGGATTCGACCAGGCATTGTCGGGAACCTCGAATCAGAGAGCGCTTCAAGTGCTCCAGGATCCGTATCTACCGAACAGGGGTATCGATCACTATCTGAATCCTGCAGCTTTCACCCAACCCGCTCCGGGCACGTATTCGCCCCTCGGTGCGAATAACGTCCTTGCACCGGGACTCGTTCAGATCGACATTGGATTGACCCGCAACTTTCAGGTGCGGGAGCGGCAGACCGTGCAGTTCCGGGCGGAGGCGTTCAATATTTCGAACCATGTGAATCCCGCAGTTTCTGATCCGAATAGTTCGACTGTTTCCACGGCTTTTTTCGCTAGGAACA
>QHWY01000155.1 GCA_003223875.1 Acidobacteriota bacterium | reverse complement strand
TCGATCTGGCGTTGGTAGCGATAGGCTGCTTCGGACAGTTCGCGATCGTAAAAACCTTCCTCGATGCAGCGTACCGCGCCGCCTAACGCTTCGATTTTGTCGAGGTAGCTGAAGACGTCAGCCTCGATCGTATCGGTAAGAGACTCGATGGCATAGGAGCCACCGAGCGCATCGATGGTCGCGGTTACCCCCGCCTCATGTGCGACGATCTGCTGCGTCCGCAGAGCTATCGTGGCAGCGTCTTCGGTGGGGATAGCGTAAGCTTCGTCATAAGACGAAGTGGCGATCGTTTGTACGCCGCCCAATACAGCAGCCAAGGTCTCAATGGCGACACGGGCGATATTATTCAGCGGCTGTTGAGCGACGAGATTGCCCCCCAAGGTGTACGCGAAAATTTTCA
The DNA here is from genome assembly GCA_003223875.1 of Acidobacteriota bacterium. Classification (GTDB taxonomy): domain Bacteria; phylum Acidobacteriota; class Terriglobia; order 20CM-2-55-15; family 20CM-2-55-15; genus 20CM-2-55-15. The sequence goes on along the minus strand of QHWY01000155.1, from coordinate 15,509 downwards.
ATTTCATCGTCTCGGGATTTTGCGCCCCATAACGTGTGCGCATCAGCCTCGCCCAAATCCGACGCGCCGCCCGGAACTTGGCGACTTCCTCCAGAACGTCAATACCGGCTGAAAGAAAAGTCCAAATCTGCGGACCAAACGTATCGATAGACATGCCGCGGCGGCAGACCTGATCGAGGTAGGCCAGGCCATTGGCAAAAGTAAAGGCGAGTTCTTGCGTCGCGGTGCTACCTCTATCCCGAATGTGATAGCCGCTCATGGCGAGGGGCGTCCAAGCGGGCAGATTGCGAGCGCAATATTCGATGACATCCGACGACAGCTTGACTGCAGCTTCCGGAGGGAAGATGTAGGTGCCTCGCGCAAAGTACTCTTTGAGGACATCGTTCTGGATGAACATGCGGGTATTCCGAATATTCACGCCCTGTTTTTCAAAGGCGGCAATGTACATTGCCGCGATAATCGGACCGATGGCGTTCGCCGTAGTGCGAATCTGGCGAACCCTCTCCAGAGGAATACCCTCGAACAGCCGCTCCATATCGGCCAATGAACCGATGTGTACCCCGGTCACTCCTACTTCGCCTGCAGCCAGAGAGTGATCGGCGTCGTAGCCGCATTGAGTCGGAAGATCAAGGGCGATCGAAAATCCGGTCTGGCCTCGATCTAATAAAGTCCGGTAGCGCTCGTTGGCTTCCTCCGCAGATCCATAGCCGGAATACATCCCCATGACCCAAAACTGGCTGCGATACATTGTTGGGGTGATGCCCCGGGTAAAGGGAAATGCGCCAGGATAGCCTAGTTTTTCTGCGGGACTTGCGCTGTCAGGGGGCCAGTCTTCTGACGCGTAGAGTCGCTCCAGCGGCAGGCCCGAACTGGTAGTGAAGGCGGCGCGACGCTCGGTTTCGGTGGCCAGATGCGGAGTTAAAATCTCCTCAGTCCACTCCGCTTTATTGCTGATGCTCTTGTCGGAGATTGTCTGTTTTTTACTCATTGATGGTTTCTAACTCCCCTCCTAAGTTAGGAGGGGTGCCCGAACGAAGTGAGGGCGGGGTGGTTCCTGAGTCGCTGCCTTTAATGTTGACGGCTTAGGAACCATCCCGCCGCTCGGCTATGCCTCGCGGCACCCCTCCTAACTTAGGAGGGGAGTTCCAGACCACAGTTACCCATCGACTTTCACAATAACTGCTTCGCCCTCGCCGATTCCGCCACACAGTGTTGCCAGGCCGTAATATGGACGATTACTGCCAGCCGCTTTCCGCAACCGTCGCAGTTCGTGAATTAGAGTAACGATAAGACGCCCGCCGGTTGCGCCGGTGGGGTGCCCGATGGCAATGGCGCCACCGTTCACATTAGTCTTAGCGCGAATCATCTCGGCCCTCGTTTTATCGCCGCCAGCCATAATGAGCGTCGAAACCAGTGCCACGGCGGCAAAGGCTTCGTTGACTTCAATCAGATCGATGTCGTCAATCCGCGAACCGGCTTTCTCTAAAGCAATGCGAGCCGATTCGGCAGGAATTGAAGCGATTCGATCGGGATGACCGGAAGCCATCGCCCAACCCATTAAAGTTGCAAGTGGGCGCTTGTCCAGCCGTTGGGCTTCTCTCTTGGACATTAGAACTAACGCCGAAGCTCCGGTACTGAGACCCGGGGAGTTGCCGGCCGTAACGGTGGGGCTCCCATAAATCGTCGGCAACTTCGCCAATTTTTCCATCGTGGTATCCGACCGCGGCGACTCATCTTCTGCCACTACAACTGGCTGTCCCCTTTCCTGCGGGACCTCGACCGACATCAACTCATCTTTGAATTTGCCGAGCTCTTTGGCTTTACAGTAATTCTGGTGGCTGCGGAAAGCCCAACGGTCTTGTTCCTCACGCGTGACACCGTACTCCACTGCCTCTTCCCCCGCCTGAACGGCGCGGGGCTTTCCCGTCATGGGACAGGCAATAACTAATTGATCTTTAAGTGTGACGTCACCCAGCCGGTGACCCCAGCGCAAATCGGGTAAGAAGTACGGCACCTTGCTCATGTTCTCCACGCCGCCGGCAACGACGACTCGGGCTTCACTGAGCCGGATGGAGCGGGAACCCATATTAACTGCGGCCATGGAGGAACAGCAGGCCCGGTCTACGGTGTAAGCGACTCGGTTGGGAGGAATGCCGGCTGAGATCAAAAGTTGGCGAGCAATCGACCGATCGCCACCAGGCAGATTGACGCCGGTCGCAACCTCTTCGATATCTTCCGGTGCAATGCCCGCTCGCCGGATCGCCTCGGCGACAACAATCCCACCAAGTTTGGGTAACGTGAAATCCTTCAGTGCCCCACCGAATTTGCCGAAGGGGCTCCGAACGGCGCTGATGACCACAACTTCTTCTTGATTCACGGTGTACTCCTCGATCCTTACGATTTTCCCAACACTTCTAGCTTTTCTATCTGTTCGTCGGTGTAGCCCAACACTTCTTTGAGGATTTCGGCGTTGTGTTCACCCAACAGCGGAGCGGAACGTGTAAGAGGTTCCGTATTACCGGACATCTTGGCAACAGGACCGACGAGCTTGACTGTTCCGAGAATGGGATCAGGCACATCAATCAGCAATTTCCGGGCGGCAACATGAGGACAGTTAGAAATCTCCTCAGCCGTCTGCACCGGCCCGATGGGCAGACCCACGGCTAACAGCTTCTGAACGGCTTCGGCTTTGGTACGGCCACGGAACCACTGACCGATAATATCTCCGAGCCAACCCGACATATTTTTAGCGCGCTCGGGGCCGGATGTTGTGCCAGCGTAACCGACTAAATCCGGACGTTCAATGGCCTGGCAAAACTTGGCCCAGTCACCTTCCGTGGCGACAATCAGACCTACCCAGCCATCATTACACTCGAACGGTCCCCATGGCGCCATATAGGGTTCACTTCCCCGCTGGAGCACATGCCGCGTTAAGGAATATGCGGTAACCGAACGTTCGGCTAAGCCGATAATGGTGTCATACATCGAGACATCAATGTACTGGCCGCGGCCGGTCTGGGTCCGGATATAGAGAGCCAGCATGATGGCGTAAGCCGCCTGCATGCCGGAAACGATGTCGCCCAAGGCGACACCCAGCCACGTGGGGGGACCATCCGACTGGCCGCATGTGTTCATCAGCCCGCCCATAGCCTGGGCGACGATATCGTATGCCGGCCGTTTGCTGTATGGTCCCAAGTAACCATCGAGGCTACCAAATCCGGAAATGCATGCGTAAATGAGGCCTGGATTCAGTTCCGAAAGAGCCTTGTAGCCAATGCCCATTTCATCCAGAAGGCCAGGACGGAAATTTTCGACGATAACGTCCGACTTGCGGGCCAAGTCCCGAAAGATCTGCCGTCCGCGATCGCTCTTGAGATTGAGAGTCAGGCTACGCTTGTTGCGATTGAAACGGAGAAAGTAGCCACTCTGCGTCTGCCCTTTCTCGTTTTTAATTTTCGGTGCGCCGCCTCGTGCGGTATCGCCTCCTTCGGGTCGTTCGACTTTGATGACATCCGCTCCCTGATCGGCGAGCATCATTGTGCAATACGGCCCTGCCACTTGAATCTCAAAACTTAAAACTCGAATCCCGTCAAGGGGTCTGCGTTGGCGACTCACCCGCCCTCCAAGCTTCAACCAATGATTGCGTGCTACGTTATAGTATTTCCTTTTGCTGCGCAAGAAGCCGGCGACGGACGAAGCGAGCGGCTGGCAGCGTTCGGTCCAACCTTATGAAGTACACCGCAATGATCGAAGGAAAGCGCGTCGAAATTGAGTTGAATCGAAAGGAAAATGGTGTCATCGAAGCGGAAATCGGCGGCCGCTTTTACCGCGTTGAAGGCAAAGCCGTCGAGCCCGGAATTTATTGGTTTACCTGGAACAATCGGTCGCTGGAGATCGGCGTAACCCAAACTCCCGATTCTTACGTGGCGTCGCTGGGCGGCCATCGGATCCCTGTGGAAATCGTCGATGCCCGATCCGCCCTTCGTCGAGCCGCTCAGCACGATCATGATGGTCTCGTGCAAATCCGAGCGCCGATGCCGGGTAAAGTGATAAAGGTCTTGGTTGCGGAAGGCGCGGAAGTCCAGGCGAATCAAGGCATCGTCGTATTAGAAGCCATGAAAATGCAGAATGAGATCAAGTCGCCCAAAAAGGGTACCGTGCGCAAGCTGGGTGTGAAGGATGGTGCGCCTGTGAATTCAGGTGATTTCTTGGCTACCGTGGAATAGTAACCATGACGGCGAACTCAGAAAGCTCCAACGGCAGCAGTCACAACGCCTGCCGCCCATCGACGAAATCCTTTCCTCAATTCGTTGATCAGTAATCGCACGATGCCCGAAGTGATGTTTCGATTACGCGGCAGACGTATTCTGCAATGCAATTTCGTGTAACTACCAACAATATCAGCAAGTGCGCACGCACACTGTAGGGAACTGCGGCCATGCTTCGCCGAACGATCAGGTCTTTGCCTTTCCTACGATTTGTGACTCTCTTGCTCAGAGGCATGTCCGAAAAGCCGTCGTGCTCTATGGCGATCAGGACCACCGGCAGATCATCGGCTCGCATTTCCTTGTTGGAAATGAACGATGTCTCTGAAAATCAAATCGCTTCGCGCCGACATCTGGACTTCGACGCCAATGCAAACCCGAATGCCATCGATGATGGGGCACTTGATCCAATCCACATCGCCGGACGCCGTGTTCGTCCAATCACCGACATCGCGAAGCACACCATTAATCAGTTCACGTAGCGCGGCGGAGCCGTTACCGTGAATTTCTTTCTTTAGTTCCAAACGAAAACTAGTAATAGCTGATTTGATTTCGTCAATTAATGGCCATAACCCCAAGCGCTCGATTTTTTCCTTCGCACCATCAAAGTACTCTTCTTTGACGATTCGTGTCATCTAACTACAGGCAGACTTTCCTCGAACCAAGGGCGCAATTTTTCGGGATGGCTTTTGAAAATGTCTAAATTTGGAAATTCGCGAGTGAACCGTTCCACGATAGGCTCGCAGGGACCGATCTCTGTGCCGATCCAAAATCGGTGTAACCGTTCCGCAGTGACGTAGGTCGACCCACCACCACCAAAAGGATCCAACACAACGTCTCCGGGGTTGGTAGCCACCAACATACACCGTTCGGGTATTGTCGGCTTAAGTTCATTGATATGCCATCGCGATTTGTTCTTCTGGTGCCGTGCCGGTGAGGTGTCGTCCCAAAAGTCCGTTAAATTCAAACCCGCGGGATTGAGGTATTTTCGGTGGCCGCCATAGTCTTTAATATCTCTACCGCAATGGCGGCAGGTTGGAATAGGCAGACGAACGCGGTTGAAGGTTTTTGGCATTCCTTTTGTGAAGTACAGAAGCGCATAGTGAGCCGGATAAAGCTTCTTACCGCGTGGAAAAGTTCCTTTCATCGAGACAGCAATCCAGTGGCGAAATTGCATTTCCTGTTGTTCGAGATAAGCCGCGAGCTGGTACGCCCAACGAGGCAAGTTGTAGATGAAGATCGCACCACCCGGCTTTAGCAATCTGACCGATTCCGTGATCCATAACCTGCACCAGTCAAGGTAGCGGTTTTCCGCAAGGAGATCAGACTGACCATTGTTATATTCCTTTCCTAAGTTGAATGGTGGATCAGCGAAAATACAATCGATGGATTCAGCGAGAAGCGATCGCATCAAATCCAGACAATCTCCGTTGTATAACACTCCGTGGAGTGTGACGAGTTTTGGCTGGCCTTCAAAGCAGGATTTCATGCGATCACCACTCACAAAGGCAGATGCGAGAGCGCATCACCAGAGATTCGTAAAGCATGGTTCAACAGGATTCCAATCTCAAAAACTTCATCTGAGGATCGCTTGTAACCCTTGGTCCGCAATTTCTCGGTCAGGAGAATCGTTCTGTTGTACATCTCACTCAGGTCCGAGAAAAGTGAACCGATGTCAAGTTCGACCTCTGTATTCTTAGCGTTTTTGTTCTTTCTTACCCCTATGTTTCGCATTTGGTTATTCCTTAGAGGAATGGCCGGGGCAAGCCGTTACCTTTAATGATATGAAGGCACCGGGGCAAAAGAGGTCCCCGTTTAATGCGGGAAGTTTATGCGCCGCAGTAGATCATGGAAGCGGGTCTCAGAGCGCAGGTGTGCGAGCACCGGCCAACAATTCTTAGGCAACGACGCGCATGAGTCGCTCAGACTGTTTGTTCCCGCCACAGCCCCAAGACTTTCTGCACGGGCCGATCGGAAAAACTGAAGAGCACGGTTTCCTTATCGGCTTCATGCGAGGCCGGATACCAGGAAGGAACCACAAAAATATCGCGCGCCGCCCACTCGAACGTTGAGTTGCCGATCTCACTGCAACCCCGGCCTTCGACAACGGAATAGACCGTAGTCTCCGTCGATCGGTAAGAACGGCTGCGAAAACCGGACGGCAGCAGTTGGACAAATGCGCTAATGGATGGCATGGGATATCCGCCTGTGGCTGGATTCACATATTGCATTTTGATGCCATGCCAGGAATCCAGTGGTCCGTTGCGATAAAGCTGATCCAAAACTTCTCTGGTGCGCGCGTAAGGGTAGTTGAAAATCGGGGCGGACAAGCTTGGAGGTTTGTAGTCGATCGGCATCAAGTTGCTGCCGTACCGCGCGTGAGCATCTCCTTCTTTTTGGGTTACAGGTTGTACGTCTTCGGGGTGCCGCTCGGCGAAGCTCGTATTCAAGTAATTAACCAGCGGAAAATCCAAACCGTCCATCCACACTGTTGGTGCGTCGCTCAAGTTCCCATGATCGTGGTAGGTCCAGGATGGCGTAAGAAGGAAATCACCAGGGTACATCGTCGTTCTTTCCCCTTCAACGGTGGTATAAGCGCCGTCGCCCTCGATGATTAAACGGAGTGCGGCGGCCGTGTGCCGATGGGTGGGCGCCACCTCTCCCGGCAGAATGAGTTGCAGGCCGGCGTGAAGTGTGTCGGCGATTTGCGGTCGATCCTTGATTCCAGGATTTGCGAGAATCAGTACTCGTCTGTCCGCTTCTTGCGTCGTGATCAGTTTCCCCGATTCCATGAGAAACGGACGTATCTCTTCATACCGCCACAATGCGGGCACAGCGCGCGGCCGCGGTTGAACCGGAACGATCTCCGCCAGATTTTCCCACAATGGCGCAGCGTTCTTTTTCTCGAGCCGCTTGTAGAATTCGCGGAATTCGTCGGTAGTTTCTGGCTTTTGATAGAAGCTCGTAGAATCCATCAGGCTGTCCGGACTTTCACTTCCATGCTGCCGATTTTTTCGATCGTCGCGACGACGGTATCTCCAGGCTGTATCGGGCTGACACCCTCAGGCGTTCCCGTCAAAATGACGTCGCCGGGATTCAACGTGTAAAAGGCAGACGCAAATTCGATCAGTTGAGGAACACCCAGGATCATATATTTCGTATTCGAGTTTTGCCGCTCTTCGCCATTGACCGTAATCTTCAGGTTGAGGTCGCCCGGATTCGGAATCTCGTCCGCCGTGACTAACCAAGGGCCAAGCACCGCGTAGCTGTCCGGTGACTTGCGAAGGCTCCTCTCTTCCGGACCCCGTACGGTGATGTCCAGGCCTATGGCATACCCTGCAACATACTTCATTGCTTCGCCGGCCGAAACATTATTCACGCGTTTGCCTATCACGACTGCGAGTTCGACTTCATGATCATTCCGCCGGTCGAGCTTACGAAGGACAATGCCTTCTCCTGGACCCACAAGCGAACTGGACGCTTTGAGGAACAGACCCATTTGATGAATCGGGACGGTGTGCGTTTGGCTGCCGTGATGAAGTTGAGCATCACCACGGACTTCATCGAGGTGCTTCTGGTAATTGACCGGAGCGCCGATCACTTTGCTCGGATTTGCGACAGGGCTCAGAAACTTCACCCCTGACACAGGTAGCTGGGGAGATCCGGCAGTTATAGCCCGCGCGCGCTCGGCCACTCGGTCGAGATTGGCAATGAAGACATCGTAGGGAGGCAGCGGGTATCTATATGCCGGCAGGACGTCGAGCGCAGCCGTCACATCGCGGACCATGGAATCTTCGACGAGACCGAGACGGCCATCGCCAAAACGGCAGAACCGCATTTCGCAGCTCCTCTTATCGGAAATTCGGGGTCAGACGGGTGAATTCCCTATTTTCCAGAAAACGAATCCGTAATAGAAAATAGGGAATTCACCCGTCTGACCCCGAATTTCCCGCCTCATTTATACATCAACTGAGGGAGAGGCAGTGGGCGGGGATTGACTTGTGATCTCGTCTGATATTCTTCGTAGGTTTCGCGGATGAACCGATGCTGGTCAGAAATGGACTGCCGGGCGTCAACTATGGTGAATCCGAATCCTCGATGGAGCTTGGCGTATTCCTGCATCACTTTCGGGGCGAAATGCAGGAAGCTCTCGAGCGAATTTTCCAGCCCCGTGACGTCCTGACCGGCCTCATAAAACTTGATTTCGCGGTAGGCGGCAATGCGTTTTGCCAACAGTTCGGGAGAAGCCGAAAAGTAAAAGACGAGATCGGGTCTTCGCACGGACGAGTAAAGATTGATTGTCCAGTTCCGGTCGATTCCCCGCGCTACGTCGCGTGTAATGCCAGTAAAAATGTAGCGGTCCGCGAGGACAATCTTCCCTTCGCGCAGGGATGGCCGAATCACCGTTTCCAACCGATGCCGGAAATCGGCAGCGTGTAGGACGGCGTAAAGCACTGGATCCAAAAGACGTGTGCGCTTCTTGGCCTTTATTAAGTCTTTAAAGAGCGGCGAAGAATTCCATTTGCTGACAATAACGTCTTCGCCATTACCCTCGAGGCACGTCTTTAAGAGCTTTTGTTGCGTAGTTTTACCCGATCCGTCCATACCTTCGAAAGCGATGAGCAGGCCAGGATCGCTTTCTTCGCTAAACATCATATTCTCCAGAGATGCAGAGTTAATACCGAACCCCATCGCGTTGTATTTAGACATTGTGTACATCTTGCAATCGTTAAATGATGTAAACGACAATGATAGAGGCATCATCGGCGTAACAACCTCAAAAGTTTATGCGGACCGTAGGCGAACTGATTCAGGGGAAGGCGTTTTACACGGCGAATTCCGACCAATCCGTATATGAAATCGCGCGGTATATGGCGGAAAAGGATATAGGAGCCGTTCCCATCCTTCAGGACAATCGTTTAGTGGGAATCTTCTCAGAGCGCGACATCATCAAACGTGTGATTGTCGCCGGGAAGGATGTGCGGACCACCTCGATCAAAGAAGTTATGACGACAGAGCTTGTCGTTGCTCAAAGTACGGAGGAAGTAACTCAAGTATTGGAGAAGATGCAGAAAAACCGTTGCCGACATATGCCTGTCGTCATTGGCGACCGCCTCGCGGGTTTTCTTTCCTTGCGCGATTTGCTTTCGGCAGACCTGGAAGAAAAAGACGCCCAAGTACAACAACTCAACACCTACGTCTATTACTCCCCATAAAAAAGCTTTGAAGCTCGAAGCCTCAGGAGCATAATCCTTAGTTTACTTTTGCGCACGTTCAGTAACAGTACACAACTAGTAAGAGTAGACAACCATGACAAAAATCAAAGTGGGCGATCGCGTTTGTATCCGAGGCCTGGTCCAGTCGGATTGTCTGGGGTTAATAGGAAAAGTCCTGGAAGTACGCCAAAGCGCGCTGTTCGGACCGGGTGTCCTGCGATGCAAAGTGGATTTCAACGGTAAGACCCGGCGGCTGCTCAGTCTGCATCTCGCTCCCGTTGCTCAACGCAACAAAGCGATGCCAGCCGCGTAGCTTTACATTTCTTTACGACATTTCCTTTCGCGTCTCCTACCAACCGGAGTGTAAAATTGGCGTGTCTCAATCAAAAGGTGACAGCTATGAAGAAGTTCCTCGTGATCGCGGCGGTTCTTGGTTTCTCAGCGCCTAACCTATTTCCTCAAAGATCCTCGCCAGGCCCCGTCCTTCAAGCGCTCGAACGGGAAATGAAGAGAGCGTTTGAGGTTTTGCAACAGAAGGGTGATCCTTCACCTTATTTCATCAGCTACTCGGTCAGAGAAAACAACAGTTTTAATATTGAATCTTCTCTTGGAGCTTTGCGATCGAGTGATCGCGATCGCTCCCGCCTCCTGGATGTCGACGTTCGCGTAGGGGACTATCAACTCGACAGCACACACCAAATCCGGGGACCCCGCGGCACAAATACCGGTCCCAACTTCACGTATCCGGTTCTGATGCCAATCGACGACGACATTGATGCCCTGCGCAGTGTCATTTGGCTGGAAACGGACCAGAAATACAAAGCGGCAGTGGAACGTTTCATCCAGGTAAAAGCCAACCGTACGATCAAAGTCGATGAAGAAGACACTTCGGCCGACATGTCGCGAGAATCTAAACAGACTGCGATTTTTCCAGTGGCGGGTGTTCGCCTCGATGTCCCGAGTTGGGAAAACAAGCTCAAAACGTATTCGGCTTTGTTCAAGAAGTACCCGGAAATCTACGAAGGGACGGTTTCCCTTTCCGCGAACTCGGATAATGACTATGTCGTGAACAGCGAAGGAACCTCCATCCAACACGGCCGCTCTCGCGTCCGTTTGTCGGTCTACGCAAGAACCAAAGCCGATGACGGAATGGAACTCTACCGCTTCGAAGCATTCGACGGGTACTCGCTAGATCGCCTGCCCAGCGATGAAAAAGTACGCCAGACCATCGAAACGATGGTCAAAGATCTGCAAGCCCTTCGCTCAGCACCCGTCATTGAACCGTACACCGGCCCGGCTATTCTCTCCGGGCGCGCGAGCGGCGTGTTCTTCCATGAAATTTTCGGTCATCGCATCGAAGGGCATCGGCAGAAAAACGAAAGCGAAGGACAAACCTTCACGAAGAAGGTAAACCAGTCGGTGCTGCCCGATTTTATCTCGGTGATTGACGATCCGACCGTGGAGCGCATCGGCGGTATCGATCTGAATGGCCATTACGCGTTCGACGACGACGGTATTCCGGCGCAAAAAGTGAGTGTTGTCGAAAAGGGCATTCTGAAAAATTTTTTGATGTCGCGTTCTCCTATTTCGGGCTTCGAGAATTCGAACGGACATGGACGAAAGGCTCCCGGATATCGAACGGTAGGACGCCAGGGCAATCTCATTGTCCAGGCCACCAACACCGTCTCCGAGAGCAGGATGCGCGCGATGCTTATCGAGGAAGCAAAGAGACAGGGCAAAACATTTGGGCTGCTCTTTAAGGACATTTCGGGAGGATTCACATTGACGGGCCGCGCGAGCCCACAATCGTTCCAGGTGACGCCTATCATGGTCTACAGAATCTACGTCGATGGACGCCCGGACGAGCTCGTGCGCGGAGTTGACCTGATCGGAACTCCCTTGACCTCGTTCAGTAAGATCGTGGCCGCCGGCGACACGGCAGAGGTATTTAATGGAGTTTGCGGTGCAGAATCCGGCTACGTGCCGGTAGCGGCGGTTTCACCCGCCATCCTGACAACGCAGATCGAGGTTCAGAAAAAGGAAAAATCGTCCGATCGCCCACCCATCCTTGCGCCTCCGGCGGGAGCAATAGGAGGCCGGTAGTGAAACAGCGAATTGTGGGGAAAGGCATTGTCTGTACTTTGCTGCTCGTGGCGGCAACGGCTGCCGTCCATAGTCAAACTGCCGCTGTTTCCTCGGATCCTGTCATGCGAGCTATGGTCGATGAGCTGCAAAGGTCGATAAACGAACTGCAGTTCAAGGATCTGGACAAACCTTACTTCGTTCAATACGTGATTCTCGACCAGGAGCGCTATCGCGCTTCCGCCACATTCGGCGCGCTGACTTCCTCCGATACCAGCCGGGGACGCATCGTGCAGGCGCAGGTGCGCGTCGGCAACTACGACTTCGATAATTCGGAGTTCATGACGGGACCGGCCTTCCAGGGACCTCCACCGTCGGGTGTTGTCTCGGAAACAGTCATCGAAAACAATTACGATGCCATTCGCCACAGTCTATGGCTGGCAACCGACGCCGCCTACAAGCAATCTGTCGAACAGTTGGCGCGCAAACGCGCTTTCGTTCAGAACAAGATTCGCGCCGAACAGATTCCGGACTTCTCAAAAGAAACTGCGGTTACTGCCATAGGCACCATGCGCGCATTGGATATCGACAAGACGCGTTGGGAAAAGCAAGTTCGGGAATGGTCTAACATCTTCAAAGACTATCCCGAAATTCAGCTGTCGAGGGTCATCTTTGAAGCGCAAATCATGCATCGGTATCTGGTCAATAGTGAAGGCACGCAGACTCTTCAACCCTCTATGCTCGTGTCCATTGCAGTTGAAGCCGCGACAGAATCGCCCGACGGCATGCGACTTCGACACTGGATCCCCTTCAACGCGAGCAGCTTCGATCAGGTTCCTTCCGTAGAAGAAATATCGAAGGCAATCGTCGAAATGGCGGCGGACTTGACGGCATTGCGCACGGCTCCGGTCCTCGAAGCCGACTATTCCGGCCCGGTCTTGTTTACCGGCCAGGCATCGGCGGAAATGTTTGCGCGTGTTCTTGTTCCGAATCTCTCGGGCCAACGCTTACCCTTAACGGATCAGCAGCAAGCTCAAACCAACCGCAGTGAACTGGTGGATCGCTTGAATCGGCCGGTGCTTCCGCGGTTCCTGTCCGTGTTTGATGATCCCACGGCGCAGCGCATTGGAAACCAAGAATTGCTTGGACATTATCAAGTTGACGATCAAGGTGTACCGGCGCGGCGTGTGTCTCTAATCGAGCAGGGCGTACTGAAAACCTTTTTGATGTCACGGCGCCCCGGCAAAGACATGCCGCAATCGAATGGACACGGCCGCTCCGTAGTTCCGGGTAGAGAGACAGCGCAAATTGGGAATCTGTTCATCCAGTCGAAAGAAGGCAAGAGCTACGAGGATCTGAAACAAGAACTGATCAAGATGTGCCGCGAAGAAAATCTTCAGTATGGGATTCTCATCAAAGCGCTGGATACCGACACCAGAAGTCCAATCGGAATGCCTGTTCTCACCTATAAGATATACGTCGCCGACGGCCGCGAGGAATTGATTCGTGGAGCATTCGCTCAGGGAATTCCGATTCGTTCGCTGCGGCAGATTGAGGCGGTAGGTGATGATAGCTTTGTAGTGAATCGCCTTTCCGGCGGAGAACTTCCGACACCGACCAGCATCGTGGCGCCATCGGTATTACTCGAAGAAATGGAATTGAAGCGGCCATCCGGGAACCAGCAAAGGCCGGCGCTGCTGACGCATCCGTATTTCGAGAGAAACTAACGCTGCACCCGGACTCGTCGTCGTGGTGCCGGTGTTTGCAAAATCGTTTGAACAGACGAAGCAATCTCTTGCGCTTCGGTCAGCAGCTGATCGAACCGATCTTCGTTATTTTCGTAGACAAGCTCAAACAGTCCTGAACCGCGACGGAAAGCCCGGTAAAGAATTCGGCGGTGCTCGCTCAGACGATTTCCGCGGATTTCGTACTGCACCCATTCTTCGTTCGTGCCTTTGAAATGCTGGGGTTCGCTAAGCTTTGCGAAGCCCAACGGCGTCATGACTCGCTCTGCCTGCCTTTGCGCGAAATCGTCCAGGCGGCCTGTCAGACCGGCGCGGAGCAAAAGAAGCGAAGCCCCGCTCGAGTGCTCTAGGATAACGTCGCTTCCGGCATTCAATATTCTCCAACCTTGTGGTACCGCAATCTGAAATCTGTCGCCTCGGACCGGCGTAGGCGCCTGTTGCGCAACTTGAACTGCCGCCAAAATCAATAAGAGAATAGTCACGGCAACATTGTATCGCGGATGACTTTTTGGGCCGTCCAAATCTAGAAAGGACTGCGGGAGGCCGTTGTGTATTTCCAAAATCGCGCCGAGGCTGGCCAGGTCCTTGCTCGCCGTCTTCAACAGTACAAAAACCAGCCGGACACGTTGGTCTTGGGTTTACCCAGAGGAGGCGTTCCTGTCGCATACGAGGTTGCACGAGAATTGAACGCACCGCTGGACGTGTTCATTGTCCGGAAGCTGGGCGTCCCGGGCCACGAAGAATTAGGAATGGGTGCAATCGCGACCGGTGGTGTTCGGATATTGCACGAAGGCATCATTCGCGAGTTCGGGATATCCCAGGAATTGATTGATAGCGTATCGGAGCGCGAGCAGGCTGAACTTGACAGGCGAAATCGCTTATACCGCGGCGACCGGCCGGCGCCGGCGATTAAGGACCGGACGGTCGTGATTGTCGACGACGGTCTGGCCACCGGCTCCACAATGAAGGCTGCGATTCAAGCTGTGCGGCAGCAGGCTCCTCGACGGCTGATCGTCGCGGTACCCACGGCGCCGGCTGAAACTTGCGAACAGGTCAAGGAATCCGCCGACGAGGTCGTATGCGCAATTACTCCAGACCCGTTTTTGGCTGTGGGCGGTTCTTACGCGGATTTCAGTCAAACGACCGATGAAGAAGTGCGCGACCTGATCGCGAGCGCAGCTAAAATGTAAGTCCGCGCGCGGCATAGTGATAAAAGTATCTTGACAGTCTAGAAAGGACCTGCTAAAAATTCGTTCCTGTCGCACGAAGCTGTGCGGCACAAACAATTCGAGACTAGACAACGACGTCCAGTTGCACAACCACCGTTGGTGCTTCTGGGCGTTTTTTTTGCGCTTGGAATCGCGAATGAGGGAGCGTCGAACACGGTTGGCCATAACGTTTCCAGTCTTCGCGGTGGAGAAAATTAGGAAGGAGAACTGATGCGATTACGAACATTTGTATATGGGTTTTTGCTTTGCCTGGCGCTGGCTTCCGTGTGCAGTGCACAGGATACTCCGTCGGATCCGTCCGCGGCTCCAGCCGCAGCGGCACCGCTTTCACAGCCCGCTATCACAGGTCCGCTATCGGGACTCCCCCCCGCCAATTTCGAGGCTGGCCCGTTAGGGAAGATCTCCGTCAACGGCATTCTCGCCGGCGGCGGGATGGTGCAAAGGAACTCTGTGCCGAGCGACAATAAAACGCAAGCGTCTTTGACGAACGGTCAAGTTTTTATTCAAAAGGGTGACGGAGTGTTTCAGTTCTACCTGCAAGCAGGCGCCTACAACATGCCGTCCCTCGCCACGCCGTTCTTGGAAACCGATAAAACGATATCCAACTTCTACGGTCCTGTGCCTGTTGGCTTCGTAAAGGTGCAACCGGGCAAGAACACGTCGTTCCTGGTCGGCTCGCTGCCCACCTTAATCGGCGCCGAATACACGTTCACCTTCGAAAACATGAATATCGAGCGCGGGCTGTTGTGGAACCAGGAAAACGCCGTCAATCGTGGGGTCCAAGTGAATCAGACAATGGGCAAGTTCACGGCTTCGCTGAGTTGGAATGACGGCTTCTATTCCAATCGTTACTCATGGCTCTGGGGTTCGTTGTCCTATGCAAACGGGCCGCACACCTTGGCATTCGTCGGCGGTGGAAACTATAAGCAGACGGCGTTCCAGACGTTGGCCACGCCTCTGCGAAACAATAGC
>QHWY01000325.1 GCA_003223875.1 Acidobacteriota bacterium | reverse complement strand
AGGCCCAGCGGGCGGTGTATTTTCGGTACGTTTGAATACTGCGGTCGCCCAGAGATTGTTGTCCTGAAGAATGACTTCATCGAAATTGGGATCGACGGCAACCGAACTGTAGATCGGATACCGGTCCGCGATGGTCCGTACCGGCGGGCGAGTGATATCGACTGTCGCTCCGGACTCCTGAGACGCCGCCTGCACTGATCGTTCTTCAAGAGCAAACCGGTAGGCCTCCTCCAATCGGCGGAGACTCGAACTCTCGGGCTCCCATTGGCAGCCGTCCGCGTAGTCCGGCAACTGTCTGATAGAAACCAATTGCGGGTACCCTGTCGGGCGCAGCGACCCCGACGGGGCGGGATCAATTAAGGAAAGACAGAAGAAACCAATCGCGGTTGCGACAAGCCCCACAAAGATGATGCTCTTAGAATTGCGTCTTCCTACGCGCATGAGCCTCCTTCTGATGTCGCACCGAGTTTATCCTCAACACAGCGAATCTGGGCAACAATTCGGGGTGCGCCCCACAGCTCCCCTCGGTAGTGACTCAGTTTGAAAATTGCGGGGTTTCCCAACTGTAGCGGCGCTCTATTTTTGCGGCTGCGCGCTATCGCGCTTGCGCTTCGCGGAGCGCCGACAGTGCAGCAGTTTAGACATCGCCGGCGGTCATTTCTTGAGGCTGCGCGCTGCCGCGCTTGCGCTTCGCGGACCGTCGCTACAGATGAAACTGAGTCACCACCCTCCCCTCCTTGAATTTTTATTTGCATTAGAACTAAGATCCGTGCGGTGTTTTGAACAAATGCGGGTTGATCACTTTCCGGAGGACATGATGAAGGGATTAGTGATTGGTTCATCTACAGTTCTCGTTGTTTGTGTTCTGATATCTGGCGTTGCGTGGGGTCAGGCCACAGCTCAAATCAGCGGGACGATTCACGATGCCAGCGGCGCCGTGTTGCCGGGCGTCGAAATCACGGCGACGCAAACGGAAACAGGAATCGCCCGAACGACCATTACGAATGAAACGGGATTCTATGTATTGCCGAGTCTGCCGCTCGGTCGCTACCGGCTGGAAGCCGCTTTGGCAGGCTTTCGTACGTTTGTGCAGACCGGCATCCTCCTGCAGGTCAACAGCAGTATAGCCATCAACGCTACTTTGGAGGTCGGCCAGGTCGCTCAGTCGATCGAGATTCAGGCGAATGCGGCTCAAGTCGAAACGAGGAGCTCCGGCGTTGGCCAGGTGATCGAGACGCAACGCATTCTCGATCTGCCGCTCAATGGCCGCAATGTGACAGATCTGGTTACGCTGTCAGGGTTAGCGGTTCAAACCGCGAGTTCCCGTAGCTTCGGAATGAGAACAGGCGTGCTTATATCCGTTGCGGGCGGAACGACGGACGGTGTTCAGTACTCATTGGATGGTGCGCCGCATATCAATATGCTTGATGGATCCGGCATGCCTCTTCCATTCCCAGACGCGCTCCAGGAGTTCAGACTGTCAACCAGCACGCAAGACGCCTCCAACGGTATGCACTCGGGGGCTGCGGTCAACGCCGTAGTGAAATCCGGAACGAACCAGTTCCACGGAGATTTGTTCGAATTCGTGCGAAATGGCGCCTTCAACGGCCGGGATGCCTTTGCGACAAAAGACGACGGACTGAAGCGTCATCAGTTCGGTGGTGTCATCGGCGGACCCATTAAAAAGGACAAGGTGTTCTTCTTTGCGGGCTATCAAGGGACGACCATTCGCCAAACACCCATCAACAGTGTGGTATTCGTGCCTACGCCGCAGATGCTTGCCGGGGACTTCACCGCTTTCGCGTCGGCGGCTTGCCAGAACGGCCGGGCGATCAACCTCAGACCGCCATTTGTCGACAATCGAGTCAGTCCTGTGTTGTTGAGCAAAGCGGCCTTGAATATCTCATCCCGGCTTCCGCAGGCTTTCGATTCGTGCGGAAGGTATCTGACGGGCAATGTTCTTCACGAGAATGATCACCAAATCCCGGTCAGGCTCGACTACCAGCTCGGCGGCAAACAGACACTTTTTGCCAGGTACATGCTGACGAAGATCCAGATTGCACTTCCGTACTCATTTGCCCCGCAGGACGTGCTTACCTCGAGCGGCAATGGTTCGGATGACCAAGCCCACTCACTGACGCTCGGCAGCACGTATCTCATCAGTCCGACAATGGTGAACTCATTTCGGCTATCCGGCAATCGCATAAGAGCGCTGAAGCCCGGGGCGTCGATCTTTGGACCTGCCGATGTTGGCATCAACGCGTACAGCTATACTTCAAAATACTTCAGGTTGCCGGTCATTGGAGCATTCGCACTCACAGGCCTTACGGGTAGCTTTAACGCAAATTCTTTTGCGTACACGACGACCTACGGGGCGAATGACGATCTCAGCGTCGTGAAGGGATCGCACCAACTATCTTTCGGTGGGCATTACCTACGGTCCATCGAGTGGTCGCTAGCGAACGCGTGGTCAGGCGGGTCATATACGTTCACCGGCGCGGCGACCAACTTGAGCATGGCGGATTTCTTGATTGGAGCCGTGGGCCAACTGCGGCAGGCCAATCCGAATCCGTTGAACCTGAATCAGAACTTTTTCGGAATTTACGGACAAGATACCTGGAAAGTCACTCCGAAGCTGACGTTGAGTTATGGCCTCCGGTGGGAACCGTTCCTACCGATGTCCTTCCCGCAAGGCGATGTTTACAACTTCAGTCTAACGCGGTTTTACGGGAACCAGAGGAGCACGGTCATTCCGAATGCACCTCCGGGCTTCACATACCCGGGCGATCCGGGCTTCAACGGTAAATCGGGCATCAATCCGAATTACAAAAACATGGATCCGCGCGTCGCCCTGGCGTGGGATCCGGCAGGCGATGGGAAAACCGCCATTCGAATCGGCGGCGGAATCGCGCATGACTTTATCGAGCAAGATTTGCACCTCAATACTTCGTCAGTTTCGCCGTTTCGTTTGACCGTGATTCAGAACGGCGTCAATTTAGATAATCCCTGGGCTAATCCAACTTATCTTGGGGTAAATCCGTTCCCGTACAATTTCAATCGGAGTAACCCGGTATTTGCGCCCTATGGTTCCTACCTGCCGGTGCCGCCGGATATGAAGACACACACGCAGTATTCCTGGAACTTCGGCATCCAAAGGCAAGTGACGCCCAGTCTGTTCGTATCTGGAGCCTACGTGGGAACCCATATCATTCACATCTGGAACGCAATCGAGCTCAATCCCGCCCAGTACATTCCAGGAAATTGTGTCGCCGGGCAATACGGCCTCGTAACGCCCGGTTCCTGTTCCGCGGCTGGCAATATCAATCAACGCCGGATACTCAATCTTGCGAACCCGCAGGCGAACCTCGGCTATATTACGCAGTATGACGACGGCGGCACGCAAGGCTACAACGGCATGGTGCTGGAGACACGGTGGCGCGCCGGCCGCAACGTGAATGTCAACGCCAACTACACGTGGTCGCATTGCATCGGGCTGCCGATGATCACGTTGTTGAATCCAGGCGCCAATTACGTTCATCAGGCGTACCAAAATAGCGGTCCGATCAACCGGAATTTGGACGTGGGAAATTGCCCGCAAGACCGGCGCCAGATGTTCAACATGACGGGGGTTCTGCAAACACCAAACTTCGCCAATCGGACCTTGCATGGTGTTGGGTCGGGATGGTCCTTATCGACTATTTTCAGCGCGCGGTCGGGCCAACCGCTCAATATACTTTTGGGCGTTGATCAGGCGTTGAATGGGTTCCAGGGAAATGACGGTACGCAGCGACCGATGCAAATTCTTGCCAACCCGTACAGCGACAGAAAATCCGTGACGAACTATCTGAATGGGGCGGCATTTACTGCACCAGCACCTGGTACGTATGGGAATGTGGGCTACAACTCCATTGTGGGACCTCGGTATTGGGAGTGGAACGAGGCCATCTCCAGACAATTCCAGATCCGTGAACAACAGAGGATCGAGATCCGAGCCGAAGCGTTCAATGTGACCAACAGCTTCCGACCGGGTCTTCCCGGGACCAATCTGGGCAGCCCCAACACGTTTGGTCGGATTCTTTGCAGTGCGGCGAACAACTCCACGCAGAACAATGGAAACGGGTGTCAAACAGGAATGGGTCCCACATCGGGGGGTCCCAGAATCATGCAATTTGCGTTGAAATACGTGTTCTGAATTGCACTAGTGTTGCGTTTCATAATTACGGTTACTTATGGTTCGGCAGAGCCGCATTCCCCTCCTCGCAGAGGAGGGGTGGATGCGCCACCAATAAGATGGCGCGAAGCCACCGAAAGCGGCGCAGACGGGGTGGTCAGACCGGCACGTCCTGGATTTCGCCGAACTGACCACCCCGGCGCTTCGCGCCACCCCTCCTCTGCGAGGAGGGGAATTCGTCAACGCAATTTTCAAACGCAACACTGGTCACACGGAGAAAGGAACGTAGATATATGTTGAGGAAACAGATTTTATTTGTTGTGCCGTTCTTGCTTCTCGGCTTGGACTTCGTCGCGCTCGGCCAGCAAAGGAATGCCATTCCGCAAAAGCCGGACAATCCGCAGTCTCTCGTCCATGTGGATGCGGCGAAGAAGCTTGCCGGCAATGATACGTTTTTGTTGAAGCCGTTCAACTTCTACTGCCCTATCGGCGCCGCGAGAGCGAATAGCCAG
>QHWY01000154.1 GCA_003223875.1 Acidobacteriota bacterium | reverse complement strand
CAATGAAGAGATTTCAAACTTTGGCCTTTGCAGCACTGATTGCCCTGACGCTTTCCATGCCGGTTTGGGCCCAATCTACTACAGGGACCAACAATCAGACGACGACCGCAGCCAAGAAAGAAGCCAAAGCGGAAAAGAAGCAAGCAGCCAAAACCAAGAAGCAAGCCGCAAAGTCAAAGAAGAAGGCCGACAAAGAGACCAAGAATACAAGCAAGAAGTAACGCCTTTGATCATCGGAGTGCGCGAGGCTCGACCGCTGCGCACTCCGATCCGGCTCTCTATCGGCGGCAGCCGTCAGAGGGTTTTCTGCGCGACGGACAGAATAATCGTGTCCCCGCTGAATTTGATCCTTTCTAGTCCGCAATCTATTTTTGCTCTGATTGGTTTTTTCGAGGTTCAACAACGGCCAGATTTTCAGCCCGGGCGGCGTCATTCTGGCGCTCATCAAACGAACAGAATGTAACTTCAATCCCTTCACCACCGGCGGCTCTAAGTTCCAGGGCGGCGGCGAGGTGAATCGCGTCGAAACCGCGAATGACATGTTTGATGGCTAATTCGCCTGCTTTAATTTCATCGATTAAAACGGTGTCCATTTGCGGCCACATCTCATCAAGATGTCTCTTTGCGGCTTCGAATTCGTCCTCAGCCAGCCGTTTGTCGCGTTTGCGCCGAGCTAATGCAGAGCACGATTCGGCGTAGGCGACTTGTGAAGTGAGGATGGAATCGGCTTTGCTAATCAAATCGAGCACAAGTTCCGATCCGGCTTCGCGAAAGAACAGTTTCACGAGAGCGCTGGTGTCGAGATAAAGAGTCAACGATTGCGGCCCTCGATGACTGCTCCGGCCAGATCCGGATCTCGCCGTCTCTTACGCCTTAGCTTGACCTGAAGGCCGAGCGGCTTAACCCCTTGCCCTCGGATTCGGCCCGTGCGCTTCAGCGCCTCGATCGCGACACGTTCCGGAGGCAGCGGGACCAGCATTGCCACAGGAGTACCCCGCTCCGTAACAGTGATTGTTTCTCCCCGCGCCGCGCGACTCACATATCGGCCGAGATGGAGCTTTAGATCCTTTATTCCAACAGTGCTCATAGCGTTCCTTTTGGAGGTCTCTTCGTAGATTAACATGGATCCCTGGATACGCGCCTTGTGACTCCTCGAACAATTGTTACCTCAAGTCCTTTCCCCGTTATTGGTCCTGCCCGTCTGGTATACTGCGGCGCAATGCCAAAGATTTTCTGCGGCCTTCTCATCGCCGTGCTATCCGCGCATTTACAATGCGGTGGGTCTTGCCTGGTGAAACCAACGTCTACCGAGGCGCCGTGTCATAAGCACACGGAGCAGACTCCGTCGAATGATCGGCAGCCCTCGCATCAGTCCAATGATGTCTGTAACCAGGGATCGGTGATTCAAACGAAAATTGCAGTCGATGGGAAACTGGCGCTGGAATGGGCGGCGGTGCTCCCGATGCCCATCGCGATTGCATCGAACTCGTTCGCTCTTCCGCTATTGATGCCGGAAAATCCTCCGGACAGATCTCCCTTCCCGGTCTCAATCCCGGTCCTCCGGATCTAGCCGCCTCTCCGTCACAACGACATTTCTGTCTCCTTTAACGCTCGTGACTCGTGCAGGCATGTCGCACGGTGGGAGTTTTGATGGCGGCGTACCGCAAACTATTCAGTACAACAGCAATCATTCTCGGTTGCCTTCTTCTCGGCCTCAGTTCAGTTAGCGCGCAGGGGACGATGCCGGGAATGGCAGCCATGGAGAATTCGGTTGGATTTCTGTCTGCCGGAACGAGCATTGAACCGAAAACTACTTCCGAGTCTGCGCCAATGATTCACAAACCGCTCGGAAGCTGGACTCTGATGTTTCATGGGAACGCCTTCCTGGCCGATGTCCAACAAAAAGGTCCGCGCGGCAGCGACAAGCTATTCTCGGTGAATTGGCTGATGCCGATGGTTTCGCATGATTTCGGGCGGCAGACTGTCACGTTTCGGACGATGTTCAGTTTGGAACCGGCAACTGTCACGGGCCGGAGGTATCCGGAGCTTTTCCAGTCTGGAGAAACGGCTTACGGCTTTCCGATTGTGGACGGCCAGCATCCGCACAACTTCTTCATGGAGATGGCCATGCGCTACGACCTACGTCTGACCGGGAGTGCACGGGTGTTCATCTATGGAGGACCGGTCGGAGATCCCGCCCTTGGGCCGACCGCATATGCGCATCGGGCTTCTGCGTCTGAAAATCCAGTGGCCGCGCTCGGCCACCACCAGGAGGACTCGACACACATTGCGAACAGCGTCATAACGGTTGGGGCCGGGACAGGGCCTATCCAGTTAGAAGCATCCACTTTCCGCGGCCGCGAATCCGGCGAAAACCGATGGAAGCTGGTCACGGGAAAACCCGATTCCTTCTCATCACGCCTGACCTTTGCGATCGGCAATAAATTCACGGGCCAGTTCTCCGCCGGCCGGATCAACCATCGTGAGGCGCTCGAACCTGGCTTGGCCACTTTTCGGACGACGGCATCCGTTCATCACAACTTCCGCTTTTCCGGCGGACACGTTGCCTCGAGTTTCATCTGGGGAAGGAACAAGGATCTTGCAGGACACGGCGCGCGCATCTTCAATTCATACACCGCCGAATCGACCGTGAATTTCGGAAATCGAAACTGGGTGTGGACTCGAATCGAAAACCTGGATCGGGCTCGGACACTCCTGACCGGCGAAACACCGGCCGCGCTGGAGGTCGGGGAAGATCGAATCGGACGAGTACAGGCCTACACGTTTGGATATGAGAGGGATTTGCCGATTGGACCCTCTTTCCTGAATCTCGGTTTGGGATTCCAAGCAACCACATATGGGCTACCGCCGGTCCTGAGGACCACCTATAGCGATCACCCGGCGGCATTTATATTCTTCCTACACGTCCGTCCCAAAGGAAACCTTGCGGCGCATATGCAAATGATGCATCAGCACTGAATTCGCACAACTCCGACGGGGTGCGTTTGACTTGGCGAGAGGCCGTCATCTAAACTGCGAAACTATTTTGGAGGTGGAGGAAATGATGAAGCATCTGAGTTGGAGCATTGCGTTAGTTGCTCTTCTCGCCTGTGGGTTCGTTTCGAGCGCGTGGGCGCAGGCAACCGCACAGGTGAGTGGAACTGTCAAAGATCAAAGCGGCGCTGTCTTGCCGGGAGTGGAGGTCACGGCGACGCAAACCGCAACGGGCGTCAAGCGAACGGTCCTGACAAATGAAACGGGATCTTACGTATTGTCGAACCTGCCTCTTGGTCCCTACCGGTTGGAAGCAGCGCTGCCCGGGTTTCGCACGTTTGTACAAACCGGAATCGTGCTTCAGGTCGACAGCAATCCGGTCGTCAACATCAACCTCGAAATAGGCCAGGTGAGCGAACAGGTCGAGGTGCAGGCGGATGCGGCGCTGGTGGAAACGCGATCGACTGGAGTGGGCCAAGTGATCGATAACGTGAGAGTCCTGGAGTTGCCGCTCAACGGACGTCAGGTCACCGATTTGATCATTCTTTCAGGCGCGGCGGTCGGGGGAGGTGACCAGGGAACGGCGCGCACGTGGCCTACCGATTTCATTTCTGTCGGTGGCGGATTGAACGATGGCTTGACCTACTTGTTGGATGGAGGCACTCATAACGATCCGTTCAGCAATGCGAATCTTCCACTGCCGTTTCCGGATGCGCTTCAGGAGTTCAAGGTGGAAACCAGCGCCATGCCGGCGCAGTACGGACAACACTCATCGGGCGCCGTCAATAGCGTAACCAAATCGGGTACCAACGCAATTCATGGCGACCTGTTTGAATTTGTCCGCAACAAAATCTTCAACGCGCGCAATGCGTTCGCTACAGAGCGAGATGGTCTGAAGCGCAACCAGTTTGGCGGCGTCATCGGCGGGCCGATTATCAAGAACAAGCTATTTTTCTTTGGCGGACATCAGACAACGATCCAGCGTTCGGAAGCGAATATCGTCGTGAGCTATGTGCCGACGCCCAGAATGCTGGCTGGTGATTGGACCGCTGTTGCAGCGCCCGCTTGCAACAACGGCCAGCAGATCAACTTGGCAAGTCCGTTCTTCAATAACCGGATCGACCCCGCGTCGTTTTCGAAGGCGGCCCTGACGCTTGTGACGAAATATCTCCCGCACGAGACGCTCGATGAATGCGGCAAAACGGTCTATGGCCGAAGGCAAAATTCAGACGAGCAGATGACGGTGGGAAAGATCGACTACCAGATCAATGAAACGCACTCGCTCTTGGGACGATACGAACGGGGCACCCTGTTTACTCCGAATAATTATAACGGGCAGAACATTCTTTCCTTGAGCATTCCGGATTACACTCGTCGCTTTCATTCCTTCGTGTTGGGTGATACCTACTCGCTGAGCCCGCAAACGGTGAGCGCTTTCCGAGGCACTGTGCTTCGCACGCTTAACGATAAGAGCTTGATCCAAGACTTCTACAACTATAGCGACCTGGGCGTGAAGAATCTCTATTACCCTGCAGGATGGAAGCATTTTGTAAGGTTGAACGTTTCCGGCGCGTTCACTCAGGACGTCAGCGCGCCGGGCGTGACGAACTCGATGGTCGAACAATTCACCGAAGACCTGACGACGCTTCACGGAGCACATCAGATCGGCTTCGGAGCCAATTACATCCATTCGAACATGAACTACACGTCCGGAACCTGGACGGCAGGACGCTTTCAGTTTACCGGTAATGGAACAGATCGTCTATCGCTTGGCGACCTCATGGTCGGCAGACCGAATGAATGGAGACAGGACCAGATCGCAGCCCAGTACCTCCGGCAGAATTACATCGGTCTTTACTTACAAGACACATGGAAGGCGAGTCCGAAGTTTACCATCAACGGAGGTCTACGGTGGGAACCCTACTTCTGGCCGTACGATCATCGCGCCGCGTCTGCCCAATATAATAAGACGTGGTTCGATCAAGGTCTTCGAAGCACCGTGTATACAAACGCTCCCGCAGGAATACTGTTTCCCGGCGATCCCGGAGCCAAAAACATCGGCACATCCGAACATGAACCCGCCTGGCTGCACTTCGCGCCGCGCGCAGGCGTGGCATGGGATCCGAAGGGAGACGGCATGACGGTCGTTCGCGCTGCTTACGGGATCTTTAATGATTATCCGCATTTCCAGGGCATTGGGGGAATCCGGAACACCCCACCTCGGGGCGGATTGATTCAGCTCACAAATCCGTCGGGCGGTTTTGATGATCCCTGGCAAAGCTATCCTGGAGGGAATCCCCTTCCGTTTGCGATCAGTAAAGACGTAGCGTTTCCGCTGGGCGGCACCTACACGGTTATCCCGCAGGATGCGAAAACGTCATATGTCAATCAGTGGAACTTCAGCGTTCAGAAACAAATTGGAATGGACTGGCTCGTGGCCGGCAACTACATCGGCAGCAGCGTCATTCATCAGATGTACGAGCACGAAGCCAATCCAGCGGTATATATCTTTAATGGCACGAATACCTGCAGGCTGGCCAACGGCGTAACACTCACAGGACCGGCGGGCGGCAACCAGTGTTCAACAAATTCCAATACGCAACAGCGGCGCGTGCTGTCTCTGCAGAATCCCGCTCAAGGGCAATACTTCAGCAACATCGTCGAGGTAGACACCGGCGGGACGCGCAACTTCAACGGTTTGATACTCTCTGTCCAGCGGCGGCGCGCGCGAGGCATCACGATTCAAGGAAACTACACGTACTCGCACTGTATTGATACCGGCTACACCGACATCATTCAAACCAACGGTGTCATGGTTCCGGAGCGCCGCGGAGCCAATCGCGGAAATTGCGAACTAGATCGCCGCCACAATTTCAATATGTCGACGGTTTATGAGACGCCCCAGTTCGCGAATCCGTTTATGCGAGTGCTGGTCACGGGTTGGCGCGTGTCGGGTATCGTGCGTGCGTTGTCGGGTCCGATGTTCAGCATAAACACAGGAATCGATCGAGCACTAACGGGTACGACATTCAACCCTACCAACCCACAATCGGATCAAAGACCGAATCAGGTGCTTCCGTCTCCCTACATGCCCGACAAGAGTATTGCAAACGGATGGCTCAATCTTGCAGCTTTTGTTCAACCGGCTCTGGGAACGTATGGGACGATGGGACGATCCAACATCGTTGGTCCGGGCAGTATTCGAATCGATATGGGATTGGTTCGAATCTTCCGTGTTCGTGAGCGGCAATCCCTCGAGTTCCGCGCCGAGGCGTTTAACGTAGCCAACCATGTGAATGCCTGCTCTTCGCTCAGTGGCCAGCAAGGCGCGCCCGCCTGCATGGACACGAATCTCAGCGACGCGACATTTGGCAGAATTCTAGCTGCCGCTGATCCGCGGATCATGCAAATGGCGCTGAAGTTCGTCTTCTGAGCCAGACAATCTCAAAACGATTCCCCTCCTCGCAGAGGAGGGGTGCATGCGCCGAAGGCGCAGACGGGGTGGCGCGAAGCGCGAGCCCGATAGGGCGAAGCCTCAATAGAAGATCGGCGAACCGTCTCGGCCGAACTGACCACCCCGGCGCTGCGCGCCACCCCTCCTCTACGAGGAGGGGAATTCCGTTACTCAAAAATCTCGGGCCAGGAGAACGTCATGAGTACGTTGCGGCCCCCGCTCGCGATGATCAGTTCTTTATGAACGGGATCCAAAGCGACTCCTGAGGGCGCAACGCCCGTGATCTGGCGAACCGGAATTTTCCAGCGTGGGGGGGCATCGCCGCTATCGTGGATACTCCAGGCGCCGATACCTCCACCCAAAGCCCCGGCGATGATCCAACCTTTCGGAGGATACGTTTGGATCTGGCCGACGCCGCCGAATGCTGTATTCGGGCCCTGGATCACCGCTTTCGGTTTGGTATTCCCGCTCGCCGTACGGTCGAAAATGAGCAAAGCCCCGCGGCCTCTGCCGCCTTCGCCGGTGTCGTCGCGTCCGCCTCCTTCACCACCGGTACTGCCGACGATCAACAGGTTATTCACGGGATCGACACCAACCAACGGATGTCCTCGGCGGGAGCCTCGAATTTGAGTGTCGGGGCCGGCGAGAACTCGGATTGGCGCGGCATCTCCATTCGAGTCGCGCGAAAAGACCAAAACCTTCGGTCCGGCGACCGGAATGATGATCTCCCCATGCACCTCGTCAAACGTCATCTTGTCGTTGCCGTCGTAATCCGTGCCCTGGATTTGCGTATGAGGTCCCTGAATGAAGCGGGCTGGCGGTTCTTCTCCGTTCGCACTTCCACGGAACATCAGGATGGCTTGCGCTAGAGGACTATTCACAACGATTTCATCGTGAACCGAGTCGTAGGCCAGAGCGTGCATCGTCCGGCTGATCATCGATTTTTGGCCTTCGAGCGCTCGGACCGGCACCGTGTTTTCCTTCGCCAACCTGGCGAATGCCGCGATCTGCGGTGTGTTCACTCAGTTCGGCACCAGATATTGTTCGCGCTTACTATCGTAAGCCACCGCTTGCGGCTTGCCGAATTTCACCGACGTGCGACCTGAAGGCGCGCTGCGGATAGTTCGGACCGGCGTCGCGTTGCCATCAGCTTTCAGTGAATAGCAGGTTGCCGAAGAACTACCCATGTTGGAGACCCAGACTTCCTTGTTCTTGGTATCCACCGATATTCCCGCAGGATGACTAAGGCCGGTCTTCCCACCTTTGATAATCCGGGCCGGCGCGACATCTCCCTCAT
This sequence comes from Acidobacteriota bacterium, assembly GCA_003223875.1. Lineage (GTDB taxonomy): Bacteria > Acidobacteriota > Terriglobia > 20CM-2-55-15 > 20CM-2-55-15 > 20CM-2-55-15. Next base: position 8,807 of record QHWY01000154.1, on the reverse strand, counting down.
CCGTTTCATGGAAAACCAGAATGGAGTTGCCGACGTCGTTCGCAACATAGAGGTCACCGTTTTCGGCATCCAGGGACATACCGCCCATCCAGTCCAACTGAGTCTTAGATCCTTGAATGACGCGCAGGGGGGCCGTGTCGCCGCTCGCGTCGAGCGGGTAGACGTTGATTGAAGGTGGATAAAACTTACCTGTTCCAGCCACTCTATGGTCGCTCGCATTGCCCCATGTGCCGACGAACATCAGGTTTTTCTTCACATCCAGAACAATCCCATGGGTGTCGTAGAGCCGAGTGTGTTCGCCTTCCAGCACTCGTAACGCCTTCTCATCGCCGTTGGCTTCCTTGCGATAGACCATTACCTTCGGCGGATACTGGATGGTGATATAGATCTCCCCTTTTTCTTCATTGACAGCGGTGGCGAAGTTCCGGTGAGGAGTATTGAGTTTTCGGATGGGCGCGACGTCGCCATTCGCGCCGCCGGGAAAGACAATCATGCTATCGGCCGTATCCATCGCAACCGAATGAATGTTTCCCGTTTGAGGATCAATGTAGAGACCGTTGTTGTACTCGTTCAGCGTGTGCGGGCCCTGGATGACCCGCTTCGGCTGAGTCGCCTCAACGCCGGCGGGTGTGTTGTCCGAACGATTGAATACCTTGATGCTGAACAAATTCGTGTCCTGAAGGACCACCTCGTCGCGCAGAGGATCGACTGCGATCGAGCTGTAAATCGGATATGTGTCCTTGATTGTCCGCACAGGAGGGCGGGTCACTTCGGCGGTGTCCCCGGTTTCTGGGGACGCTGCGTGGACCGATGTCTGCTGAAAAGCCGCAAACAAGTTCTTGTCTTCCAATGCCGCAATCATGCTCGCATTCCGACTCGGAGGCTCCGGCGCACAGATCTCTCCATAATCGGTCAATTCCTCAATCGAAACCAATCGGGGTGAGCCTAAAGACGACCCGGACGAGCTCTTCAAATCCGGCCGTTGTTTTACTAGTACGAATAAAAGGGTGCACGTCGTCATCAACACTAGCGCCGCAAAAATTGCCCTGCCGCGCTTCGCTGTTTGTGCCCGCATTGAACCTCCCTTACTGTAGGGGCGGTCTATGACCGCCCGCGATGTCTCAATTGAGGGATCGTGGGCGCTCATAGAGCGCCCCTACAGTCGCCCCCGAATTTATCCTGACATGCACTAAAATGGCCACCTTTTTCGAAGAATGGTGTCAAGGACAAGAACGGAAAGATTCAGCCGCGAAGCGGCGACAGAAGGTAGCCCAGGGCGTCAAGCCCTGGGTTTTGATTTCCGAGCGGACACAAGCCCCAGCGCTCGCGCGCTGAGCCATCGTCTCACGCCGCTTTGCGGCTCGATGGGCAGACGGCTCCATTCGTTCACAGCGTCTTTGCCCGCCGCTACAGTTACGCTCCCCTGAGCCGGGGCACCAGCCTGACGGCATTATCGCGATCGATGGCGCGCAGATCGCTCTCGCCGAACATCTCTAGCGCGCGGATCGCCTGAGCCTGCTCCAGAGATTTCCCACCCGGAGGAAAATCGGTTCCGAACAGGATCTTATCCGCTTTCACCAGCTTCAATAACGACGCGACTGCTCCGGCATTGGCCGCCCCCGCGAGGTCGTAATACATCTTCCTCAACTCGGGCATGAGACCATTGGGCAGTTGCGTCTTAAAGGTTCCCGAGGCGCCGTCGATACGGCCGGCCAAAAACGGCATCGAGCCGCCGGCGTGCGACCAGATCCAGCGGATATTGGGATACCGCGTCGCGTCTCCGCTGAAACATACACCCGTGATTGCTCGCGTCGTGTCGGTACCGTACTCCATGCTTCCAGGACCCACGCCGGGCGCGTAATTGAGATCCCTGCAACAATTGGCGGCCGTCGGATGGACGTGCACGACGGCGTTGCGCCGGTTGAGTTCTTCCATAACCGGTCTGTAGGCGGGATTGCCGAGCCACGTATCGTTATAGCTGGTGAAGAGCCCGATACCATCGGCCTTCAGGGTGTCGTAGGCATATGCGATCTCTTTCAACGTCGCATCGACGTCCGGAAGCGGCATCGCCGCGAAGAATCCGAACCGGGTCGGATAATCCTGCACAAGCTTCGCGGCGTACTCGTTACACGTACGGGCGAGGCGGCTGGTCACTGCCTTGTCGCCAAACCATAATCCTGGATTCGTAATCGAGATCACCGATGCCGCGACGCTTCCGCGGTCCATATCTTCGATGGACTTCGCGGGCGTCCAGGTCGTATTCGCGGCCTGAAGCAGCGGCCGCCCTTTCACTTCGGCAACCCAAACCGCCGGACCGAAATGATGATGGATGTCGATGCGAAACGGCTTTGCCGAAGTGCCCCCCTGCGTCAAAGCGAGCGCGCCAAGGAATTTTAAGAAATCTCGTCGATTGGGATCGCTCATGAAATCACCCCCTAGTTTCACTCCAACGGCTGTATGCGGACTATGTATCCATTGTGGTCGACATACCAAACTGTTACCGGATTTGTGGAATTGTCGATCCAAGTCCGGCGATCGTGCGAGTAAGGTTCGGGCATTTCATACTCGATCCATCGCTCCGTCCGTGGATTGAATCGCAGAAAGCGCCCCGCATGCAGCGCGCCCGCCCACACTTCACCGTTTTTATCCGGCATCGCTTCGTAAAATGTGACGTAGGGAATCGGCGGATAGTACTCGGTTATGCGGCGAGTCCGCGGATCGAGCCTGAGCAGCATTCCGCCTCGCCCGCCGAACCACGCGTTTCCATCCAAGTCGAACCCCCCGCGAGCCGGGGCGGAAATCGGCGTGCGCGTATCCAGTTCCCACATTTGTCCGGTCTTCGTGTCGAGCAGAGCAAGGATGCCGGTTCCAGTCTGGCCGCCGGACCAGTAGCGTCCGTCCGCGCTGAGGATGTTGTCATACGTGGCGTTGATCCGCTTGAGCGGGAAGTGCTTGACGATTTCGCCATTGCTGCTGTCGATTTTCACGACGCCGTTGTTGACTGTTTCCCAGACGAAGCCCTCCGGATCGATATGAAAATTGCTGAAGCCGGGGGAATTGATCGGGCTGTCGGTATCGATGTGGAATTGCTTGAACTGTTCGGTCTTCGGATCAAAGCGCGTCAGATTGTGCGACCAATTTTCCGACAACCAAACGATATCTTGCTTGTCGACCCAAACCCGATGAGTGCCGGGCAGCGCTCCTGGCGTGTCCGGCACGCGGTACTCCTTCACTGCGCCCGTGCGCGGATCCAGCTTGCCGATGTAAGGACTTCGGTGCGCCGTATACCAGATGTTGCCCTTCGAATCGCCGTGCACATCGTGCGGGGCGAGGAGCTGTCGCGGCAATTCGTACTCGGTCACAACGACACGCGTGGAGACGCCCCGCGGCGGAGGCAGATAGTGCAGCGGCTCATCGAGCGACTGCGGCCCGCGCACTCGCGCGAGCCACTTCGCCACGATGTCGAGTTCCTCGGTTATGGGCCGGCCCGCTCGCCCCCGATTTTGGGGGCCGGGTTCTCGGACATTGATTAGCGGCGATCCGGCACCCGTCATCATTCGGCGAACGATGCTCCGCCAGCCCGCTTCATCGTACCGAGTGCGAAAGATCTGTTGGTAGGAGTGACAGCCGAAGCCGCACGTGAGCGAGAACGTCCGTTTCTCCTCACCGTTACCCGGTAGATTCAACATCCATTCGGCTCCGGTGAGTTGGGCCAGAATGTCGGGAGTGGGAGGCAACACCTCTTTGTCCGTGACTCGCTCGAGAACAATATCCGCGAGCGGGGTTGCTCCATCGATGCGGACCGATTCCCTTACATAAGGCTTGAATTCCAGCGGCCGCGCGATTCTGAGCGTGTAAGTACCAGCCTCGAGTGCTGGAAATTCGAAGCGGCCATCGACATCCGAATAGACCGTCGTCCGGACAGCGCTCTTCGTAGAGACCAACTGCACCATGATTCCTTCAAGCGGCTCGCGCTTGGCTCCGTGGACGGTTCCATTGGCTGCAGCATTCGCCGTACCCGCGGCGGTGATGCCGCGATAGCGAGGATTCGGTGGAGGCTCGTCTCCTTCGAAGCAGCATTTGTCGTTCTTGAAATAGCTCACCAGATCGGCGAGATCGGCATCCCTGAGCGTGTAGCGATACGCCGGCATAAGCTGGCCACCCTGCCGGATCTTTTCGATCACAGCTGCATCGCTGACGGGCTGTCCCGAGCGCAATTTATCGCGTTTGAAGATGTCTTTCAGCGCGGGTCCGGTTTTCGCGTACTTGTTGTGGCAGTACCAGCACTTGTAATAGTAGATCTCTTCGCCGTGCTGAGGACCTTCCCTCGCGCTGGTTTTCATCTCGAAGATTTCTGCGGAACGCTGGTACGTATCCTTCGTGGCACCTGTCTGGCCGTTGAGGGTGCTCGCTAACAGCAACCCGGCAATCGCGACTGTCAAAATGATCGCTGATTCTTTAGGCAATGAAACCTCCTCCCCTCCTAAGTTAGGAGGGGTGCCGAGCCCGAGTATTTCAGGGCGAGGCGGGGTGGTTCCCATCGGAACCACCCCGCCTTCGCTCACTTCCTTTGAGGCTTTGCCCTATCGGGCTCGTGCTTCGCGGTTCGCGAAGCCACCCCTCCGAACTTAGGAGGGGAGTTCATGTTTCGTACAATGTTCGTCATGGCGTTTTATCCGGAAAGCGGACGATGAAACCGTCCCGATTCGGCATACGCACTTTCGGCAGCGTTTGCGCGTTCATCGTGTCGTGCTCCCCGATCAGCTTATTCAGCGAAAGGATGTAGGCGGTCAGCGCGTAAACTTCCTCGTTGGTCAGCGAACGGGGCTGCCGGTATGGCATGGCCCGGCGAATGTAATCGAAGAGAGTGGTCGAGTAGGGCCAGAAGTTCGCAATGGTCTTCTCCGATTCGAAGTTCTTGATCGGCTCGCCGCCGACCAGCCGCGCATTGGCGCCTCCCTTCCCCTCGGGTCCGTGGCACACGGCGCATTTCGCCGCGTACACACGCGCGCCGTCCACAGGCGTGCCGCCTCCGGGCGGAAGACCCGTGCCATCCGGCAGGATATTGATGTCCCAGTCGGAAAGATCGGCCGCGCTGATCGGCTTTCCAAGTTTTGGCGCTTGCGCGAACAACGCGCTTGCAAGGAGGACGAGCGGCACAACGATGAGCAATGCAGGAGACTTACGCGTAGACATTCCTGACCTCCCCGCCGCGCTCGATGGACCAGCTTTGGATGGCGTTGTAGTGTTGACTTGTGAATGCAGTAACAGCCGGGACTTTCGTCGTCTGGCCGCGAGCGGCTACAAGTTCGGATCGACTCGGCTGCATGTTCCCGGCCTCGTCCCACGCGCGGCTCTGCAGAAGCGCGGGACCGCCATCCCAACGCCATGGCAGGCGGAATCGAGTAAATGCTTTGCTATGCACAGGCGCCTGCAACGCGGCTTGCGCCCAGCTCCGGCCGCCGTCCGCCGAGACCATAACTTTGGAGATGCGTCCATTGCCGGAATAGGCAATGCCCGAAATTTCATAGAAGCCCGGACCGCTCAATGCCAGGCCAGGAGAGGGATGCGTGATAAACGATTTCACTTCCTGGATGAAATAGAATCGATACGCCTTCCCATTCGGCAGAATCGGAGCGTAGGTCCTGGCTTCGTAAAATGTCATTCCAGGTTGGTCGGTGACCTGGATCCGGCGCACCCACTTGATGTTCATGTTGCCTTCCCAACCAGGCAAGAGCAACCGCATCGGATAGCCGTTTCCAGGCATGACTCGTTCGCCGTTCTGATAGAGAGCAATCATGGCGTCGTCAAGGGCCTTCGTTAGCGGCACACTGCGGCTGAGGTGCGGAGCATCCCCGCCTTCGGCGACGATCCATTTTCCTTTGGGGTCGATACCCGCCTCGTCAAGTAACGTCGAAAGCGGCACACCTGTCCATTCGGAACAGGAAACGAGTCCGTGCAAAGCTTGAATGCTGGCCTGGATCGGCTCGTTGGAAAACATCGGCGCGCTGTTGCCGCCGCACTCGACGAAGGCCATACGCGAGACCATCGGATAACGTGCCAAGGTATCCAACGTGAAGACTAACGGTTGTTTGACGAGCCCGTGGATGACCAGGCGGTGCTTCTCCGGATCGATATCCGGATCCCCTGCATGTGAAATCACAAAGTGCAGACTATTCGGCGTGAATGTCCCGTTGAGCAGATGGTGCGGAGTTCGGGCATGTTGCGTTCGCGGCTCGGCTTTCGGGTTGCTGAGCGTGCGCACCACATTTTTTTCAAATCGCGATCGGACGCCGTAGTCCGGAACGGCGGCGCCGGGCGCAAGGCTCCAAGGATCGTCGGCGAGCTTCTGTGCGGAAGCCGATGGCACCAACCTGTATGCCGACATTGCGCCGGCCAACATAGCGCCGCCGCGCAGAAAGGCGCGGCGATGAAGCAGACCATTGCCGGCAACCGGCGTCAAGCTTTCCAATTCTCGTTTTGCTTGGTCACGTGGGGTCATATTGTCCTCCCTGCGGGTTTGGTTGCGAGAATAGGTCACACGGAAGATCCGAGTCAAGGTGAACAAACGACGTTACGCCAGGGCGTATGATGGGTTGCTCGTCAAGAAACAAAGAATACGGATATAGCCGAGTAACTGGGCGAAAAACGCTATTCTCCCTGCCCCCGAAGCGTTTTAGTGGAAACGGCCTAAGAAACGGCCGTTGAAGACAGTTATCGTTAGTGAGGATTGACTGGGAGGCCACTATGAAATTCGCGCGCTTCTTTAAATTGAATCATTTGCTTCAAAGCGTTGCCGCCGTGTCCATCGGCGGCTTCTTTATTGCTGCCGGATTCGTGCTTGGCGGCGAGGTGCGGCGTTTCGCCGCGCCGACTCAAAATTCCGCCGAGTTCGGCGGCGTCGAACGCTACCTCGTACACGTGTCCACGGATAAACCGGTCTACCGCACCGGCGAACGGCTTTATGTTCGAGGCGTTCTTCTGCGCGCGGGTGGCCATACCCCGATGACGACTAGTTTGAGCGAAACAGTATCGTTTGAGATAAAAGGACCCAAAGGCGACACCGTCGCCTCGGGTGCCTCTGCGATTATCGACAGTGTCGCCGGGTTTTTCTGGGACATTCCGGCAGGTCAGGCCGGAGGCGAATACACGGTTCGCATCTCTCATCCCGCGGCCGATGGCCGGGCTGAGCGCAAGTTCGACATCCGTGCTTACCGTGCTCCGCGCCTCAAGAGCCAGATTGTTTTTGTGCGCGATGGTTATGGCCCCGGCGACATGGTCGCCGCCAATCTGCATGTGGAACGGGCCGAAGGCGGTATTCCGGCGGGAGCCAAAGTGTCGGTCAGTGCCCGGGTCGACGGCGAAGAAATCTGGAAAGGTACGACCACTGTCGATAGCTCCGGCAATGCCGGCGCCAGTTTCAGGCTGCCCGCCGCTATCGCGCGTGGTGAAGGCGTCATCGCGATGGTCATTGAAGACGGCGGTACTGTGGAGACCGCCACGAAAACCATCCCGATTCTTTTGCAAACGCTGGACCTGGGAATCTATCCGGAAGGCGGCGATTTGATTGCCGGTCTGCCGAACCGCGTTTACGTTGTGGGCCGAACACCGGCGCACAAGCCTGCAGATATGGCTGGTGTCGTTGTCAACGCGGCGGGCAAGGAAGTTGCGACGTTCCACACCGAACATGAGGGCCGTGGCCGATTCTCCTTCGTTCCTGCTAAAGGCGAAGCGTATTCCCTCCGCATCACCCAACCGGCCGGTATCAAGACGGTCTTTGCGCTTCCGGCGGTGAAAGCATATGGTGTCGTCATTTCATCGACGTCAGACATCACACCCAGGTTAAAGGACGTCGTCGTCCGTGTCGGCGCGACATCAGATGGCTCGTATCTCATCGTGTTAAGCCAGCGAGGAAAAGAACTGGCACTCAAGCCGGTCTCGCTGCGGGCGAATCAGCCAACGGATTTCACACTCGCCGTTCCGAAGTCTCTGGATGGGGTGATCGTGGTGACGGTTTACGATGACCGCATGTCGCCGATGGCCGAGCGATTGATCTTCCGTCAACCTGAACACAAGCTCAAGGTGCAGGTCGTTCCAGATCGGACCGACTATGTTCCCGGCGACAAGGTGACATTACGCGTGAAGACCATCGACGATACCGGCAAGCCCGTCAGTGCGATGGTTGGCCTCACGGTCACCGACTCCAGCGTTCTCGAGATGATTGAAAAACGCGAACAGGCTCCTTCTCTACCGGTTATGGTCCTGCTGGAAAACGAGGTCCAGAATCTGGCGGATGCGCATGTTTACCTCGACGAAACCAATCCCAAGGCTCCGCTTGCGACCGACCTGTTGCTGGGGACACAAGGGTGGCGCCGGTTCGCCACTGCAGGAACAGGATCTCTCAACGGGTCGGTCACGGATGCAAGCAATGCACGCGTTCCTGGCGTGACCGTTCGAGCGATGAACATCGCAACCGGCGAGGTTCTCACCGCAGTTACCAACGAGAGCGGTGCGTATGCTTTCACCAACGTCAAGGCAGGAACATACCGGATGAGCGCATCGTTACCTGGGTTTCAGACGATGACTCTAGGATCGCAGGTCGCCCACGACCGTTCCGTGCGGCAGGACTTTCGGCTCGCGGTTGCGACATTGAATGAGCTTATGTTCGCAGCTGCCGCGCCGGAAGGCAGGAGAGGCCAGCAACAGGGCCAACAAGGTCAGCAAGGCCAACAAGGCCGATTTGTTCCTCCTCCGGCCGCGCCCGCGGTTGTTGCGGGGAACCGCGTACGAGATCTTCCACTCAACGG
>QHWY01000324.1 GCA_003223875.1 Acidobacteriota bacterium | reverse complement strand
CCGGTGTGATCAGGATGAAAGCTGGTGTTGACGACGAACTGAATCGGCTTGCGGCTGAGGCTACGGATCGCTGTGATCACTTTATCCGACAGCCTTCCCGCCCCAGAGTCCACCACCATTGCGCCTTCGTCGCCTACCTGGACAGCGATATTTGCGCCGTCGCCCACCAGCATGTACACATTGCCTTGTACCGGCAGTACATGAATCTCACCGTCGTGCGGATCCGGATCGGCGGCACGGCTTGCCTGAGGCGGGCCGGGAGCCGGGACCAATCTGCCCTTCGCGGCTGCATCTGCAGCACCGGCATCGCTGAGTTTTGCCGCAAATTCGGGATAAATCGTTTCCGGACCGCCGAGTGCTCCGAGCAGCGGGACTTTGTGCCTGTCCACGAACTCCTGCAGAAATGGATGTTGCCCCCAGAGGTAACTATCCACGCGGTCCTTCGCCTGGCCCGGAATGATTTCACCGTCGTCGCAAGGCATGGTCCAACTGTTCGGATCATTGGGAACGTGTACTAAATTGGATGTTTTAGGAAAAGGTTCATCCAGATTTACTGGATCATCGACAACGGCGAAATAGGTGACGCGTTCGCCGTGCCGAATAAAATACTCCATGACGGTCGCTTGATCACTTTGGGCCAGGCCGTTCGCCCGATACTGTCCTCTTTTTATATGCGTCGTGTGTACCGTCAGGATATTGCCCTCAAACTTGCCTGTGGAAAATCCTGCCCAGGTGTGCTGCGCATACGCCGGAGGATGCGAACGGCCATCCATCCAGATCGTCCGGTCCGGCATGGCGGCGTAAGGACGCATTTTGATAGCGATCAACTCCTGCGTCTGCGGATCACGTTCTTCCCAGACGCGGAAATACCCCGGGCCGTAAAAGACATACGGCGTTACGTATCCGACGCACTGATGTTGCGGTAGGGTCAAGCGCGACGCGCTCCACGCCAGCGCGAGCAAACGGCCCGCCTCGCTGATGGGGACACCGCCGTAATCGCCGAGTTCGCCCGCTGCTGTACCTAAACCGACATCCTGTTGCCGAGCAAATTGGGACCAGTATCCAGCCAGATCGATACCTAACGGATGATAGGCTTGGCCCTGACCAAAGGCGATGCTGCCGGCTACGACGATCGTCGCCAGCATCAATAAAGTATGCAATCGTTTCATGCGTGTTGCTCCCGCGCACATTCCCCTCCTCTGCGAGGAGGGGTATCCCCTCCTCGCAGAGGAGGGGTGGCTGCGGCATTAATAGAAAGTCGCGAAGCCACCGAAGCGCCGCAGACGGGGTGGTCAGTTCGGCGAAATTTTCAAGCCTAAACAGTCTCGCCGAACTGACCACCCCGTCCGCGCCTTTCGGAACGAGACTATTTTTTTGATGGCGCGGCCACCCCTCCTTTGCAAGGAGGGGAATACGCTCATATTTAACCTACCTCGATGTGCACGGGGTCGGATTCCAGCGGGCGGCGTCCGCTTGCTTCCGAAAACTCGTGCTGGTCATGTACGGTTGCGAAAGATACATAGGATCCTCAACCGTCATCGTAACCACGAGGTAAACATCGCCATTGGGCAGAGTGACTCGATCAAAGTATTCGGTCACGACGGTATTGGCGCTGTAAGGGACTCCGTTCTTTCGAAGGTAGCCAGGACGCAATCCTGTCGTGACGACTTTCAACGTCCCACCCTGCGGCCTTACCTGCGTTCCGAAGCCGCGGTCAAATCGTTCCGCAGGCAATCCGAATCCCGCGTCGAATTCCCATGATGCCTTGGATATGCCCTGCCACGTTCCGCCCTGTCCCTGAGGAGTGCCGAAGTAGAAGAGGCGTGTTTGCATTCCAGCATCGGTCTCCACCTTCATCGTTTGGTCATTGTCCCAGGTGATGTGCAGCCGTTCCGGAACTCGCATGATGTTCCCCGCACCGTAGCTCTTGCATTGCTCTCCGGCTGCCTCGTCCCTGGTGGGATCCCACCGATCGGCCACTCGACGGCCTTCTTCGTTGAGCGGTACTCCGGCATAGTCTCCCTTAGGTGGCGTGATCATTCGAAATCGCCAGTCTTCGGTCACCATCGATACCCAGTAGCCGGTCATGTCGAAGGGCGCTCCGGCTTTCGCCGTCTGCGGGGGCTGCGGGGCGCCCCCGCGCGTGCCCTGGGCAGATGCGCTGATGGCTAACAGCGAACCCATCAGCCCGCCGGTCAAAAACGACACGACACTTCTCATCCTTAGATCTCCGGTCGCTAAAAGAAGTACTTCAACGCAAACTGCATGATTCTCGGATCCAGCGAATTGCGGATTTGACCGAACACATTACTGGTGAAAACCGCATTGATACCGCCTACTGGACAGCCGCCGCCTGTTCCGGTGGAGCCTGAAGGACAACCCGGCCGGAAACTATTCGTGACGTTGTAAGCCTCGGCGCGAACTTCAAATCGTTGGCTTTCCCGAAAACGAAATGCTCGCGACAGGCTGACATCGAAAGACCAGGTTTTCGGGCCCATAATACTGTTACGGCCGACATTTCCAGTCGTGCCTACGTCCGGCACTGCAAAGGCAGCGGGATTTAGAAATAGGCTCAGCGGACGTCCGGATCGATCACCATACGGATTGGCACTGATTTGATTCGCCCGTTGGTGATTGATGCCGGTAAGCGTCCGATCCGATCCCGCTTCGATACCCGTTCCCCCGCCGCCGGCGACACCGCCGTTGATGGGCCAACCGGACGAGAGTCTGTAGATTCCCGACAGTCTCCACCCGGTCCCGATAATATGCATCGTTCTGTTGGAAAATTGCGGCGTTTCGGCCACGCTCGTCAGGTTGAAAACGTGCCGCCGGTCAGAATCGCAATTGCCGCGATCCGCATCCCGGTTATTGGCATCGGTATAGGTCTCGTATGGCCAAAGAGCCCGCGCATCGTAAAGTGTCACGTAGGGCCCGATGCAATGTGACCAGGTGTAGTTGGCATTGACCGTCACGCCCCTCGCACGCCGCTCCACGGAAAGCAGCATCCCGTTATATTTTTGAACGCCTCCAGCATCCGCGATTGCAACGTAGCCGATCTTTGCGGCGTCCGCAGGTCTTTGAAAACCGAACACGCGGCGCGCATCCGTGTTGCCGAGTGTGGAGCACGTCGGGCTGTAGGTCACTCCATTGATGGTGCAGGGGCCGCCGGGGATGTAGACGGCAGGGTTGAGCGATTGATTGCCCCACAGATGAATCATGTTGCTCCCCAGATAGCTTCCGGATACGAGCCAGTCTTTCCCGATCTGTTGTTGCAGGCTGAGCGTCCAGGTTTGTTGGTAAGGCGTGGGCATGTCGTAAGGTTGACTATAAACCCAGCCGTAGGGCGGAAACGGCGCGTTTTTATTCACTTCGTAAGGGAAGATGTCTCCACCGGGAACGCCCAGATATGGATTCTCCAAACCGCCTATTGGACTGGTTAGTGTGACTCGACCTCCCCACGGTCCTGTCCCGGAATAGCGTTCACGGAAATCGCCGGGGACAGGCACGTAGCTGAAACCATAAGAAGCTCGAACCGACATGCTGCCGTTTCCATTCACATCCCATGCCAGGCCCGCATGAGGTCCAAATTGAAGCCATTGAGCGTAGATGCCGTTGTCCGGAAATCCGGGATCACCGCGGTAGTAAACCCCCGCGGGCGCATTGACAAAGACGCTGCTCCTAATGCCTTGCTGAAATCTGCCGTAGTCGAAATTGTAAATGTCTTCCACGTTCGGCGGCAGCGATGGCTGCCAACGCACACCATAGTTCACTGTAAGCTTCGGCAGTAGCTTCCAGGTGTCCACGG
>QHWY01000153.1 GCA_003223875.1 Acidobacteriota bacterium | reverse complement strand
CGGTCAAAGGAGCGGTCACGCGCAAGATGGGTTCGGATTCCGAAGGCAATATCTGGGTTGGACTCCACGTTCCCGGCAAGTTAATGAAGGTCGATTATAAGACGACACAGATGACGCTCTTCGATCCCCCCACGGAGGATTCCGGTGTTTATTCCGTCCAGGGCGACACGAAGAGCAAACTGATTTGGATGAGCCAGCAACACGCCGATCAGATTGCCCGTTTCGATCCCGCGACTCGGGCTTTTACGGAATTCGCGTTGGCTAACGCTGAAGAGGATCATCGCAGGATCGAGATCGATCCATCGAATTCGAACCGCATCTGGTGGACCGGTAATACTTCAGGCCGGATCGGTTACATCGAACTGCTGAAATAAGAATTCACGATGCTCGGCTGAAGATTTCCTTGAAGAAGCGCTCGATCGCGATTTTGTATTCGCGGTCGGCGCGCTCTTCGGACGCGTTCGACGGATTCGTGAATCCGTGTTGCGCTCCGCTGAACAATTGAAGTTCCCAACTGACCTTCGCCCCTCGTAAATCGCTGATCAGCTTATTCACCTCTGTCAGGGGCGCGACTTCATCTTCCGCGCCGTGCAAGATGAAGACACGACCTTTGATGTTCTTTGCCCGTTCCGCTTCGAAGTTTCGGAACGAGCCGTGGACTGCCACCGTGCCCAGGACGGGAACGCCACTCTCCGCCAGTTCCACCGCGACGGTCCCGCCGAAGCAATAACCGATGACGGCCAATTTGTTCGCGTCCACCAGCGGGTGTTTGCGCAACACTTCGAACCCAGCGTTCGAGCGCGTGCGCATGAGTGCGCGGTCCTTGTTGTAGATGTCGGTGAGGGCGGTCATTTCAGGAACTGTCTTGGGAACGATGTCCTTGCCGAAAATATCTTCGGCGAAAACAACGTAGCCCATCTTGGCGATCATTTCCGTGTCTTTCAGAGTGTCGCCCTGCAAGCCGCCCCGGTAATGCACGAGAAGCACGCCCGGACGTTTGCTGCTGACGCTGTCGTCATAGGCGAGATAACCCTTGAGCGGCTTGTCGCCGTGCATGTACTCGACGTACTGCGTCTTGATCGCCCCTTGCGCGATCGCCACCTGAAAGAACAATGCAATCGTGATCGCACCCGCCGCGACTGCGCCCCATGAGACGGTTCGCGTATTTTTCACGATGTCCTCCCTATCCAAATGTTGAGTTGGGAGGAGACTATGCGATGGCAACGCCGGACGTCAACTTTAATGAAAGGGATCTTCGGCGTTGCGTTTTTGATCGATCCGCCTTTAGTTCAAGCTATCATTACAAGCGTTAAGCAAACCGAGCGAGGCACCGGGTTGTTAAAACGATCTCTACCTTTCATTATCGTGATAGCAGCCTTTCTTTACTCGAGCTGCGACTTTGGTGCCGCGCCACAAAACACTCTGTCGAAAAAACAGGATTTGCAGTGTCCCTCCGTCGTGAGGAGGTTTCCCAACCTCGAACTGAAGGACCTTTCCGCGGAAGCACTAGGGTATATCCGAAAGTACTCTCTACCGATTGGGGATCGGGTTGCGTTCTGCCGCTATTTGGAACGTATCCAACATGAGCACGAAGCGAAGATCGAAGAAGGTCTTCTGGATATGATGGGAGATTACTTTTTGACAACCCAGAAGATCGAGACGGGCTATTACTTCAGTTATAAGATCGCTTTTCCTGATCGCGAAATACCGCAAGTCGTGCGGAATGGCGCCTCGTCGGAGAGTGAACAAGCGGATCTGTTTCTTAAGGCCATCGATTCCGACCCAGATGCCGCCAGGAAAGCATTGTTTGAGAAACAAATCAAAACTCTATCGAGTTCAAACCGAAAAGATGGCATCCTCAAACTCATTCGACTACTGCTGGAAAAGTCTTGGGTCTTCAATCCCGCGATTCAAAAGTACCTTGGATCCGAAAGCTACCGCGACGACAGCTATAGCTTCGTGGACCGTGGCTTGCGTACGACCTCGTATGCCCACATGGGCGCAACGCTGGATTCATATTTCAACAGATCAACTGCGGAGTCTTCGACAAAGCCGCTTCCGGAAACGGCAAAACGGATTCTCATCATTGGTCCCGGCCTCGACTTCAGCAATCCCGAACTCGGCGAGGAGATCCCGCAACAGTCCTATGAGCCTTTTGCCGTCCTGGAGACTCTCCTGAAATCCAAGAGGTCCGATTTTAAAGATATTCAAATCGACCTGTTCGACATCAGCCCGCGCGTGGTGGAGCATTGGGAAAATCTTCTTCGGTCCGCGAACGACAGAAAACCTGCCAGGTTGATGCTGGTCAGCGGATCGTCGATGTTGAGGGGCGGAAATCAAGCATCGAACCAGGCGATCACAAGCTACCTCGTTCATTTCGGAGACTCGCTACCAGGCGTGATGTCCGAAATCTCTGCAAAAAAAAGCCGGCGCCCTGCGCCCAGAACACTAAGTCCGGACTCGGTATCTGTACGTACGTTGACGGTTCCACCCGCTGTGGTGAAAAAATTTCATCCGTTTCTCGGAGATTTGACGACGACCGATCTTGGAAAGTTGGCGACCCGGAACGGCGGTACGTACGACCTCATTTTCTGTTTCAATACTCTGGAGTATCTCGATGAAACCGAACGCGCCTTAGCTGGTATCAATATTCGAGAGTCACTTGCCGCGAACGGAGCTTTCGTCACCGACAATCGCTTTGAAGCCGATTTGGGAGAACGTCCTCAACAACCGAAAAACGGCGGCTCAGCCGCCAAACCCATTTTCGAAGCTTCATTCTTCGAAATGGCTGCAGAGGTTACTGCCCCGACCGGCCGCCACATCGTGATTTACAGAAAGAATTCTCCTCCTAAGCGGGTAGCCGGGGCACGGCCAGTTTCAGGAGAGGAACGGAATTTAAACGAGCAACATTCCCCTCCTTGGTAAAGGAGGGGTGGCCGCGCCTTCAAGAAAATGGTCCCATTCCTTTGATGGGCGCGGACGGGGTGGTTGGTTCAACATCGAATTATCGGTGGGTTGATCAACACCACCCCGTCTGCGCGGGCTAAGGTGGCTTCGCGGCTTTTTTGACCGCGCAGCCACCCCTCCTCAGCTGAGGAGGGGAATAGCCTCCCCAAACGGTAGTTCCTCAGGAGTTAGGAGGGTGCCGAGCCCGAGTATTTCAAGGGCGAGGCGGGGTGATTCCCCTTAGAACCACTCCGTCTTCGCTCACTTCTTTTGGAGGCTTCGCGATCAATCGTCAGAAGACGAATTTCAGGCCGAATTGAATTTCCCGATTATGGGTGCTCGTCGTGGTAATTCTTCCTCCGGCGTCGTTATAAGAGCCGTCTTGAAGAATCGGCTGCATGTTCGGCTGTCCGAGATTCGTGTGGTTCAGGACGTTGAAGAACTCGGCTCGGAACGTGAGATTTGAATTCTCCTTCACGTTGAACCGCTTGAACACGGCGAAGTCGATATTCACCATCTTGGGTCCGATGATGGTGCCTCGCCCGACATTGCCGAGGAAGCCAGGAACCGGATTTCGCAATCCCAGGGGGTTCGGCAACGCGAAAGCGTATGGGTCGAACCAGTGGTCTACGGTGCCCAACAGCGTTCCATTTGTGCCGGTGCCAGAGGTCGGGTTTAAGCTCCTGCCTAGAAACAGGTCGGGCCGGTCGCCGGCTCCGGAGTTCCCGGTTCGAGAATAATCAAACATCAACTGAGGGGTCAGCGGCTGGCCGGACATGACGAGGGAAGTACCCGAGATCTCCCAGCCGCCGAGCAGCACCGACGCCGCGCGGCTGTTAAAACGGAATGGGAACGGATAACTGGCACTCGACGAGAAGACGTGTGTGGCGTCATGCGCGGCGCGGCCCCAATCGCGTGCGGAATCATCTGGATCCAAGCTCGTCGAGGGATCCCTCTGCCCGTTGTCGCCGTTGTTCAGACCGCCCTGCTGGTCCATAACCTTGGAGAAGGTATAGGCAGTGGTAAATGTCACACCGGACCCGGCCTGGCGGACGACCTTCACTTGCAAACCATTGTAATGAGAGTTGCTGTCGTTGGTTTTCGTCCGGACCCGGTCCCAATTCGGGTTCCGGCGCGTGATGTTGAGTGTGTTGCAGGCCGTCGCTGGGTTCGGCCCGAAGCAGTTGGCGGCCGTCGTACCTCTTGCGGGGTACCACTTCTGCCCGTTCACGATTTCGTAGTTGGGGTAATTGAGCTGCATGTAGCGCGTGAGATGCCGGCCTTGGGAACCGACATAAGAAATTTCCAACAAGTTGCGCTGACCCAACTGCTGCTGGACCGCCAGCGTGAAGTTGTACTTGGTACCGGCGGGCATAATCGGCCATATCGGTTCCATCTGTATAGCAGCGACGTTCGAAAGATTAAGCAAGGGCGCGGCATTCGGAAACGTCGCCGCCAAGGTGTTTGCGTCACGTGCTCGCAAGCGATGGAAGAACGGCGGATACTTGGACGTTTGTTGGTTAAACGCAAACGGGACGACAAGATCATGATAGATGCCGACGCCCCCACGCACAACGCGTGTGGCCTTGCTGTTCGTCTGCCAGGCGAAGCCAAACCGGGGTTGGAAATTCAAATCTTTGGTCTTGAAAAACGCATCAATCTTCGGGTAGACGGTTTCCTGGGCATCTTTGATATTGAGTAGATTCGAAATCTGGTTGTGGGCTTCCCTTGGGTCGGTCGTTGTTTCCCACCGAAGTCCCATGTTCAGGGTGAGCCGCGAGCTCATCTTGAAATCATCCTGCGCGTAGAGTGCAAGCATCGTCTGCCGGATGCCCTTGTAGCCCTCTTCCCCCAGGGGCACGCCGCCGAAAAGCTGCGGCTTGGCAAGGATGAGATCCTCGATGTTCTGAAACGTGTATTGACCTCTGCTTTCCGACTGAACAGTGTTGTTATTCTGAATGCGCCGGACAACTCCGCCCCATTTGAAGCTGTGCCGGCTCTGGACGTAGGTCAGATCGTCCCCAAACTCCCAGAGGTTATAGACCCAGAACCGCGGGAAGGTGGTGTTCGATCCCACTTCGCCAATCGTGGGCGTTCCGCGTTCCTCGCCGACCGTCAGTGTTCCCATGATCTTGCCCGGGACGAAAGTGAGCGTCTTCGCCAGTTCGCTTGTAGCGATCGCGTCCTGGAATTGAGCCGAACGATTGAACGCGACGCGAACGGCGTTAAGTAAGGTCGGCTTAAAGACGGTGTTGCTCTGCAGCGTCACATACTGGCGGCGTGCACGCGACTGCTCCTCGATGTTTCCCACAACCATTGGAGCGGAGTTGGTATCATCATCGAATTGGTAGCGGCCAAAGATATTGGTCGACGACGTGAGCTGATGATCTAGCCGGCCCATGAGGAAATCTTGCCGGATGACGTTTTTCGGCGAGCCGACAAATTCCCCAATGTACAAGTCATCGCCTGTCGCACGGTTCTTGAAGATTTGGCCGTTCGGGTCCGGATAATACTGGAAGAAGGGAACAATTTTCGGGCTGGGCGTGACCCTGTAGGTCCCATAAGAACCACTACTGTTAATGGGGCTGCTCGGGCAAAGCCGTGCCGCTTCGCTACCAGTTAACCGGTTTGGCGGCGGCACACATGGCAGGATTCCCCCCTTGGCCGCGACGGTCGGAACCACAACAATCGTGGTTTCGCTGCGCGACTGGCGGAATCCTTCATACCCGCCGAAGAAGAAAGTCTTGTCCTTTTTGATCGGACCGCCCAGAACTCCGCCGAATTGGTTCCGATGGAATGGCGGCAGATCGGCCTTGCCGTCTCCATCATGATCTTCGAGATCGAAGATCGTCCGGGAATCGAACGCGCTGTTCCGAAGGAACTCGAACAGCGTCCCGTGCAATTCGTTGGTTCCACTTCGGGTAACCGCCGAGACAACTGCGCCGGAAGCCCGGCCGTATTCCGCACTGAAGGTTGCTGCGACGATCTTGAACTCCTTGATCGCGTCGACGCCTAGGTTAGTTCCCGCCGAACCTCCCGGCGTGGAATTGGACGAATCATTCACGTCCGTCCCGTCGAGCAAGAAGCTGTTGGAGTAGCTGCGCGCTCCGGCAACGCTGAATTTGTTCTCGCCCGAACCGCTGTTAAAGCCGCCGCCGGCCGATGTGTATTTGACGACTCCAGGAATCGTATAAGCCAACGTGTCCCAGCTTCTGCTGTTGAGCGGCATTTCCCTGATGGTCCGGTCATCCACCAATCCGCCCATGGTTGCATTCGTCAACTCGACCAAGGGCGCCTCTCCCCTCACTTCTATGGTCTGCGTCACGGCTCCGACTCCGAGCCTGAAGTCGACGACCGCTTCGCGGCCCACCGTTAGGACAATTCCTGAACGAACCTGGTTTTGAAAACCTGCCAACTGGACACTGACCTGATAGTTGCCCAAGCTAAGCGCCGGGGCGACATAACGGCCCGTCTCGTTGGTTGTGACGGTTCGCGAGATTCCGGTATCTTGATTCTGAATCGTTACGGTAGCGCCGGGCAGGACCGCGCCGCTTTCATCGTGTACCGTCCCGGAGACTGTGGCTGTGTTGACCTGCGCTGAGGCGAGTTGCGCCGAAAAGGCGAACACCAACAGCGTTAAGCAGAAATTTCGAAACACCATAAAACCCCCTCCCAAATTAGCAGTGAATGTTTACTTTGTCTGTTTTGCCGCTTTCTACGGCTTTTGTCTTCTAACGAATTCCTATGACGGGCCAGTAAAACGCAACCAGCAACATCAGGATTATGGATTCAATGACCGTCAAACAGAACCCAATGCGAAGCAAGTCCCTGGCTTCAAAATAACCGTAAGAGTACCCAACCATCATTACAGCCGACTGATATACGAAAATTTTGCCGCCAGCTGCGAACGACCAGATCATCCCGAGTAGCAGCGGATTGAAATTGTGCGCCTTCGCGAAATTCATCAGCAACGGCATCGACGTTGCCAGCATCGAAATTTCACTAGCGAGAAAGAAGTGATATACAAACCCGGTCCAATAGAGAACGATCGTCGTGACGAACACATTCGAGAGTAGCGGCTCCATCCAGGCAAACACGAAATTGGTGAGGAGGCTGAGCGCCTTGGTTTGATTAAGCACTTCCCCCATACCTAGCGCCGACGCCACAAAGAACACGGGCAGTAAATTGACGCGCTTCAGGTCCTCAACGGTGAGCACTCCCAAACCCGGTAGAACCGCACAGAACCCGATACCTAAACCAATAATCGAAGGCGAAATGCCATGAATAAAATCTGTGAGCCACAAGACCATTGCGACCAGTGCCAAGAGTGCCGCTCTCAACTGAAGCGGCGTCCATGATCCCATCTTCTGGATCTCGTCACGGACATAACGGTCCCCGCCCGAGAGCACAGGTTTTTCCGGGGGAAAGAACCACAGCATGAGACGCCAGGCAATGAAAACCGTGATTAGCGTGCAAGGCACGTACGCCAGGAACCAACGGCTCCAGAGAACTTGGACGCCGCCGACTCTCTCGATGAGTCCTCGGGCCGTGATTGAAGATGCTCCGGCGATGACCATTTTGTCGAATAATCCGGCAGAGTACGTCACGATCAGGAGCATCCCCCGCCCGATGTTGCTGCCGGGCCCCACACCAAAAGCCTCGATGAACCCCAACGCTATGGATGCCATGATCACTACACAGGCCACTCCGGACGGAACGATGAACGTTAGCAGCACAGCAGCGATGATGAGACCGAGAAGGATTCGCGAATAGGTGCTTCCGACCCGCTGCATGACCAGAAACGCAATTCGGCGCGCCAAACCGGTCTTCGTCGCCATCGTTCCGAATAAAATGGCGCCGAATAGAAACCACGGAGTGTCGGTGGCGAACCCTCGGAATGCGACATCGAAGGGCACGACACCCAACGCCCAGTAGAGATAACATCCGATCAAACCAGCTACCGCGAATTCGATCGCTTCCGTCACCCACGCGATGATCATGAAGGATGTGATTGCAAGTGCGTGCTTGGCCGGCGTTGTGATATTCAGCGGGGCAAACCAAAGGATGATCGGAATCACCACGCAGAGAACCCGGCCGATATTCACGCGAAGTGAAACATCGGACGAACGTTCGCCCGGCATTAGTTGTACAGTGGCTTCTGTGCTCATGTTTTTGGTGAATTCAGCTTCGCGGACTTATAGCAGGCCGATTGTCCTATGTCAATCACGGGAAGGCTGTAGAGGCGGTACGCTCCCCTCCTAAGTTAGGAGGGGAGCCGAGCGCAGCGAGGCGGGGTGGTTCCTAAACACCAATGTTGCAGTCGGCATTCGGAACCACCCCGGCGCGGCAGCCCGCTGGCTGTCGCGCCACCCCTCCTAACTTAGGAGGGGAGTTTCTGATTTATACTTAGTGCGAAAAAATCATGGGGAGTTTTTATGAAGTTCGCCTTACGCGTCAACGGCAAATTGCAGTCCGTTGATGTCGCTCCGGAGACACCGCTACTCTACGTTCTTCGAAATGATCTCGAGCTCGACGGACCGAAGTTTGGCTGTGGCTTGGGTCAGTGCGGAGCGTGTACGGTAATCCTGCAGGATCAGGCAATCCGCTCCTGCTCGATGAGAGTCGATGCAGTCGGACGAAGAGAGATAACGACTCTGGAAGGCATCGGCTCGCGCGGTCGACTTCATCCCATTCAAGAGGCCTTCGTAAGCGAACAGGCCGCCCAGTGCGGATACTGCATCAATGGAATGATCATGACCGCGAAGGCATTTCTCGATAAGAACCCGCGTCCCGCCGAACCTGCAATTCGTCAGGCCCTGGCTGGAAACCTCTGCCGCTGCGGAACTCACCTCGAAATCATTCGCGCTGTTCAACGCGCTGCGCAGACGCGAAGCGCGAGCCCGTCAGGGCAAAGCCTCAAGAAAAGGGGGACGGCATGAATTACTCTCGAAGAGAATTCGTCAAGCAAGGTGCCAACGCGCTCATTGTCGGACTTACGCTCCGAAATTCCGCCTTACAAGTATTCGCCGTTGAAGAGAATGTGACGAGAGGCGTATTGCCTTCGCCCAGGTCTGTATCCCCAAATGAGCTGGATTCCTGGCTGGCAATCTCCTCTGAAGGCAACGTTACGGTGTATACCGGCCGCGTCGATCTCGGCACAGGCGTCCAGACTTCCTTTGCGCAAGTGGTCGCAGACGAACTCGACGTCCCATTTGAAGCAGTCACGATGGTCATGGGAGACACGGCTCTGACGACCGACGGAGGCAAGTCGACTGCCAGCAGCAATAGCAATCGCGGTCAACAGCCGCTCATTCGAGCAGCCGCCGAAGCCAGACGCGTTCTGCTCGCCCAGGCGGCGAATCGTCTGGGTGCGCCGGTTGAGACACTTAGTGTTCAAGACGGAATTGTTAGTGTTCAGGGAAATCCGTCGAAGAAGATTTCATACGCGGAGATCATCGGAAACAAACGTTTCAATACACGATTGAAGGCGAGTATTCCTCCCGATAATCGTGGAACGATGCTGGAAGGTACGGCCCCGATCAAGACAGGCAATTTCAAATTGGTCGGCAAATCGATTCCCCGTGTGGATGTACCGGAAAAGGTCGCGGGGACCTGGCCATACGTCCACAACGTTCGCATTCCAGGGATGGTCCACGGAAGAGTGGTTTTCCCATCCGCACCCGGAGCAACGTTAATTACTATCGATGAAGATTCCGTGCGCGGCGTTCCCGGCGTGATCAAGGTTGTCCGGAAAGGTAACTTCGTCGGTGTTGTAGCCGAGCGCGAAGAACAGGCGATCCAAGCCGCCCGGCAACTTCGAGTGACGTGGTCCGAAGGAACCAGACTTCCTCGAGACAAACATGAGTGGCTTCGAAATGCGAAAAAAATCAAAACCGAGGACACATCGCGCGGGGATGTTGTCGCTGGTCTCGCAAAAGCAGTCAAAACCATCAGAGCCACGTACAAAACTCCGATACAAAATCACGGCATGATCGGGCCGTCGTGTGCTGTAGCCGATGTGCGCGACGGTCAGGCGACGTTCTGGTCCGGGTCTCAGTGGATCCAGGGGAACCGCCGCGACTTGGCCGCCATGTTGGGTTTGCCTCTCGAAAAAGTGCGCGGCGTCTGGCTAGAAGCTTCCGGTTCCTACGGCAGACTTGCATGTGACGACGCCGCGCCGCAGGCTGCCTTGTTGTCTCAGGCCGTCGGAAGACCTGTGCGTGTGCAATGGATGCGTCAGGATGAACATGCATGGGCGCCGATGAGCCCACCGACCCTCGCCGACATGCAAGCGGGGTTGGACGCTCAGGGAAAGATCACAGCATTTGTGCTCGAGGGTTGGTCCCCGAGTCATTCATCGGGAGAAAGCGGAAATTCGGTCGCCTGGCGTCTCGTCGGTGGAAATCCTGGGCACACACGGCTGTCCGGTGGTCTGGGCGGTCATGCTTACGATTTCGAGAACGATCGCACCACCATGCATTATGTCGAAGAACTGCTGCGCGCCATCTATATGCGCGGTCCCGGCAGCTATCAAACGTGTTTCGCCATTGAAACTTTTATGGACGAACTCGCCGCGGCGGCGAACGCGGATCCCGTTGAATTTCGTTTGCGGCATCTGAAGGATCCCGACTCGATTGCTGTCATCGAGGCGGTTGCCAAAAACAGCGGTTGGCAAACGGCTCCGCCGTACTCGAAAAAGATCTCCAATCGGCGCGGCACCGCCACCGGCCGCGGCATCTCGAACGCAACTACCGGCCGCAAGGCCGCCGTCGTAGCGGACGTCGAAGTCAACCTGGAAACTGGGAAAGTTCGCGTCACCAAGGCCGTGATTGCTGTCACGTGCGGCCGCATCATCAACCCCGAAGGCATGCGGCACCAATTGCAGGGCGGGCTTATTCAGGGATTGAGCCGCAGCCTGATGGAAGAGATCAAGCTGGACCAGACCCGCGTGACGGATTCCGATTGGCTATCGTACCCGATCCTTCGGTTTCCTGAAATTCCCGAAATCGAGACGATCTTGATCGATAGGCCGGATTCCGAGCCCGACGGAGTCGGAGAAACCGCTTCGATTCCCGCTGCTGCAGCCATCGGCAACGCCATTTTCGATGCCACCGGTGTGCGATTGCGCGAGGTCCCGTTCACGCCTTTTCGGCTTCGGCAGCAACAGCTTGAGCGGCAACGATAGCGATCAGAAGAGAAATGAACACGCCGGTAAAAACAAAACGGGGTCTGCCTGCATCCATGAGCATACCAAAGATGAGCGGCGCGGTCGCCAGCCCTGCATCGAGCCCAGAATAGACGAGTCCGTAAATCCGTCCGAACGCGCCCGTACCCAGGCGCGCCGCAGCCGATCGGCGCACCAGCATGTCGCGCGACGGTCCGGCAATTCCCACGCCGAAACCCATGAGAGGCATGATGCCGAGCACCGCCCAACCCGGAACAACAGAGAACGCAAGCAGAAGTGCAAAAGCCGCGGAGACGAGGAACGAAACCGCGACAACTTTCTCTTGTCCTTTTTCAGCACTCACCAGAAACCCACCGGCTGCCAGACCCGCCGCGCCACCGGCAAGATAGGCAGTCAAAGCCGATGTCGCTGCCCCGAGAGAAAGTCCATATAAATCGCGTAAAAGCGATGGCGCGAAGTTCTGCAGCGCACCGAAGACCAACGTCGAGAAAAAGAAAAAGCCGAACGCAAACCAGGTGAGCTTCAACTTCATCAGCGTACCGATCCCCACACTACTGCTTTGCTGGCGGCGCGTGGGCCGGCCCGTTTGTTCATCGATCCATTCATCGGCCAGTTCCTCGCGTTTCCACCACAGCGCGGACAAAGAGGCCGCACCGGTTATTGCCGCGAACAAACCCGCCGTGCGCCAGCCGAATGCTGTCGCGACCGTGGTCATGGCTAACGGCGCGAGCGCCCAACCAACGTTGCCCGAGAGACCGTGAACCGAGAAGGCATGCCCGAGCCGCGGCTGCGAGACGCGATGATTCAGCAACGCATAATCGGCCGGATGGAAGACGCTGTTTCCAGCGCCGGCGACGAAAGCGGCGAGATAAAGTCCCCAGAGGGCCGGCGCCGCCGCAACCAGGATTCCGGAACTTGCCAGGAGCGCGACGCCCAAACAAAGCACGCGATGCGCGCCCCAGCGATCTACCAGGAACCCCGCCAACGCCTGCCCCGTGCCCGAAACAACGTAGAACACCGTCATCAACGTGCCGCTGTGCGTATACGACAATGAATACGCGCTCATCAGCCAGGGGAATAGCGGGGGCAACATCAACTGAAAAAAATGCGATGTGCCGTGCGCAAAACCGACTACAGAAATAACCATCGCGTCTCGCCGGAAAACATTGGGAATTGTAAGCGTCGACTCAGAACTCATGACTTTGGAGATTTACCGACCATGTGTCCACAACCTGCCCTCTTCGCCCAATATTGCCATGCGCGCCATGTTTGAGCCGAATAGGGTTTGTAGCGCGCGAAACGCGCGGCGACCTCTCCATCGGAGAGCGGCTTGAAGTCGCCAAGCCGCATCGCCGCCAGTTGGACGCGCGCATTGCGCGGCAGGTAGACAGAAAGCCTGATGACATCGATCAGCGATTGCGCGGCGGCAGCGAATCCGTGGCCTCGCATCAATACCACATGGTTCTTGCCCAGACAGCGCGCCAAATCACGTCCGTGCGCCGTGTTCGACACCAAAAGGTCCGTGTCGCCAAAATTGTCGGCGATATCCCAAACCGGCACCTGGGTTCCGATGAAGCTTCCGGAGTGAATGACCGGACGCAGCGGAACGTTCGTAATTCCGAAAGGCAACGTGTCTTCGGCATGCGCGTGCACGACAGCCGCGACATCGGGCCGAGCTTCGTAGATCCCGCCATGAATGAATCGTTCGATAGACGGTGTGCGGGAGTCACTGACGAGTTCTCCATCCAAACCGAATTCTAGGATATCGGTGCGCTCGACAATTTCCGGAGTTGCGAGCATGTGAGCCATGAAGAACCGCTCCGGCTTGTCCGGATTCCGAATGCTCACGTGGCCATAAGCGTCCACCACGTTTTCGTTCGCGAGGATCCGGTTAGCGATCACGAGTTCGTTGAGGGCGTCATCCAGTTTGATCATTTTTCCTCCGGGCG
Source organism: Acidobacteriota bacterium (assembly GCA_003223875.1). Classification (GTDB taxonomy): domain Bacteria; phylum Acidobacteriota; class Terriglobia; order 20CM-2-55-15; family 20CM-2-55-15; genus 20CM-2-55-15. Next base: position 2,612 of record QHWY01000153.1, on the reverse strand, counting down.
AATATTCCCCTCCTCGCAGAGGAGGGGTGGCGCGACAGTCCTAGACTGACGCGCCGGGCGCGAAGCGCGAGCCCGATAGGGCGAAGCCTCAATCAATGGTCAGTCCGGCCCAAACATTTCGCCGATCTTCTATTGAGGCTTCGCCCTACCGGGCTCGCGCTTGGCGCCCTCCTCTGCGAGGAGGGGAATGTTCACCAGTTTCATTGACCAGCGTAACCCCACACATTATGATCCGCCAATGAAACATCGAGTGTTGATCATCTGCGCCTGTATCATTTCGCTCTTCCTCAGCTTGACCTCGGAAGCCCAACGAGGAACCACAGGAGGTCAGTGGCCGAATCATAGTGGAGACAAAGGAAGCACAAAATATGCGCCGCTCGACCAGATCACCAGAAACAACGTGCGGAATCTCCATATCGCCTGGCGCCGGCCTGCCGTGGCCGGGGAATTACGCGGACAGCATCCGGGGATGAAGTTCTCCAATTTGTTCCGCTCGACGCCGCTCATGATCGACGGCGTGCTTTATGCTTCCAATGGTATCGGTCTGGTCGAGGCCTTCGACCCGGCCACGGGCAAAACGCTTTGGGTGCAGGAGTCCACGGACTCTAGTCCGGAAGCCCTTAATGGCACTGCGACGCGGGGGATTGCCTATTGGCGTAACGGCGCCGAGGAGAGGATTCTTTCCGTTCGACCGCCGTATCTGTTCGCCATTAATCCCAAAACCGGTGAGCTGATTCGAAGTTTCGGAGACGGCGGCAAAGTGGATCTTCGGAGCGGACTCGGCCCGCAGCCCCAGCCGTTCAACTTTACCTCAGCGCCGCTCGTCATCAAGGATATCGCCGTCATTGGCTCTTCAATCGCCGACAACCCAAACGTCAAGGAAGGAACTCGAGGCGATGTTCGCGGCTATGACATCAAAACCGGCAAGCTCCGTTGGACGTTCAGAGTGATTCCCCGCGAGGGCGAGTTCGGCATCGAAACCTGGGAAAACCGGTCGTGGGAATACACGGGCGGCGTCAACGCATGGTCCAATCTGAGCGCGGATGAACAACTCGGTTACATCTACCTGCCGCTGACCTCTCCAACAAGCGATATGTATGGAGGACACAGGCTCGGCAACAATCTCTTCAGCGACAGCCTCGTTTGCCTGAAAGCGGAAACCGGCGAACGCGTCTGGCATTATCAGTTGGTCCATCACGATCTGTGGGATTACGACTCGCCCGCCGCGCCGATCCTGGCCGACATCCGAGTCAATGGAAAACCCATCAAAGCCGTCGTTCAGGTGACCAAACAAGGCTTTGCCTTTGTGTTCGATCGCGTGACGGGCCAGCCGGTTTGGCCGATCGAAGAGCGGCCGGTACCGCAATCGGCCACACCTGGAGAACGGACTTCGCCAACGCAGCCGTTTCCAACCAAACCCGCGCCGTTCGAACGTCAAGGTGTATCCATCGACCAACTCATCGACTTCACGCCCGAGCTTCGAAGCGAAGCGATTGAAATCACCAAACGTTACGTTACCGGTCCGCTCTTCACGCCGCCTTCAGTTAAAGGTGACGGACCGAACGATACGCGCGGAACGCTTCAGCTACCCGGTTCGGTTGGTGGCGCAGATTGGAACGGCGCCGCGTTGGACCCGGAAACAGGAATTCTGTATGTGCCTTCGGTGACCGGAACGTTTGCGGCGGACCTCATTCCCGGTGAAACGACGCGCTCCAACTTGCGTTACGTTCACGGCACCCGGGAATTCGTGACGGGTCCACGCGGCTTGCCGCTGTTCAAACCGCCGTATGGCAGGATCACTGCGATCAACCTGAATACAGGCGATCACGTGTGGATGAAGCCCAACGGCGACGGACCTCGTGACCATCCTGCGATCAAGCAGTTGAACTTGCCTCCACTTGGTCAACCCGGCCGCGCCTCTCCACTCGTGACGAAGACTCTGCTCTTTATTGGCGAAGGAGATCCGATCAACGTTCGTACGCCTCCCGGTGGCGGAGGCAAAAAATTTCGTGCCTACGACAAGGCTAATGGCGCCGTCGTCTGGGAAATGGAATTTCCAGCCGGCACGACTGGCGCTCCAATGACGTACATGCACAAAGGAAAGCAATATATCGTGTTAGCGATCGGGTCGAACGAGCATCAGGCCGAATTTATAGCGCTCGCGCTGCGATAGAAACTTCCCCTCCTAAGTTAGGAGGGGTGCCGAGCGCAGCGAGGCGGGGTGGTTCCTCAGGAACCACCCGCATTGCGCGACGCTGTCGCATCGCGCAATGTCGTGCCCTCCTAACTTAGGAGGGCAGTCGCTTTCTCCCCCGCTTTTGCCCTTGACAACGCTCGTCGTGGCCGAGTTAAATTCCCGCGACTTCAAGATCTTTAAGGAGATTCATGGAAGGTAAGATCGCTCTAGAAGAACATTTTGCGATTCCCGATACCATCAGTGAGGCTCATGACGCGCGATACGCCGGTTGGTTTCCCGCCTGGCCTGATATCAAGCGGCGCCTGCTCGACCTCGAACAACTCCGTCTGCCGGAAATGGACAAGTATGGAATCGAGCTCGTGATCCTGGCGCTGCATAATCCTGCGGTTCAGGGCATACCGGAGGCGAAACGTGC
>QHWY01000323.1 GCA_003223875.1 Acidobacteriota bacterium | reverse complement strand
CCGTATCGATAGAAAGCGGACTAAAAGCGGGTGAACAAGTGGTCACATCGGCGAACTTCATCCTCGATTCGGAGAGCCGGTTGAAGGGCGCCTTCGCCAGTATGGGTGAACCGTCTCGTGTTGCGGTTGGCATGCCTGCTCCGGCTGCTCAAAACCTCCAGGTCGAAGTACTGGAGCCGAAGACGGCCAAGCCCGGCAGCAACAGCATCCGGCTTTTGGTGAAGGATGCCGCTGGAAGACCC
>QHWY01000322.1 GCA_003223875.1 Acidobacteriota bacterium | reverse complement strand
GCCCCAGATGGGGAATATGCCTCCCATGAGTTCCGATGCGGCGCTTAAACCCGAAGGCGGCGGGATCTATAGCGGGACCATCCAGTTCTTAATGGCTTGGACGTGGGAAACAACTGTCACAGTCAAAAAGGATGGCCAGGTGATCGGAACAGCAAAGACCACGATTACGGCCAGGTAAGTATGGTGACGAGCAAGCAAATTCCCCTCCTCGCAGAGGAGGGGCGGCGCGGCAGTCGGCGCGAAGCGCGAGCCCGACAGGGCGAAGCCTCAAGAAAGACTGGCGCGCCGGGGTGGTCAGTTCGGCAAAAAGTCTCGGCCGATCTGACCACCCCGTCTGCGGCTGCGCCGCATCCACCCCTCCTCTGCAAGGAGGGGAAATGATTAATCGCATTATTGAATACTGCGGCCACAACCGGGGAATCGTGGTCGTCCTCGTTGCGATGCTGGTTTTTGCCGGTTTGTATTCCATACGTCAGATTCCGTTGGATGCCATTCCGGATCTGTCGGACCCGCAGGTGATCATTTACACCGAGTGGCCCGGTCGCAGTCCGAATCTCGTGGAGGACCAGATCACGTATCCCGTCGTGTCGGCGATGTTGGCTGCCCCGCGTGTCAGCGCCGTCCGTGGGATCTCAGATTACGGCTTCTCCTACGTATACGTGATTTTCGAGGAAGGCACCGATATCTATTGGGGCCGCAGCCGTGTGCTGGAATACATGAGCAAGATTGGCGGGAAGCTTCCCGAAGGCGTCTCGCCGCGGCTCGGACCGGATGCGACGGGTGTTGGTTGGGCATTTCAGTACGCACTCGTCGATAAAACGGGAACAAACAACCTTGCTCAATTGCGTTCATTCAATGACTGGTACATGCGGTACTGGTTGGAGAGCGTGCCGGGCGTCGCGGAAGTCGCGACCGTAGGCGGATTTGTGAAGCAATACCAAGTGAATGTTGATCCAAACAAGCTCCGCGCTTACGGAATTCCGATCAATAAGCTCATGCAGGTGATCCATGACAGCAACAGCGAAGTCGGCGGACGTGTTGTGGAGTTCACGGGCAAGGAGTATCTGGTTCGCGGGCGTGGCTATATTCAAGCCGTTCAGGATATTCAAAGACTGCCGCTTGGGACGGATGGCAAAGGCACGCCGATTCTGATCAGCGATGTCGCTCGTGTCGAGCTGGGGCCGGACATGCGGCGTGGAGTCGCCGAATTCAATGGTGAAGGCGAAGTGACGGGCGGCATCGTCGTCGTCCGTTACGGCCAGAACGTCATGAACGTCATCCAGGCCGTGAAGCAAAAGATTCAGGAAGTTCGGCCGGGCTTCCCTCAAGGCGTGGACCTAGTGGTTACCTATGATCGGTCCGATTTAATTGAACGCTCGATCGATACGTTGAAGCACACGCTCATTGAAGAGCTGATCATTGTCAGCGTTGTGATTCTCATTTTCCTGTGGCACGTCCCGAGCGCCATCATTCCGATTGTCACGATTCCGATCGCTGTCATTCTGTCTTTTATTCCGATGTATGGCAGTGGGATTACTTCGAACATTATGTCCCTGGGTGGCATTGCTATCGCCATTGGTGCGATGGTGGATGCCGCAATCGTTGTTGTCGAGCAGACACATAAGAAACTGGAACATTGGGAAGCAGAAGGCCGACACGGAAGCGCTCAGCGCGTGATCATCGACGCTGTTAAGGAAGTCGGGGGCCCGAGTTTCTTTTCACTCCTAGTTATCGCCGTCTCGTTCATGCCGATCTTCTCCCTCCAATATCAAGAAGGACGGCTATTCAAGCCTCTAGCCTTCACCAAGAACTTCTCAATGGCGATCGCAGCGGTTCTCGCTATTACGCTCGACCCGGCTATGCGGCTCTTGTTCATGCGGACCGAACCTTTCCGGTTTCGTCCGCGATGGCTGTCCCGCGCAACCAACGCGATCCTCGTCGGCAGAATCCATAACGAAGAACACCATCCAATCAGCCGTCCGCTCATGCGTGTGTACCATCCTGTGGTTCGGTTCGTCCTGAATCACAAATGGCTCGTGATCACCGCTGCCCTCCTGCTTGTTGCTCTGACCATTCCGGTCTACTTGCGGCTCGGTTCTGAATTCATGCCTCCACTGAACGAAGGGACCATTCTGTACATGCCGATCACGTTGCCCGGAATCTCAGTAACAGAGGCGACAAAGTACCTCCAGATCCAGGACAAGCTCTTAACGCAGTTTCCGGAAGTTCAAAGTGTTTTTGGAAAGATTGGCAAATCAGAAACCGCAACCGATCCGGCACCCATGAGCATGGTGGAAACGACCGTCGTCCTCAAACCGGAAAAGGAATGGAGGCAAGTCCACCGCGATCGCTGGTATTCGCCACGCAGTCCTGAATTTCTGAAGCCGACACTTCGCCGAATCTGGCCGGAAGACGGGCCGATCGGTTGGGAGCAGCTCATCGAGGAAATGGATCACACAATCCAGATCCCGACGTTCGCAAATGCGTGGCTGTTTCCAATCCGCACGCGCATCGACATGATCACCACCGGTATCCGCACTCCCGTCGGAATCAAAGTCCTCGGCCCGGATCTCGATACGATCGAGAAGATCGGTTTGCAGCTTGAAAAAGTCCTGCAGCCGATAGCGGGAACACGCAGCGCGTTTTTCGAGCGGGTTACCGGGGGCTATTACCTAGATTTTCAGGTCCGGCGAGAGGAGGCCGCGCGTTACGGCCTTTCGGTCGGAGAAATTCAGGATGTGGTTGAATCCGCCATCGGTGGCACTACTGTAACGACGACTGTCGAAGGCCGTGAGCGATATCCGGTGAATGTTCGGTATTCACGGGATTTCCGCAGCGACATACCTAACCTTAATCGAGTGCTCGTTTCCACTCCCAATGGGGCTCAGATTCCGATTACACAGCTTGCCGATATTACGTTGAGAACCGGGCCATCGATGATCAAGAACGAAGAAGGATTTCCCGCCGGCTTTGTTTACGTCGATGTGACTGGCCGCGATATGGGACGTTATGTTGAAGAAGCGAAGCACGTCGTCGCGGAAAAAGTCCAACTGCCTGCGGGATATCACCTCGTTTGGAGCGGTCAGTATGAATATCTCCAACGCGTGGTGGAACGTTTGTGGGTTGTCGTTCCGATCACGCTGTTCATTGTTTTCCTGTTGCTCTTCTTCAATACCGGCTCATTTGTCAAAACCGTGATCATCCTGCTTGCCGTGCCGTTTTCAGCAATTGGGGCCATCTGGCTTCTGTATCTTCTCAACTACAACATGAGCATCGCCGTCTGGGTAGGGTTGATTGCCCTGCTGGGCGTCGATGCGGAAACCGCTGTGTTTATGCTGCTGTACCTGGATCTTGCCTATAACGACCGAAAAGCGAAAGGTCGGATGCGAAGCATTGCCGATTTGAAATCGGCGATTGAGGACGGCGCGGTTAAGCGGCTTCGACCGAAAGTGATGACTGTTGCCGTCATGTTTATGGGATTGGTCCCCATTATGTGGTCTACCGGTGCCGGCTCGGATGTGATGCGGCGAATTGCCGCTCCGATGATCGGCGGGATTTTCACCTCATTCATCCTGGAGCTTGTCGTGTATCCGGCAATTTACGAAATCTGGAAAGGACGCGAAGTCCGCAGGCTCGCTGCAAGTGATCCTTCGGTCTCGTAGGAGATTTATATGTATGCACTGTTACTGATTGTTTCTGTGGCGTTAGGTGGGTTGCAAGCTCAGGGCAGCTTCGAATACGACGTCGTACGTTCCAGGTCTATGCAAAAGGATGAATCGGGACAACTGCGCATCAATGAAGCGGGCATTCAATATCATTCAACCAACGGAAAGACTTCCATAACTCTGCCGTTCATCGACGTGCATGAAATGGATGTTGCCGATCCATCAGCCATTCGTATCGAGACCTATGAAATGCTCACGCGAAAGCTTTCCGGCCGCCGTAATTACGTATTTCGCCTGCAATCCGCGCGTAGCCCCACAGAAAACGACCGTCTGACGCAATTCTTATCCGAACGACTTCGCCGTCCTCTCCTTGCCAGCCAGACGATTACGGCCAAACCGGAATTTGAAATCCCCGCCTATCACCGGCACGTGTTGAACGGCTGCAACGGAACCTTGCAGATAACGCCGGAAGGGATTCGATTTTTGAGTGTCAAAGAGGATCATTCACGAACCTGGAAGTATTCAGAGATTCGAACGATTG
>QHWY01000321.1 GCA_003223875.1 Acidobacteriota bacterium | reverse complement strand
GCCTATTGCGCACACATCCTCTGCGCGCGGCCGACGCTCTGCAACTGGCAGCGGCGCTGACATGGTGCGGCAATCATGCCCGCGGACGTAGCTTCATCTGTGCGGACGTCCGATTGTCAGACGCAGCCGACAAAGAAGGTTTCAAACTAATTCGACTGTGGGGGAGGTATTCATGAAGAGACTCATAGTTCCCGCCGTCATCATGAGCTTTGCCTAACACAATCGGGGAAGTCGACAAAGGCACAAGAAACTCTTTTCTGTGCCTTTTGTGATTCTTATTGTGCTTTTTGTGGTTCGTTCCGCTTTTGTAGGGCAAAGTCTCGAGTGGGTCCGTCGATTTGACTGCTCATGCGATACGGACTTATAGTGGACCCATTCGCAAGTCTCGAGCGTGTGCCTGGAGGATTTCATGTTCACAAAGTTCTGCTTTGCGACATTGATGTTGGGGGGTACGGCGATGGCCGCACAAATCCCTTCCTCACCCGTCACCTTTAATAAGGACGTTCTGCCGATCCTTCAGAAGAACTGCCAGGGCTGCCACCGCCCAGGCCAAATCGCGCCGATGTCGTTACTGAGTTACAAAGAGGCTCGGCCTTGGGCCAAGGCGATGAAGACGGCGGTGGCGACGCGAAAGATGCCCCCGTGGTTTGCGGATCCGCAGTACGGTCACTTCACGAACGACCGGTCCTTGAAGCAAAGCGACATTGACACGATTGTGAAATGGGTCGATGGCGGCGCTCTGGAGGGAAATGCCAAAGACGCGCCGGCGCCCATCGAGTGGCCGCCGGAAGGTTGGGTGATCCGGCCCGATATTATCGTTCAAGGCCCAACATTTGAAGTTCCTGCTCATCCCAAGAACGATGTGGTCGAATGGATGTGGGTGACAATCCCAACCGGATTCACCAAGGACACCTGGGTCACTGCGATCCAGATCCGTCCTGAACATACGGCAGTTACGCATCACATGTGTATCGCTTTCAAGCCGCACACTCCCGACGCGAAATATTTCGAGCCTCTTTGGGCGCCGAAAGAGCGTGATGACGAGGGGGCCGCGATTCCCACCGCGGGGCCGACGTTCGGCGGAAGAACAAATTTTCTGGCCGGAAGCAATGGTCTGGAGGATTGCTATCTGCCGGGCATGATCGCCGACGATTACAGCATTCATCGCGCAGCGAAATTGATCCCCACCGGATGGGACATGATGATCAATCTGCACTATACCCCGAACGGTAAGGGCGTAACGGATCACGTGCAGGTCGGATTCACGCTCGCAAAAGAGCCGCCCGAGCGCCGCTACGTTTCATTGTTGACATCGGCGACTCAGGATCCGTCGCGTTTTCGCATTCCGCCGAACGAAAGCAACTGGCAAAGTCCGCCGGCGGAGGCCACGTTCAACGTGGACGCGGAGTTGGTGTTCATGATGCCCCATATGCATGTCCGGGGCAAAGACATGACCTACACGCTGGAATACCCCGACGGCAGGAAGCAGGTCATCTTGAACGTGCCGCACTATGATTTCAACTGGCAACTCGGATACGACACATCAATCAAGGTTCCTAAGGGAACGAAGCTGCATGTTGACGCGCACTACGATAATTCTCCGAATAACAAGTTCAATCCAAATCCCAACAGGACCGTCTACTACGGCGAAATGACATGGGAAGAAATGATGAGTGGGTTCTTCGGAGTCGTCGTGGATAGGAACGTCAACCCGAACAAGATCATCTCGAGCCGGAATCCCGTAGGTAGCGGCGGCTAAACAATTGCTCGAGTGATTCCAAGTAAGCGCGCGCCTCAGCAGCATTCTCCGCCGGAGCCCAGGGCGCGAATTGCTTCTCACCTGAGGGATCGTAGGGTCCGGCTTTAACCTCAAATAACACGGTGTTTGGCTCAAGGGCGAAGAAGGTGTGCCAAACACTTTCGCGACAGTCGAGGGCGGACGCGCCTCTGGTCGGGTGAAGCAAAACAACATTTTCGGTGTCAACTGCTCCATCATCGAAAAAGGGAACAAAGCCTATCGAGCCGCTGAGCAGTATGAGTGATTCGGCTTTTGGTGGTGTGTGATGGCGGTGCGGCCGGATGTAGCTTCCGGGTTGGAGCGCATTGAGCATTCTCTGGAGCGGATCGGCGTCGTCCCGATGCAGAACCAGGATCTCCCGCTTTCTCGGATTGGCATTCGCTTCAAGACACTTTGTGCGGATGATCTCAGCGTCGATGCCACATATTTTCCCATGCCGTGAGATCGTCGCCAGGTTGGACAAACGTTCGATCGCCACCTCAACAGGCCTTTACACTATTGGCGGGTGATTTTGAAGTCGCCTTTGACGTTGTCGTGACTCCAGGTTCCGACGATCGAGCGGTTGTACAACCCGAGGTTTTCGATGTGACCATCGACGATGTAGTGAACCGTCCGGCCTGCCGCATTCTTCGCGTCGGCTTCGAAATGGACAAGCCAGCCTTTGGGCTCGAGCGAGGCTTTTAGAATCGGAATCGCGCCGGGGCCGGGATTCAGAACGCCGGTGATCTGTTTTCCATCCCAGTCCATGACGACCGTGACCTGATTCCGATCGTTCGGATTCGGTCCCCAGTCGCCGATCCAACTACCCTTCAGCGGATGTCCCTCCTGGGCGAACATGGCCCCAACGGGGAACAAACAAACTAAAAGTCCAAATATCGAAAAGGTCCGGGCCCGCATCGATCCTCCCGATGATGCTATTTGAGGGCCGAATATTAGCACCAGTTGAAAAAAACCAGAATACGGTTTTAAATTAGAGCGCTCCACAATCTCTTAGACAGCTTGCTACGAGAAAGTGCAATTAAGGAGACTCATATGAATTGGATGTTCGGAAAGACTGCGATGTGGTTCATGGCTACTATCGCGGTGGCGACGATGGCTTATGCGACGGCTCAAGATGTTCAGTTACCTGAAGGCGCGGGAAAGAAAGTCCTCCAAGATGCTTGCACGGCCTGTCACAGCCTTGATGGTGTTGTGAAACTGCATCTCGACAAGGACGGTTGGGAAGGCCTGATCGCGTCGATGATTTCCAACGGCGCCACGATCGAGCAAAAGGATATTCCTGTCCTGGTCGATTATCTCGTCAAAAACTTCGGACCCGCCGGCGCAAAACCCGCGGACGCTCAGGCATCGGGCTCGGATGCGGCTGCTAAGATGCTCCTGGAGACGGCGTGCACCGCTTGCCATGACCTCGATCTTGTTCAGGACGAGCACCTGAGCAAAGAGGATTGGCGAATGCTCGTGAACTCGATGATTTCGAAGGGCGCCAGTGTCGAGGACAAGGATGTACCAATGCTCGTCGACTATCTCGCGAAAACTTACGGTCCTAAAAAATAACCTCGGGTGGTCAACCGTGAAACGGCAGGTCCACTTCGCATGCATTGTCATAATCGGGATGTGCGCGCTGGCTGAGGCGCACGACATCGTGACGACGCCTGTGACTTGGGATCGCGAGATTTCGCGCATTTTCTATTCGCGATGCGTGGCGTGCCATCGGGAAGGGAGCCGGGCATTTTCTTTGATGCAGTACCAGGAAACATTTCCTTGGAGAACTGCGATTAAGGAAGAAGTGCTGGAGCGCCGGATGCCACCGTGGGGCGCGGTGAAGGGATTCGGCGATTTCCGGAACGATCAAGCCCTCACACCCGAAGAACTGGAGCTGCTCACGAGTTGGTCGCAGGGAGGATCTCCCGAAGGTGAGGAGAAGGACCTTCCCGCGAAAGACAAGCTTAACGAGATGATGAAGGAGAGCGCCTGGTTCGATGCGGAAGCAGAGGCATCTCATTCGGTGCGTCAGCCCGGCGCGATCGCCGTAAAGGGTGATTTCAAGCTCGTGAAAACATTCAACCTCGACGGCCTGCTGGCGAAATCGGTGCCGCCGGGCTCGTATCAGATCATTGCGGAGCTTCCCGACGGACGGATCGAACCGCTCGTGTGGCTCGACGACTACAAAGAACAGTTCGGGCACCCTTTCCTATATCGCGCCCCACTCGAGCTGCCGGCCGGTACCGTGATTAGCGGAATTCCGCCGGGTGCAACTATTTTTCTTCTGCCGGAGGAAAAGAAGTAATGCGTACTGTCTTGGGTCTGCTCGTCTTATTAGTGGTCGCCGCTGCGGTCAGCGCGCAGAATCCAGTGATCGCCCCCCTTCCGTCGCAAAATGCCGGTTCGGTTTATATCTGCCCCATGGATCCGGACGTGCGATCGAACAATCCCGGCAATTGCGCGCGCTGCGGCATGGCGCTGGTGGCGGGTTTGCCCGATCCTGTCGAATATCATCTGCATCTGGATGTGTCGCCGAAGCCCATCAAAACTGGCCAGCCGGCGGATCTTACTTTCGAGGTTCACGATCCGTGGAAGGACCGGCCGGTCACGAATTTTCAGATCGTGCATGAGAAATTGTTCCACATGTTTGTCGTGAGTCAGGATCTGCAAGTCTTCCTGCACAATCATCCGACGCTCGGTTCCGACAAGAGTTTTCACTATCAGTATGTGTTCCCCAAATCAGGCATGTACCGTATTTTGGGCGACTTTTATCCTGACGGCGCGACACCTCAATTGATCACAAAAACCGTGATTGTTCCCGGGCCTGCTCCCAAACCAGCTTCGCTCATGCGGGACTATTCACCCAAGGACGCGGAGAACATGACCGTCGAATTGACGACGGATCCGCCGCAACCGATTTCGGGCTTCAAGACGCAGATGTATTTTCGAGTCAAGCCGGCCGAAGGGCTCGAGAAGTACCTCGCCGCGTGGGGACACATGCTGGCCGCAAGCGATGATTTGATCGACATGATTCACGAACATCCGTCACGAACATCCGTTCATCGCCGATGGCGGACCGCAGATTCAGTTCAATGTCATCTTCCCGCGAGCCAGAGCATACCGGGTGTGGGTGCAGTTCCAGCGGAAGGGCGTCGTGAATACGGCGTACTTCGATATCCCTGTCAAAGCTTTGGGGCAGTAGAACGCTAAAGCCAGTGCCCTCCTAAGTTAGGAGGGCAGCACATTGCGCGATGCGGCAGCGTCGCGCAATGCGGGTGGTTGCTGAGGAACCACCCGCCGCGCTCCTCACTGCGTTCGGGCGCGGCACCCCTCCTAACTCCTGAGGAACTACGTTTGGGGAGGCTATTCCCCTCCTCAGCTGAGGAGGGGTGGCTGCGCGGTCAAAAAAGCCGCGAAGCCACCTTAGCCCGTGCAGACGGGGTGGTGTTGGTCAACCCACCGATAATTCGATGTTGAACCAACCACCCCGTCCGCGCCCATCAAAGGAATGGGACCATTTTCTTGAAGGCGCGGCCACCCCTCCTTTGCCAAGGAGGGGAATGTTGCTCGTTTAAATCTCGTTCCTCTCCTGAAACTGGCCGTGCCCCGGCTACCCGCTTAGGAGGGGAGTTTCGAAAACCAGCTCACGTCATCCGGATTAATCAGATCCGGAACAGTCCAGCCGTTGATGTCGTATTCGCCCAGACACTTTTCAACGAGTTCTTTCATGCTCTTTGTGACGCCCGTCGCGTTTGCAATATTCAAGCAGGTCACGCGGTTTTCTTCCGTGGAACCCGAATAGTTGATCTCGTACAGTTCATGCCGCGCGCCGAACTCGGTACCGATGGAGTCCCAGAGGAGCTTCATCAGTTTCACGCGCTGTTCCGCATCGTATCCGCCTGAGCCTCGGACGTACTTTTCTAGATACGGCCGAAGTTCCGGATTTTGGAAATCCCGTGCGCTGGAATTCAGATAAATCAAACCGCTGGCGACGCTCTGCTCGATCAAATTTCTCACGACGGGGTAAAACGTTGCACCGAAGACGTGATAGGCCGTCGAGGCATCGTAGTTCGGCAAAACCGCGCCGTTCACCCAAGGGGAAGGGTTACGGGCCATGGCTTCTGAAAGACTCCAGAACAGATTTCGATACGCAATAACTTCGCCAACGCGCACTTGCTGACCCCGATAATCCTTCGTGCCGGTGGCTTCGAGCGCCTTGATCATCAGACCGGCAATGAAATCCAGCTTTACCGCAAGACGAGTGCAGCCATGGAGTAAAGCCCGTGTGATAAAGCCCGTCCTCGGGAAAAAGTTGTTGGCGGTTTCAATATCGCCGTAAACAAAAATGTCCTCCCACGGGATGAACGCATTATCCAGTACAAAGATGGCGTCGTTTTCATCGAGACGGCTCGAGAGCGGATAGTCGTACGGCGTTCCCATGACCGCGGCAGTGTTCTCATAGGAAGCTCGAGAGATGAGTTTTACACCGGGAGCATTCATGGGCACCATAAAGATGCAGGCGTACTTTCTATCCTGAAGAGGAATTAATCCGTGGTGCGCGACGAATGTGGCGTGAGTCAAAGCCGAACCGGTTGCCACGATCTTGGCGCCGCTGACCCATATTCCGGCGTCGCCTTCTTTGACCGCGTGAACGCAGGCTTCAGCACGTTCGTGAATTGGCCGGTCGCGGTCGACGGGCGGATGGATGATCGCATGGTTGAGATATAGCACGCGTTCCTGCGCCTTCTTGTACCAGGCTTTCGCATTGGCCTCGTAAGGCGCGTAGAAAGCAGAATTGGCCCCCAGTGTTCCCAGAAACGATGCCTTGTAATCGGGTGAGCGTCCCAGCCATCCATAGGTTACCCGAGCCCATGCCGCGATGGCATCGCGAGCCTTGACCTGTTCTTCCGCGGTTTTTGGGGCCCGGAAGAACGGATGCGTGTAACCTCCGGATCCGGTGTCGGTTTCGATGGTCATCACATCCTTCGATTTCGGATCGTGTAGCGCATCGTATAGACGGGCAACCATCCGGGCGCTGTTTCGAAATCCCGGATGCGTCGTGACGTCCTTAACCCGCTCGCCATAGAGCCAGATCTCGCGGCCATCACGCAGGCTTTCCAGATATTCGGCGCCTGTCATCGGACGGGTCGCTTTATCCGCTGCTGGGGGGGTTTTGCTCGTTTCGGTAATCATGCTTGGTCTCCTCAGCCTATTTGCGAATCAGAATCTTAGCAGCTTTGCCGGTACCGGGGCTTTCAGAAATAATGGTTCAGAACCGCCGAGAGTCCCATGGGCTTTGCACAAAAAATCCTGGGCGGTCATAGACCGCCCCTACAGCTTGGGGTGCGCAACTGTAGGGGCGCTCTATGAGCGCCCACGATGTATTTTTTGTGCAAAGCCGTCCCTATGGATAGAACCATGGACAGAATCGTGACATCGGTAAAAACCGCGGGTTTTTGCAAGTTCTCGAAGCCACTACTCATCTCGATGAGCTAAGATTTGAATCAGCTGCAGGAGTGTGATCGATGAGATTCCGGCTCTTAGTTGGTCTTGCGACCGTGATGCTAACCCTTCCGGCCTTCGCCCAGGTCGATCCCTCGGGCGAATGGGCACCACGCTTTCACGAAGATCAGCCGGAGCGCATACCGGGCCCGGAAATCGGGGACTATCTCGGGTTGCCTATCAATGACGCGGCGCGGCTCAGAGCCGACAGTTGGGATGCATCACTACTGACGCTGCCGGAGCATCAATGCAAACCGCATCCCGCCGACTACTCTCCGCGAGGCCCGGCGAATCTGAGGATCACGAAGGAAGTCGATAAAGAATCGCAGGAGATTATCGCATTCCACACCCACATCTCATGGCAGGCGCCCGAGCGAACGATTTGGATGGACGGGCGCGAACATCCGCCGGATTACGCCGCCCATACGTGGCAGGGATTCTCGACTGGAAAGTGGGAAGGCGACACGCTCACGGTAACAACAACGCATTTGAAGGCCGGTTGGATTCGCCGCAATGGTGTTCCTCGCAGCGATCGCGCCACGCTGACCGAACACTGGATCCGGCACGGCGACTATCTCACGCTGATCAGCATCATCAATGATCCCGTGTATCTGACTGAACCTTTCATACGCACGACGAACTGGATCCTCGATCCGCGCCAGCAAATCACGCCGTATCCGTGCGACGCCGTTGTCGAGATCGAGCGCCCCAAAGGGACCGTGCCTCATCATCTGCCTGGAACGAATAAGTTCCTCAGCGAATTTCCAAAGAAGTACGGCATCCCGGAGACCGCAGCCCGCGGCGGTGCGGAAACGACGTATCCCGAATACCAGACAAAAATGCGGCCAGCGGCGAAGTGAGCGTGGGAATGAGTGACAGACAAGTATTATTCCCCTCCTCGCAGAGGAGGGGTGGCTGCGCCGAGCGAAGCGAAGGCGCAGACGGGGTGGTCAGTTCGGCGACACATTTCGGCCGAACTGACCACCCCGGCGCGTCAGCCTGGCGGCTGTCGCGCCTCCCCTCCTCTGCGAGGAGGGGAATACGCGCTGTATTCTATTCCCTCCTGTGGTTAGGCCTCTCCACTGGTCTCATCCGCGCCCAACAGAATTCCGAAATTCACGTGCTGCATGTGCAGGGAAACGTCTACATGCTCGTCGGCGCGGTCGGCAACATCGCCGTGCAGGCCGGCAACGACGGCGTGTTATTGGTGGATACGGGCGCGGCCCAAATGACGGATCAAGTTCTCGCCACGGTGAAGCAGCTTGCGAAGCCCATAACGAACAGACCAATTCGATACATCATCAACACGCATTTTCATCCTGACCATACTGCAGGAAACGAAAAGTTGCGAGCTGCGGGCACCACGATCACCGGCGGCAATGTGGCCGGCAACATTTCCGATGCCACCGAAGGCGCGGCCCTCTTTGCGCATGAAAATGTGATGAAACGGATGAGCGCTCCGACCGGCTCCGAGGGTCCGCGTCCTTCGGGTGCATGGCCGACCGACACATACTTTGGCGACAAAAAAGAATTTTTCTTTAACGGCGAAGCCATTCAATTACTTCACCCCAACTCCGCGCACACCGACGGAGACAGCATCGTGTTCTTTCGCCGGTCGGATGTCATCAGCGCCGGCGATATTTTCATGACCACGAGCTATCCAATTATCGACCTGCGGAACGGTGGTAGCATTAACGGCGTTATTGACGCGCTGAATTTCATCCTCGACCTCACGATTCCCGCGGAGAAGCAGGAAGGCGGGACAATGGTGATTCCGGGTCACGGCCGTTTATCTGACGAAGCCGACGTCGTCGAATACCGCGATATGGTCACGATCATCCGGGACCGCATTCGGGACATGATCAAAAAAGGTATGACGCTGGAACAGGTAAAGGCCGCCAAACCGACTCGCGACTACGATCCGATCTACGGATCGACAAGCGGCTTTTGGACCACGGATATGTTTGTCGAGGCGGTTTATAAGAGCCTGAGTGCAAAATGAGACATGTTCCTAGCGCTTACCGTCAGTCTCGTCGTTGTTGCTGTTCTCGTGGTGGTTGGAGTGCTTGCTTACCTGCTCAACCGCCTGAACCGCTCCTAAAACGAATTCCCAAGAAACGGCAGCATGTGCCCGAAAAACAGCACTCCTACCCAGAGAAATATTGCAGAGGCAGCGGCAAATTTCGCGAACGCGGGGGCGTCGTCACCTGGTCCGATGGCCCACGGCTCCTCGACCAACATGAAGTAGAGCGCGTTGATTCCGGCCAGCATCACAAAAAGAATCTTCCAATGAAATGAGACGTTCTTGACGTACTGTTCGGGGCTGGCGATGAAGAATAGCATTCCGGTGACGAGATTCATGCTAAATCCCAAAATCCCGAGTGGCAGCAATTGATACAAAGCGGCAAAGGAAAACTTCTTTGCCATGCCGAGCAAACGGAGATCGACGATCAAAACCACGGTGAATAACAGGCTGAGGCCGATAAAATGAAGCGTCTCGCAGGTGGGCCAAACCCAGGAATGGCCGTTGACGAACAAACCGATCGACCTGGCAATATCCGGTACATTCGCATTGTCCGCCAGCGCCCCTGCCGATTGAATTTCGGGATGGCGGATTTCCCCGCCGAGGTTCGCGGCTCTTGTCATAACGCTGAACGTTAGAACTCCGAGAACGAAAACGGCGGCAACGTTCCAGTTCGCGACGCGTTTCACGATGCGGAAATACCAAAGTCCCAGCCAGGCAATGAAACCGGTGATCTCCATGAACAGGTATCCCCAGAACGCCGCTCCTTCGTGCGCCCGGATCGCCGCTTGGGATAGGTCGGTACGCTCCTGCAGCGCCGACTGAGCAGCATTTCCGCTCAGATAGGTCGGAATGGTTATAAGCGCGACGAGGAACACTACAACCAGGCTTGCGCGTTTGAGTTCGTCTTTCTTCGAGGTGATCGCCAGAACCAACAGCCCCAGACCAATGGCAAAACCGACGGTTGGAAAGTGATTCAACAGGAGGTGTATATGCGCCAGGTTCATAAACAATCAGTCGAGTTACTGTCCGATGTCGCGACCGCCCACGTATGCCATCAAACGTCCTGCGGTAATCGCAGCCAGCCAAAAGAACAGCGACGTGGCCGCGAGAAGCTTTGCCTGTGTCGATAGTGGTGCTTTATCAACAAGAGGATCGCGAAGAACTCGATTCCTGAGGAG